>NZ_AP022598.1:2115468-2417678 GCF_010725485.1 Mycolicibacterium parafortuitum | reverse complement strand
CGCGCGACTGGTCGCAGGCCGCGCCCCGGATCTGCACCGCGCCCGGCAGCGGCTGTTCGACGCGGCACGGGCCGAACTGCTGGAGGTGGGTGAACAGTGAACGCGCACAGCGTACTCGGCGAGATCTCCGAGCCCAGATTCACCGGACTCGCCCGACACCATGTCGACATCGGCTGGGGTGACGCCACCAAGCACCGGCAGGTCGTGACCGCCGACACCGGTCTGGTCGTTCACATCACCCTGCCGCGCGGCACGTTCCTGCGCGACGGCGCGGTGATCGCCGCCGACGACACCTCGGTGGTGGTCGTCCGCCGCCCCGCCGAGGAGGCGATCACGGTCCGTTTCGCCGACAACGACGGTGTCGCGGGGGCGCGCAGGATGCTGCTGCTCGGCTATCTGCTCGGCAACCAGCACGCCCCGATCGACGTCGAATCCGGCTCTGTGGCCGCGCCGTTGTTCACCAGCGCCCACGCGGCGAAGGAACTCCTCGACGAACTCGGCGTCCTCGGTGACGTGACACGGCAGCCGCTGGCGCGCAACGGCTGGTCCCGGACCTCCTCGGATTCTCATGTCGGCCACCATCACTGACCCCACCGCCGCCGACCCCGACGTCGCGCTCGCGCTCTGGATGCAGTTGCACGACAGCGCTTTCCCGTCGGGGCGCATGGTGCACAGTCAGGGCCTCGAACAGTGGCTCGCCGACCGCCCCGGCGCGGTGGCCGACGACATCGGCGCCGCGGTGCTCGCCTACGTCACCAACAGTTACGCCCCGTTGGACGCCACCGTGTGCGCGGCGGCGTGGCGGGCGTGCGCCGACCGCGGTGCGGTGACCGGCGCGCTGGCCGGCCTCGACGCGCTGCTGGCGTCCTACAAACTGTTCGGCAACGCCCGCGTCGCGTCGGAATCGGCGGGCCGCCAGCTGGCCACCGCGGCACGTCGGGCCGGCCTGGTCCGGGACTGCGAGTACCTGGACCGGGTCGTCGACGGGAATGCGCCGGGTCACTGCGCGGTGGTCGAAGGGGCGTTGCAGGCGCACCTCGGGGTGCCCGTGCACATCGCGGTGCTGGGCTCGATGCGCTCGGTGATGGCGTCGATGCTCAGCGCCGCGATCCGGCTCGGGCGGCTCGGTCCGCTGCACAGCCAGCGAATCCAGACCGGCACCGCACCGGCACTGGTGGCGCTCGCGAGGGCGGCGGTCGCGCGCCCGCTCGAGGACCTGTGCAGCGCCGCCCCGGCGCTGGAGATCGGCGGTATGCGGCACGAGACACGCACCGCCAGGCTGTTCACCACCTGACCACCGTCGCCCGCCGGGTGCCGCGCCGTCCCACGTAGGCTCGAAACCGTGACGGTGCAACGCCTGCAGCCCTACGCGGTGACGATCTTCGCCGAGATGTCGGCGCTGGCCACCCGCGTCGGCGCGGTCAACCTGGGGCAGGGGTTTCCCGACGAGGACGGTCCCCCGGCGATGCTGAAGGCCGCCGAGAACGCGATCGCCGACGGCGTCAACCAGTACCCGCCCGGGCTCGGGGTCGCATCGCTGCGCGAGGCCATCGCCGCCCAGCGCAGGCGCCGCTACGGCAGCGAGTACGACCCAGACACCGAGGTGCTGGTCACCGTCGGCGCCACCGAGGCGATCGCCGCATCGATCCTCGGGCTCGTCGAGCCCGGCTCCGAGGTGTTGTTGATCGAGCCGTTCTACGACTCGTACTCCCCCGTCATCGCGATGGCCGGATGCCACCGCCGGGCGGTGCCGCTGCACCAGGACGGCAGGCACTTCGCAATCGACATCGAAGCGCTACGCGCGGCGGTGACACCGCGAACCCGGGCGCTGATCGTCAACACCCCGCACAACCCGACCGGCATGATCGCCTCCGACGAGGAGTTGCGCGGGATCGCCGAGCTCGCGGTGGCCGCCGATCTGCTGGTCATCACCGACGAGGTGTACGAACATCTGGTCTTTGACGGCAGGCGCCACCGCCCGCTGGCCGACTATCCCGGTATGGCCGAACGCACGGTCACGATCAGCAGCGCGGGCAAGATGTTCAACGTCACCGGCTGGAAGATCGGGTGGGCCTGTGGGCCACGCGATCTCATTGCCGGTGTGCGCGCGGCCAAGCAGTACCTGAGCTATGTCGGCGGTGCGCCGTTCCAGCCCGCGGTCGCCCACGCGCTCAACACCGAGGACGCTTGGGTCGACGCGCTGTGCGAGTCGTTCCAGGCCCGCCGTGACCGGCTCGCGTCGGCGTTGACCGACATCGGTTTCGACGTCTTCGACAGCTTCGGCACCTACTTCCTCACCGTCGACCCGCGCCCGCTGGGTTACCACGACAGCACGACGTTCTGTGCCGAGCTCCCCGAGAAGGTCGGGGTGGCCGCCATCCCGATGTCGGCGTTCTGCGATCCGGCCGCAGCGCACGCCGGCGAGTGGAACCATCTGGTGCGCTTCGCGTTCTGCAAGCGCGAGGAGACTCTCGACGAGGCGATCCGCCGGCTGCGCCGGTTACAGCCCGCCGGCTAACTCCCACAGCCGCTCGTCCGGCCGGGTCCGGTCGATCGGGCTGAGCACGATGTCGGTGGCGCCCGCGTCGCGGTAGCGCTGCAGTGCGCGGCGCACCGCGTCCGGGTCGCCGATGGCCGTCAGGTCGGTCAGGTCGGTGATGCCCTCGCGCGCGATCACCTTCTGATACGACGGGATGGTCGCGTAGAACGCGAGCTGCTCGGCGGCCGCGGCGCGCGCCGCCTCGACGTCGTCGGTGACCTGCGCGGGCACGAACGCGATGATCCGCGGCGCGGGCCGGCCGGCGTCGGCGGCCGCTTCGGTGATCGTCGGCACGATGAACTCGTCGAGGGTTCGGGGCCCCGCGAGGTACGGGAGTGTGCCGTCGGCGAGTTCACCGGTCACCCGCAGCGCCTTGGGGCCCATCGCTGCGACGTACACGGGTACCGGCGTGCCACCGGCCAGTCGTACCGGCCAGGTCGGCGCGGCGGTGAAGCGCTCGCCGTGGAAATCGACCGCGCCGGTGTCGAACACCGACCGCAGGACGGCCAGGTACTCGCGCAACCGGTCGATCGTGCCCGGCCAGGCCTGGCCGTAGGACACCCGTTCAGGTTCGTGGGCGCCCAAACCCATTCCGAGGCTGAAGTTTCCGTGCGTGGCGGCTTGGACGGTCTGCGCCTGCGAGGCCACGGTCAGCGGGTGGCGCGGATTGAAGGGCACCGCCGCCGTACCGACACCGAGGCCGGGCACCGCGGCGCCGATCAACCCGGACAGCGTGATCGCGTCGTAGTCGAACTGCTGGGCCACCCATACGTGTGGCACTCCCAGGTCACGGGCGCGGCGCGCCTGGGAGACGTAATCGTCGACGGCGTTGTCCGCATCGGCATTGGCGAACAGCATGATTCCAGCGGTCATATGCGCAGCAACTTGGCCGTCGCGGCGGGGTATTCCCGCTCCGGCACATCAACTCGGCGTGCGCGAAACCCTCACACCCACGCCGCAAGGACGCGCTCGCGCAGATTCTGCAGCGCGACGTCGAGGACCATCTGCCTGGCCCGGCGCACCAGGAAGGTCGGATACGGTGCCGCCAGGTCGAGGATCAGGTCGAACCGCACCTTGGTCCGCTGTTCGCCGACGGGTGTCAGGTTGTACTCGCCGTGCTGTCCGCGCTGTCGCGAGGTCTGCTCGGCATCCCACACCACCCAGTCCTCGCCCCAGTGGTACTCCAGCATCTCCTTGTCGGCGATGCCCATGATCTTCACCGTCGTCCTGACGTGGTGGGGCCTGCCGTCGGGATGGCGGTCGATCACCTCTGCGCCCTTGTGCAGCGACGACCACGCGGCCACCGACTCCACGTCCGCCAAGGCGTCCATGATCGCCTCCGGCGGGGCTTCGATCACGATCTCACTGGACGCCCGAACCGCCATACCGGCAAATCGTAGTCAGCCCCGCGGTCCCGCGCAGCGTATTCGGCAGCAAACTTTGCCCCGGCGCACCGGTCAGCCCTGGAGGACTTTGTGGACCTGCTTCTTGAGGCCTTCGGTCGCCGTCTCGACGCCGCCCTTCATGGTGCGCTTGAGGATGAACCCGGGCAGCGGCACCGACAGGTCGATCGCGATGTCGAACCGCACCCGCGTCTTGTCGCCCTCGGGGGTCAGCGTGTAGCCGGCGTCCTGTGCCTTCAGCTGCGACGCCGACACCAGCGTCCAGGTGACTTCGTTGTCGCCCCAGGTGTATTCGATGACCTGCTCGTCGGTCAGGCCGGCGGCCTTGACCGTCATCTTCACCTGCTTGGGCCTGCCGTTGTCGAAGCGCTCGAGCACCTCGGCCTTCTGATACTGCGGCGACCAGGTCGGGGTCGCTTCGACGTCGGCGATGACGTCGAGGATCTGCTCGGGTGTTGCGTCGATCACGACCTCGCGGGAATCCTTGGTTGCCATGGCAGGAGACCCTAGACCACGGCGATCGCCGTTCGGATCGAGATCAGCGGACTGAGGTCGTAGGGTTGCTCAGATGAGTGACGCCGCGGACGGCTTCATCGATCCGGAGGTCCCGCCGAGCGGGACGGGCTGCGCCGAGTGCGAAGCCGCGCATGGCTGGTGGGTGCACCTGAGACGGTGCGCGGCCTGTGGCCACATCGGTTGCTGTGACGACTCACTGGAGAAGCACGCGTCGGCGCACTGGCGCGCCAGCGGGCACCCGATCATCCGGTCCTTCGAGCCGGGCGAGGACTGGTTCTGGAACTACGCCACCGGCCAGTACTACGAGGGTCCCGAACTCGCCCCACCGCAGAGTCGCCCCAACGGCGAGACGGTGCCGGGGCCCAGGGGGCGGGTGCCCAAGGACTGGATGGCGCAACTGCGCCGTCGTGGTGAATGAACCCGCGCTCACCCGGGTAATCGTGCGCCGTGACCAAAGACAAGCCAGAGACGACCACGACCGACACCGCCCCGGCGAGCACCGACGACGACGTGGTCACCGACCCGTCGAAGGGTGACGACGACGGCAACGACTGGTCCGACGAGGGCGGCGCGACCCCGAGCGGCCCTGCGACGAAGTGACCTCGCGTCAGCCCCGGTCGGCCAGCACCTGCTGCGCCGCGTTGTAGCCGGGGATGAACGTGATGCCCGGCCCGCCGTGGCAGCCTGCGCTGGCCAGATACAGGCCGTCGATCGGGATCGGTTGGTCGACATAGCCTTTCGGCCCGGGACGGTTGCGGCCCATCTGCTCGGGGTGGATCAGGCCGTGACAGTAGTCCCCGCCGGGTGCGTTGAACATCGTGCCCATGTGCTTCGGCGTGAACGTGGTGTGCCGCAGGATCAGCTTCTCGAAATCCGGTGCCAGCCGGGTGATCTTGTCGATCACCCGCTGCCCCATCTCGGTCTTCATCTCCCCGTATCCCGCCTGCTCCTCTGACAGCGGGAACCACAGCGAGAACGCCGAGACCGCATGCTTGCCCGGCGGGGCCAGGCTCGGGTCGTTAGCCGACGGGATCTGCAGGGCGATGGCCGGATCGGCGGGCACCACTCCCCTGGCCGATTCCTCCCACTGCCGTTGCAGTTCCTCGGGCGTGGTGAAGATTCCGATCGCGGACTGATATTCGGGGTCGTTGAGCACCTCGTATGGCGCGGCGAACGTCGGCGGACCGTCGAGTGCGAAATGCATCTGCAGATAGCTGCCGCGATGGTCGATGCGGGAGAACCGTTCCCGCAGTTCCGCCGGGATCGCGCCGCCGTCGACGAGGGAATTGACCGTCAGGTCGGGGGCCAGATTCGACACGACGACCGGGGCGGTCAGCATCGACCCGTCCTCCAGCCGCACCCCGGTCACCCTGCCGTCCTCGACCAGGATCTCGGTGACCTTGCTGCGCAACCGGAGTTCGCCGCCCGCGCCGCTGAACAGTCCCAGCAGGCGCTCGGTGACCGCGCCCATACCGCCGCGGAATTTCTTGATCAGCGTCGCGTTCTCGTCGGGCACCGCGAGCCCGAACGCCAGTGCGGCGGCGCTGCCGGGGGTCTGCGGTCCGCGGTAGGTCGTGTTGACCGCCAGGAACGCCAGCATCCCGCGCAGCGCTCCGTGCTTCTCACGGTCGGGCAGGTAGCGATCGAGCACGTCGGACACCGAACCGAACAGGATGTCGCTGATCGCCTGGCGCTCGAATTCGTTGGTGGCGCAGGCGAACATCTCGTCGAGCGTCTTCGGTGGCTGGTCCGCGTCGAAGCGGCCCAGCGCGCGGGTCGGCGCCTGACACCACGCCATCAGACCCGCCATACCGTTGACCGCCTCGGCGCCGTGCACCTCGTTGAGGTGCGTCAGCAGCTTCATCGGGTCGGTGTAGTAGATCAGCGGGTCGTCGCCGACACCGCGCAGCTGCACCGACATCACGTCGAGATCGACGGTCGGCAGATCCCCGAGCCCCAGCGCGTCGCTGACCACGGCCGACGTCGGCACCTGCACGGAACCGGCGATCTCGAACCGGAAGCCGTCGAACAGCTCGACCGTCGAGGCCATCCCGCCGGCGTAGAGCTTGAAATCCAGGCACAGAGTGCGCAGCCCCGCCTGCTGCAGCAGCGCCGCCGCCGTCAGCCCGTTGTGGCCCGCCCCGACGACGATCGCATCGAAGTCCGTCATCGGCTGAGGCTGACACGACAGCGATGTTTTGTCAATAATGACAAAACATCACAGCCGAAATTGCATTCCAGCAGGAGATGTTCGAGTGGAGGGCTGCGTACCTGCAGTCTCGGCGGACTAGCGGGGGTCCTCGATCCCGGTGCGCAGCAGCTCCAGCGCGTGCCGGCACAACCGGTCCAGTTCGGACAGGGAGCGGTCCTCGCCGAGCATCCAGACCTCCATCGCGCCGAACACCGCCGCGGCGATGCAGCGCGCCGTGACGGTGACGCGCATGCGTTCGTCGGTGCCGCGCGACGCGTTGTTGCTCTTGGTCATGTGCTCTTCGATCGCCTCGGCGAATTCGGCCTCCACCTGGCGGATGTGGCGCACGATGCGGCCGTCGTCGAGTTCCTGGGAGCGCATCGCCGCGATGTTGGTGACGGCCCAGTCGTCATAGGGTGCGGCCATGATCGCGGCCTGGACCGACTCGATGATCGGATCCTCGGGTGAGCACGCCGCCAGGGCCGCCCTGAACCAGTGCAGGCCCGCGTCGTAATCGGCGAACAGCAGGTCGTGCTTGGACGCGAAATGCCGGTAGAACGTCCGCAGCGACACCCCGGCGTCGGAGGCGATCTGCTCGGCGGTGGTGTCCTCGACCCCCTGGGCGAGGAACCGCACGACGGCGGCCTGGCGCAGCGCTTCCCGCGTGCGCTCACTGCGCGCCGTCTGAGCAGGCCGGACCATGAGCGTAAATTACCCGACCGCACTTTTGCGTTGCGCCGCCGCCGCCGAGTCTGTTGACTACAGGGCAGCACACGACGCCGGGGGAACTCTGATGAAGGTGCACCACCTCAACTGCGGCACCATGAGGCCGCTCGGGGTGCCCGACCCGCTGGTCTGCCATGTGCTTGTGATCGAAACGAACGGCGGGCTGGTGCTCGTCGACAGCGGATTCGGCACCAACGACTGCGCCCGGCCCGACGGGCTGGGCCGCATCCGGCGCCGGCTCATCAGACCTGCCTTCGATCACGCCGAGACGCTGGCGGCGCAGCTGCCGCTGCTGGGGTTTCGCAGCTCCGATGTGCGCCACATCATCGTCACGCACTTCGATGCCGACCACATCGGCGGGCTCGCGGACTTCCCCGACGCCACCGTCCACGTCACGGCGCGGGAAGCGTTCTCCGCCATGCGGTCTCGTTCCATCCAGAGCCGAATCCGGTTCCAGCCGTCACAGTGGGCGCACGGCCCGAAACTCGTCGAGCACGAGGCCGAGGGTGAGTCGTGGCGCGGATTCGCCGCGGCGAAACAACTTTCGGAGATCGGCCCCGGCTTCGCACTGGTGCCGCTGCCCGGCCACACCGACGGTCACGCCTGCGTGGCCGTCGACGCCGGGGACCGGTGGCTGTTGCACGCCGGCGATGCGTTCTTCCACCTCAGCGAGGTCGGTGACGGACCGCCGATGCCGAAGTCGTTGGCGGCCTTCGAGATGGCGGTCGCGGCGGACCGAAAGAAGGTGCGGGACAATCACGCCCGGCTCACCGAGCTGTACCGGCGCCGGGAACCGGACCTGATGATCCTGTGCAGCCACGACCCGGCGCTCTATCAGCGCGCGAAAGCCACCGGCTGACCGCCGGCGCGTCGACGTGTTCGGCTCAGTGCGGACTCAGCAGCGCGATGGAGGCATCGACGGCCTCTTCGGTGACGTCGCTCATCGTGCCGCCTTCCTCGACGGTGATCGCGGTCAGTTCACGCAGGCCACCGAGCAGCATGATGATGCGCTGCCGCGACACCGGACCCACGCCGGCGGCACGGAACTCGTCGGTGGCGCCCAGCGTGCCGACCATGTCGATGAAGCTCTCCAGCGACTCGCGCTGCAGTCCTCGTGCGACCGCGCCGAGCGACGGGACGTCCCGAATCCAGCTGAGCATCAGGGCCGGACGGGCTTCTGCCGATGAGATCCACGTCTCGATGGCCTGGCGCACCTGCTTCTGCCACGGTGCGCTCGGATCGACGGCTTCGGAGATCTGCCGGACCTGGTCGGTGTTCGCGTCGGTCAGCAGCGCGACGAAGCACGACTCCCTGCTGTCGAAATGCTCATAGAAGGTGCGCCGGGAGGTTCGCGCCCGCCGGACGATGTCGGCGACGGTGCTCTTGGCGTAACCGTGCTCGGCGATGGACGCCTCCAGTGCGTCGAGCAACCGCCCGCGGAAATCGGTGGGCTCACGGGACATGGTCGGCTCAGCGGCAGTAGTTGCGGGTCGCGAAGTCGATGCCCTGCACGTAGAGGGGGTCCAGACGGCGCTCCCGCACCACGGTCGCCTTCGCCCGGTCGAGTTCGGCCGGGCAGGCCGGCGAATGCAGCTTGGCCCACTCGTCGGCCATTCGGGTGACCATCTCGCGGTTCAGCGCGTCGATGACCCCGCGGGAGGACGCCAGGTCCGGCGCCTCCGCCGGGGCGACCGCCGGGTCGAACGTCCACTGCGCGAGCCGGCTGTACTCGATCGCGACGGTCGCGTCGATCTGGTCCCGGAACACCGTCGTGACGTAGTTCGGGTCCAGGTTCAGCGCGGTGGCCTCGGCCGAGACCGCATCGAGGACCTGCTGCTCGCGGACCGGGTCCTGGATCGGGCCGCCGGTGTGGAACTTGTTCGCCGCGATCGGGTCGGCCACCTGCAGGCGGCGCGCTGCGGCGTCGACGAGATCCACCAGGGTGGTGTCGGGTTGTGCGGCGGCCGCGGGCGCGAGCAATGTCGCAAGGGCGGACAGTGCGGCTGCGGAGGCGAGGAGACGAATCATCGGGTACATCATGTCACCGACGTGGTGGTGGCCAGGGCCGGGATCGAACCGGCGACCTTCCGCTTTTCAGGCGGACGCTCGTACCAACTGAGCTACCTGGCCGGACGGCACCGTTCACTTGCCTGGCAAGTGCCTCGCCGTAATGGCGACCCTGACGGGACTCGAACCCGCGACCTCCGCCGTGACAGGGCGGCGCGCTAACCAACTGCGCCACAGGGCCTTACTGTGTTGCTCCTCCCACCGAAGTGGTCGTAGCGAGTACCCCCAACGGGATTCGAACCCGTGCTACCGCCGTGAAAGGGCGGCGTCCTAGGCCACTAGACGATGGGGGCCTATTCCGAATTCCTCCGGGGCACTCACAACGCTCTGTCCGTTGGGAGCTTCGATAGCTTAGGGTACGGACACCCAAATCCTCAAACTGGCTGTGTACCGTATCCTTTTGGCGTCTCAGAGAGACACCACGCCCCTATAGCTCAGTCGGTAGAGCTACGGACTTTTAATCCGCAGGTCCCAGGTTCGAGCCCTGGTGGGGGCACCACGATCGTCAGACGGCGATATCAGCGCGAAGACAGGCACAAACCGCGCGCTCGGCGGCGACGAGCGCGCGGGAAAGTCCGGAAAGAGCGGCGCGTCGGTGTGCAGACCCGCGCGCTCGCGGTGCAAGGTGCCGGAGCGACTAGCGGTAGTAGACCTCGTCACCGGTCGGGTAGCCCCCGCCGGTGGTCGTGACGTGCACGTGGTCGTAGTGGCCGTAGCCGCCGGCGCGGGCTCCGCCTGGCGTGTAGTACACACCCCGCCAGATCGCGTCCTGGATGCCGAAGCGCTTCGCGTTGCCAAGCACGTAGGCCACGATCTGATTGCCGAGCGCGATGCCGGCCTGCGACGACGGGTTCGGGATCATCACGTCCAGCGCGAGACCGTTGGGGTGCCAGCGCAGGTAGTCCGAACGCACCCCGCCGATGTTGTTGATCTCCGGGAACTCCGCGCTGATGCTGCGAGCGGTCAGGATCGTGCGCACCTGCAGGCCGCGCTCAGGGGCGACTCCGGCGGGCAGCGTCGGGTCCACCACACGCCAGCGTGACGCGGAGACCAGCGATGCCGATGCGATCTCCGCGCTGCCAGGATCGGTCAGCAGCGCGGGCTGCGGGCCGGTGGCCGGCGCCGCGACGACCTCGACACAGCACGGCACGGCCTCCTCCACGACGGGAGCGGGTGCCGGGGCGGCGACGGGTTCTTCATCCGCGACGGTCGCGACCGGGCCGGCGTCGCCTCTGACGGCCAGGAACACCGCCGCGGGCGCGAGTGCCGATACCAGATAGACCGACGGATTTCGCCGCTGCTTCGGTAATGAGTGCCGACCCACGTTCAGCAAGATAACGAAAAAATCAGCAAAATACACCATTCATGATCAAATCTGAATACGGCGCGCTGATCGTTACCTGACCGCGACCCACCGGTTAGCAACCGTATATGCGCAGGTCAGAACGACGATTTCGCTACGCGACGACTACTAATGCCGCGAGTGCGAAAAGAATCAGGACCGCGGTCGCGGCGAGCACTCCCCCGGCGCGTCCCGGCCGCCGGGTCGGTGCGTCCAGACTGGCGAGCATCTGCTCGGCGGTGGCGAACCGGAACCGTGGATCGCGGGCCATCGCGCGTTCGATCGTCATCGCCAACGCCGGGTCCAGGTCCGGCCGAAGCGTCGACAGCGGAGCGAGCCGGCCCGCGGCGATCGCGTCGGCGAGTGCGGTCAGATTCTCCTGCGGGTACGCACGACGGGCCGTGAGCGCCTCGTAGGCCACCACGCCGAGCGCGTACAGATCGTCACTGGGGGTGGCCGGCCGGCCGGCGATCCGGTCGAACGGCAGGTAGGCCATCGTGCCGAAGACCCGGTTCGTCAGCGTCTGCGGTGTGTCGGGGCTCTTCGCGACGCCGAAGTCGGCGATCTTCACCCCGCCGAATTCGGTGAACAGGATGTTGGCGGGTTTGATGTCGCGGTGCAGCACACCACTGCGGTGTGCGGCGCCCAGCGCCGAGAGCACATCGCGCATGATCGCGCGCACCTGCTCGGCAGGCAGCGGCCCGTGGTGAGCCAGCACATCGGCCAGATTCTGACCGGGCAGTCGCTCCAGCACGATGTAGTGACGCCCCTCGTGCACACCCGAGTCGTGGACCGCGACGACGTGCGGGTGGTTCAGCGCTGCCGCGGCACGCGCCTCGGTGGTGAACCGGCGCCGGGTGTCGGGCTGGGTGCACACCGACGGATACAGAAGCTTCACCGCGACGGGGCGCCCTAACCGCTTGTCCCACGCCTCGCGCACCTCGGCCATCCCGCCGCGGCCGAGAACGCGCCCCAGCTCGTAGCGACCGCCAAGGATCTCCGGCGCCTGCATGCCTTCCAAGCTAGCCGCTGTCCGGAAAACGCAAACATGACGCGCCGCTGCGGTCATCGACCCGGAATGCCGCAGCACGTTCCACTCGTATGATCGGTTTCGATGCTCGACCAGCACGTTCAACGACCATTTCTGCGTCGTCACCCGGTGGTGACCGCCGTCGCGGCGACGACGCTGACGTGGTGGCTGTGGCAGGGCTGGTACGAAGCGGTGGCTCTCGTCGTCGCGGTCGGCCTGTTCGTCGTCGTGCGCAGACGCCGCCGCGCCGCCGCGATCCGCGACGCCGGCCTGCGGGCACGTGCCGACTACGAGAACCGCCTCAGCGCCGCCGGTGATCCACGGGGGCTGTACGGCCGCTATACGCCGGCGGGGCCGAACTGGTACCCGGACCCGCAAAACCCTTGCCGGCTGCGCTATTTCGATGGTGCCGCGTGGACGCCGCACATACGCTGCCGCTGACTCACACCTTCGGGCTGTAGTAGTGCGGGTTGTCCCGGTACTCGACCGGGGGCAGGTTGCGCGCCGGGGTTTCGACCAGCGGTGAATCGGCGGGAAGACGGCCGAACTCGCGTTCCAACGCCGAGCGCTTCCGCGGATGCATCAACCACCGGTCCGGCAGCACCTTGGTGGCCAGGTGCAGCATGTTCCCGATCCGCCGGTGCACGAATTCCTGACGCGGGGACCAGGTGAACCCCATCAGCTCGCGGACCGGCGGGTCGTACAGGCCGACGGTCATGAACACCAGAAAGCCCTGCATCACCTTCAGGTTCTGCGTCCACAGCCAGTCCGGAACCCATTCCAGCGACGGGTGTTTGGGCATCGTCGACAGGTCCAGCACCTCACGCGCGGCCCAGGTGTTCTCCAACACGTTGCGGCACATGTGATCCCAGTACTCCTGGAATTCCTCCCAGGTCTTGGGGACCGGGCGCATGCTCATGCCGTACATCCGGTACCAGGTGACGTGCTCCTCGAACAGTTGCCTGCGCTGGTCGTCGGTGAGCCCGCCGTGGAAACGCTCGGCGGCCAGCAGTGTGGATTTGAAGAACGTCGCGTGTGCCCAGTAGAAGACGTCGGGGTTCAGCGCGCTGTAGCGGCGCCCTTGCTCGTCCACGCCGTTGAGACCGATGTGGTAGTCGCGCACCTGGGCGCCGGTCCTCGGGGCGCGGTCGCCGTCGAACACCACCCCGCCGATCGGGTAGATCGACCGCAGCAGCCGGGGCATGCGCTCCATGAAGAAGATCGAGTGGTCCTTGACCGCGGCGCCCAGCTGCGGGTGCATGTTCTGCATCGACCCGGCCCACGGGCCCTGGAACAGACCGGTCCACTGTCCGAAGTACTTCCAGGTAAGCGAGTCCGGGCCGAGCGGCTGCGGAGGTGCGTCGTAGCCGCCGTGACTGACCGGGCAACCCGCCGCCACTGACTCCGGCTCCGGCGTGGAGTCGCTGGTCACCGGCCCCGCCGCGGACGTATCTTGAGTCACTGTGCTCTTTCCGTTCGACGCATCACGCAATTTTGACTACAGACGTTGTCACTAATGGAGCTTAGGAGGGCCGTGCCGTCCGGTCAACGACGCGGGAGATGGTCGGGTGTTCCGCTGCCCGATCGCCAGGCGCTTCGCCGCGACGAGCTGATCGCCGCGGGCATCGCGCTTCTCGGCAGCCCCGGCGGCCCGAACCTCACGGTGCGCGCGGTGTGCAAGGCCGCAGGCCTGACGGAACGCTACTTCTACGAGAGCTTCTCCGACCGTGACGAATACGTCGCCGCGGTCTACGACGAGGTGTGCGCGGCGGCGATGTCGACGCTGGCCGAATCGGAGAGCATGCGCGACGCCGTCGAGCGGTTCGTCGCGCTGATGGTCGACGATCCGGCGCGCGGGCGGGTGCTGCTGCTGGCCCCGGAGGTCGAACCGGTGCTGGCCCGCTCCGGAGCGCGCTGGATGCCCAACTTCATCGAGTTGCTCCAGCAGAACCTCACCCGGATCACCGATCCGACCACCCAGGCGATGGTTGCCACGGGCCTGATCGGGG
Organism: Mycolicibacterium parafortuitum; assembly: GCF_010725485.1. Taxonomy (NCBI): domain Bacteria; kingdom Bacillati; phylum Actinomycetota; class Actinomycetes; order Mycobacteriales; family Mycobacteriaceae; genus Mycobacterium; species Mycolicibacterium parafortuitum. The sequence goes on along the minus strand of NZ_AP022598.1, from coordinate 2,403,855 downwards.
CACTCACTGCATTGTTCACGGCATATCTCGACAACCGGCTGGCCGCCACCCGAGAGCAGTTCATCGACCACTGTGCTGAGCTATTGCTCAGCAGGGCTGTGACCTAAAAGAGGCCTCCGACCTTGGTGTGCGGCACGGCGCGGCGGCTTGAATGTCACCGACGTACACAGATATATTGAGTGCAACCATCAGGTACAGATAACTGGGAGGTGTCGTGTCGAAAGACCTGACCGACCTGCAACTGCTGAGGGAACTCGAGCCCGTCGTCGAGCCTTTGGTCAACCGGCACATGCGGATGAAGAAGGACTGGAATCCGCACGACTACATCCCGTGGTCCGACGGCAAGAACTACTACGCCCTCGGCGGCCAGGACTGGGATCCGGAGCAGTCGCAGCTGTCCGAGACCGCCCGGGTCGCGATGCTGGTGAACCTGCTCACCGAGGACAACCTCCCGTCCTATCACCGCGAGATCGCGATGAACTTCACCATGGACGGCCCGTGGGGCTTCTGGGTCAACCGGTGGACCGCCGAGGAGAACCGGCACGGTATCGCGCTGCGTGACTACCTGATCGTCACCCGCAACGTCGACCCGGTCGAGCTGGAGATGCTGCGCGTCGAGCAGATGACCCGCGGCTTCTCCCCCGGCCAGAACCAGCAGGTCGAGGCCGACCTGTTCGCCGAGAGCCTGTTCGACTCGGTCATCTACGTGACGTTCCAGGAGCTGGCCACCCGCGTCTCGCACCGCAACACCGGCAAGGCCTGTGAAGAGCCGATCGCCGACCAGCTGCTGCAGCGCGTCTCGGCCGACGAGAACCTGCACATGATCTTCTACCGCGACGTGTCGGAGGCCGGTTTCGAGATCGCCCCCGACCAGGCGATGAAGTCGCTGCACAAGGTGCTGCGCAACTTCAAGATGCCCGGATACACGATCCCGGACTTCCGCCGGCGCGCCGTGACCATCGCCTCCGGCGGGGTCTACGACCCGAGGATCCATCTCGAGGACATCGTGATGCCGGTGCTGAAGAAGTGGCGCATCTTCGAGCGTGAGGACTTCAACGGCGAGAGCGCGCGGATGCGCGACGACCTCGGCCTGCTCGTCGAGGAGCTGCAGGACGCCGTCGACAAGTTCGAGGTCGCCAAGCACCGCCGCGAGGAGCGGCTGCGTCAGATGGCGGAGAAGAAGGCCGCCAAGAATCTGCTGGTGGGATCATCAGCGTCCTGACCGATACCCCTCGACCGGCCCGATCCCTGCGGATCGGGCCGTTCGACCTTCGCAGCCCGGTCGTCCTCGCGCCGATGGCCGGGGTGACCAACGTCGCGTTCCGCACTCTGTGCCGCGAACTCGAGCTGGCCCGCGCCGGCACGGTCAGCGGCCTGTACGTGTGCGAGATGGTCACCGCGCGCGCCCTCGTCGAACGGCATCCGGTGACGATGCACATGACGACGTTCGCGCCGGAGGAGTCGCCGCGCTCGCTGCAGCTCTACACCGTCGACCCGGTCAACACCTACGCGGCCGCGAAGATGATCGTCGACGAGAACCTGGCCGACCACATCGACATGAACTTCGGCTGTCCCGTGCCGAAGGTGACCCGGCGCGGGGGCGGCGCGGCACTGCCGTACAAGCGGCGGCTGTTCGGCCAGATCGTGGCGGCCGCGGTCAAGGCCACCGAAGGCACCGATATCCCGGTCACCGTGAAGTTCCGGATCGGGATCGACGACGCGCATCACACCCATCTCGATGCCGGGCGCATCGCGGCCGAGGAGGGTGCCGCGGCGGTCGCGCTGCACGCGCGCACCGCGGCGCAGCGCTATTCGGGCAGTGCGGACTGGGAGCAGATCGCCGCGCTGAAGGCCCACGTCACGAATGTTCCGGTGCTCGGAAACGGTGATATCTTCGACGCTCGTGACGCGCTGGCCATGATGGCCGCGACGGGCTGCGACGGGGTCGTGATCGGCCGCGGCTGCCTGGGCCGGCCCTGGCTGTTCGCCGAGTTGTCCGCGGCGTTCACCGGCGCGACGCCGCCCGTCCCGCCCACCCTCGGCGAGGTCGCGCGGATCATCCGCAGACACGGCGAGCTGCTCGCCGCGCATTTCGGGGAGGACAAAGGCATGCGGGACATCCGCAAGCACGTCGCGTGGTACATGCACGGTTTCCCGGCAGGAGCCGATCTCCGCCGGTCCCTCGCACTGGTCAAGACCATTTCCGAGCTCGACGACCTGCTCGGCCAGCTCGACCCCGACGTCCCGTTCCCCGACGCGGCCAACGGCCCGCGCGGCCGCCAAGGCTCCCCGGCATCGGTGACGCTCCCCGAAGGCTGGCTCGACGACCCCGACGACTGCACCGTGCCCGCCGGGGCCGACGTCATGCATTCCGGCGGCTGAGCTGCGACAAAACCATCCCGCGATGGATTCGAGGCGGCCCCGAGAGGGTATCGACACCGATCTGAGAGATATCTGACACCTGGGTTCGGCTGGAGGTATCTCAGGATGTCTCAGTACGATGAGGGATCAAACCGTCCCGCTCGGCTCAAGGAGCGCGGACCAGCGATCCACGACAGATAGCAGGCACCCGGCAATCTGCGTGCCACAGCGCAACGACGCGCGTGCACCGCGATACGCCGCCCGGGCTGGAAGGCCGGTAGGAACATGAGTGACGGCGACGGCGCCACTCCTGGCCGCCCGCACTCCGGAGACGGCGGCTCGGCCCTCCCCGGCGGCGCTGACACCCCTGACGCCACGGCGAGCACCGACAATGACGGGCCTACCCGATCCCACAGGGCGAAGCCACTCGCCGCGCCGTGGGAACGCGAGATCGACACCTCCAAGCGCGACTCGCGCGACTACGAGCAGACAGGGCCGGTCACCGTCGCCGACCTGATCGCGAAGATCAACGGCGAGGCGCCGCCCACCGAGCCGAAGCGCCACCGCGCGGCCGACGACACCGACTCCGACGACACCGACACCGACACCGGCACCGCCGGGCGCGCCCCGGAGCCCGTATCCGAACCAGAGCCCGAGCCGTATCCGGACACCGGCGACTTCGACACCACGATCCTTCCGGTGATCGACCCGCCGACCTCCGAGATCCCCGACCTCACGGCGCTGCGCCCGGCCCGGCGCACCCCCGCACCGCGACTGCTGACCCACCACCGCGCCGTCGTCGTCGGCCGGGTCGCCGCGGCCCTGGCCGCGGTTCTCGCGCTGGTCCTGACCGGCGGCGCGTGGCAATGGCAGTCCGCGAAGAACAACCTGCTCAACCGGGTGTCGGCGCTGGATCCGGACTCCCGGGACATCGTCGACCCGAACGCGCAGTTCGGGGACGAGAACTTCCTGATCGTCGGCACCGACAGCCGGCTCGGCGACAACGCCGAGATCGGCGCGGGCACCACCGAGGACGCCGCGGGCGCCCGGTCGGACACCGTGATGCTGGTGAACATCCCGGCCAACCGCAAACGGGTTGTCGCCGTGTCGTTTCCGCGTGATCTCGAGATCGAGCCGATGAAATGCGAGCCGTGGGACCCCGAGACCCGCGAGTACGGCCCGATTCAGGACCCCGAGTCGCCGATGTACGGCAAAGAACAGGTCTACACCGAGTACAAACTGAACTCGGCCTTTGCCGTCGGCGGTCCCAAGTGCCTGGTGAAGGTCATCCAGAAGCTGTCCGGTCTGCACGTGAACCGGTTCATGGCAGTCGATTTCGTCGGGTTCTCGAAGATGGTCGACGCCCTCGGCGGCGTCGAGGTGTGCACCACCGAGCCGATCGAAGACTACGAACTCGGCACCGTGCTGGCGACGGCCGGGCGGCAGGTCGTCAACGGCGCCACCGCGCTGAACTACGTGCGGGCCCGACAGGTGACCACCGAGACCAACGGCGACTACGGCCGGATCAAGCGCCAGCAGCTGTTCCTGTCGTCGCTGCTGCGCTCGCTGATCTCCAAGGAGACGTTCTTCTCGCTGTCCAAGCTCAACAACGTGGTGAACCTGTTCATCAACGACAGCTACGTCGACAACGTCAACACCAAAGACCTCGTCGACCTGGGCCAGTCCGTGCAGGGCGTCAACGCGGGCCGCATCACGTTCGTGACCGTGCCGACGGTCGGGTACGCCGACGAATGGGGCAACGAGATCCCCCGCCTCGACGACATGCGGGCGCTGTTCTCGGCGATCATCAACGACGATCCGCTGCCCGAGGAGCGCAACGCCGACAACACCCCGGTGCCGGGCACCCCGGAGTCGCTGGCCAACGCGACCACCGGCGAGAGCGGACCGTCCGACGAGATCGTCGACGCCGTGACCACCGACCCGGAGAACGTCACCGTGCAGGTGTCGAACTCGACGGCGACGACCGGACTCGGCGCCACCGCCGCGGCCGCACTCCAGGCGCACGGCTTCAACGTCACGACACCCGACGACTACCCCGGCCCGCTGCCGCGCACGACCGTGTTCTTCTCCCCCGGCAACGAGGAGGCCGCGGCCACGGTCGCGTCGTCGTTCGCCGACGCGACCCTGGAGCGCACCACCGGCCTCGGCGACGTCGTGCAGGTGGTCCTCGGCAGCGACTTCGACGCCGTCGCCGCACCGTCCCCGAGCGGGTCCGCGGTGCAGGTGCACATCATCCGCGGCACCAGGACGCCGACCACCGAGCTGCCCGAGGACCTGACCGTCACCAACGCCGCGGACACCAGCTGCGAGTAGTCCGAGCGTTTGGGCAGGTGGGATTCACCTTTCGTTCACTGGCGGGTCCGTGACGGTCGGCGTGTCACGCCGTAGGGTTGACCCATGCGTACCGCGTACCACGAGCAACTCGATGCCCTGAACAACCTGCTCGGCGAGATGTGCGGGCTGGCCGGCGTTGCCATGGAGCGAGCCACGCAAGCCCTGCTGCAGGCCGACCTCCCGCTCGCCGAGCAGGTGATCACCGACCACAACCAGATCTCCGCGCTCAGCGTGCGCGCCGAAGAGGAAGCCTTCGTGATCCTCGCCCTGCAGGCGCCGGTCGCCGGGGATCTGCGCGCCATCGTCAGCGCGATCCAGATCGTCGCCGACGTCGACCGGATGGGCGCGCTGGCGCTGCACGTCGCCAAGATCGCCCGCCGCCGCCATCCTCAGCACGCGCTGCCCGAAGAGGTCAACGGCTATTTCGCCGAGATGGGGCGGGTCGCCGTCGAACTCGGCCACAGCGCGCAGGAGGTGCTGCTGACCCGCGACCCGGAGAAGGCCGCGCGGATCCGCGAGGAAGACGATGCGATGGACGATCTGCACCGTCACCTGTTCACCGTGCTGATGGACAAGGAATGGAAGCACGGCGTCGCCGCAGCGGTCGACGTGACGCTGCTGGGCCGGTTCTACGAACGCTTCGCCGACCACGCCGTCGAGGTGGCCCGGCGGGTCATCTTCCAGGTCACCGGCCGCACTTCCGAGGGCGACGAGCTCCCCGCCTCTCGCTGATCAGGTCCTCCGCGAGCAGACACAAAATCGCACCATTTCCCGGGAAATGGTGCGATTTTGTGTCTGCTCGCGGGGAGGGTCCGTCAGCCGAAACGGCCCGAGATGTAGTCCTCGGTGGCCTTCTGCGACGGGTTCGAGAAGATCTTGCCGGTGTCGTCGATCTCGATGAGCTTGCCCGGCTTGCCCGTCGCCTCCAGATTGAAGAACGCCGTCTGATCGCTGACCCGGGCCGCCTGCTGCATGTTGTGCGTGACGATCACGATCGTGAAGTCCTTCTTGAGCTGTGAGATCAGGTCCTCGATCGCCAGCGTCGAGATCGGGTCCAGCGCCGAGCACGGCTCGTCCATCAGCAGCACGTCGGGCTGCACCGCGATGGCCCGGGCGATGCACAACCGCTGCTGCTGGCCGCCGGACAGCCCGCCGCCGGGCTTGTCCAACCGGTCCTTGACCTCGTTCCACAGATTGGCACCCCGCAACGAGCGCTCGGCGACCTCGTCGAGCGTCTTCTTGTTGCGCATCCCCTGCAGCTTCAGCCCGGCCACCACGTTGTCGCGAATCGACATGGTGGGAAACGGATTCGGGCGCTGGAACACCATGCCGATGGTCTTGCGCACCCCCACCGGATCCACGCCGGGGCCGTAGATGTCCTCGCCGTCGAGCAGCACCGACCCCTCGACGCGGGCTCCGGGGATGACCTCGTGCATCCGGTTGAGCGTGCGCAGCACGGTGGACTTACCGCAGCCCGACGGCCCGATGAACGCGGTGACGCTGCGGGGTTCCACCGACAGCGAAACCCCCGCGACCGCGTGGAAGCTGCCGTAGTAGATGTTGACGTCTTTGAGGTCCAGGCGCTTGGCCATGTCGAGGACTCCTAGATCTTCTTGGGCGCAAAGAATTTGGCGATGAAACGGGCGCCGACGTTCAGCGCCGCGATGAGGATGACCAGGGTGAGCGCGGCACCCCAGAGGCGATCCGTCGGGACCGGGTTGGCGCCGGCGCCCGCGGAGGTCTGGTCGTACATCATGCCGGGCAGCGATCCCATGAAACCGCTGAGCATGTCGAAGTTCATGGCCTGCGAGTAGCCGACGAGGATCAGCAACGGGGCGGTCTCGCCCATCACCCGGGCCAGCGCGAGCAGGATCCCGGTGACGATGCCCGACAGCGCGGTCGGCACCACGATCGCCGAGATCGTCTTCCACTTGGGCACCCCGAGCGCGTAGCTGGCCTCGCGCAGATCCATCGGCACGATCCGCAGCATCTCCTCGGTGGAGCGCACGATGACCGGAATCATCAACAGCACCAACGACAGTGACACCGCCAGCCCGGACCGCTGGAAACCGAGGGTGGCCACCCACAGCGCGTAGATGAACAATGCGGCGACGATCGACGGCACCCCGGTGAGGATGTCGACCATGAAGGTGGTCAGCTTGCCCAACCGGGTGCCACCGCCGTACTCGACCAGATAGATGCCGACGAACACACCGATCGGGATCGAGATCGCCGCGCAGATCGCGGCCTGCAGCAGCGACCCGACGATCGCGTGGTAGGCGCCACCGCCCGCCGCGAACGCTGTCATGCCGGCCTGCGAATGCGACCACCAGGTGCTCGACGTGACGATGCCGATGCCCTTGGCGACCACGGTGTAGAGCACCCACACCAGAGGCACGATCGCGACCACCACACAGGAGGTGACGAGCACCGTCGCGGTGACGTCGGTGAGCCTGCGCCGGGTGCTCACACCCTGGAAGGTGGGCACTTTGACCGGCTGGTCCAGCGCGGTGGGGTTCATGAGGCGGACCGGTCCTTTCCGGACACCGCGGCGCGGGCCAGCGAGTTCACCACGAACGTCAGGATGAACAACACCAGGCCGGCCGCGATGTACGCACCTGCCTTGTATTGGTCGTTGAATTCCGAGGCCGCCGAGGCGATCTTGCTCGCGAACGTGAAACCGCCGTCGAACAGCGACCAGCCGAACGCGGTCTGGGTGCCGCGCAGGATGATCAGCAGCGCGATCGTCTCGCCGAGCGCGCGGCCGAGGCCGAGCATCGCGCCGCTGATGTAGCCCGACATGCCGAACGGCAGCACCGTGGTGCGCACCACCTCCCAGCGCGTCGCGCCCAACGCCAGCGCGGCCTCGATCTGGCCGCGCGGGGTCTGCACGAACACCTCGCGGGTGACGGCGGTGATGATCGGCAGGATCATCACCGCGAGCACGATGCCGGCCGTGAAGATCGTGCCGCCGCCCGCGACCGACGCGTTGCCGGTACTGAACAGGAAGAACCAGTTCAGGTGTTCGTTGAGCCAGATCGCGGCCGGTTTGATCGCCGGGGCCAGCACGTACAGCCCCCACACGCCGTAGATGATCGACGGCACCGCGGCCAGCAGGTCGACCATGTAGGCCAGCGGGCCCGCGACCCGGCGCCTGGCGTAGTTGGTCAGGTAGATCGCGATACCCAGCGCCACCGGCATCGCGAGGATCAACGCGAACACCGATACGAACACCGTCACCTGGAGCAGATCGAGGATGCCGAAGTGCATCGCCGAGGTGTCGGTGGTGACCCAGTTTCCGCCGTAGAGGAAGAAGTTCTCCTCGTTGCGGGTCAGCGCCGGGACGGCCCGCCAGATCAGGAAGAAACCGATGGCCACGATGATCGCGACGATGAGAATGCCCGAGCCCTGCGCCAGCCCGCCGAAGATGCGGTCGCCTGCCCGCACTTTGGCGTACTTCGACGGGTCGGTCGAGATCGGCGCGGGCTCGGGGAAGGGGGCAGCGAGCGCTTCCCCCGACCCCGATCCCGACGGATTCGGTGTGGTCAATGCGGTTCCATCGAGCTTGTCGGACATTCGGTCAAGCACCCATCCTTGCCGCGGTGCGGCTGTCGCGCCAGTGAGCTAGGAGGCCGAGCCGATGGCGTCGATGGACGTCAAGAGACGCTCCTTGAACTTCTCCGGCAGCGGGACGTATCCGGCGGAGGACAACCCGCCCTGCCCATCGTTGGCCGCCACCGTCAGGAACGACTTCACCGCGGCAGCGGTGTCGGCGTCGTATCCGTTCGAGCACACGATCTCGTAGGTGGCCAGCACCAGCGGGTACGCACCGGCCTCCTGTGTGCCGTACAGCGACGCCAGATCCAGGGTGAGGTCGTTGCCGTCGGCGGCGAACTTCGCCGCGTCGATGGCCTTACCCGCGGACTCGTCGGTCAGCTCGACGGCGCCGCTGCCGTTGTCGATCTGCGCGTACGGGATGCCGGCCTGATCGGCGAAGCCCTTCTCGACGTAGCCGACGGCGCCCGGGGTGGCCTGCACGGCCTGCGCCACGCCGGCCGACTTCTGTGCGCCTTCCCCGGCGCCGCCCTGGAACTCGCTGCCGTCGCCCTTGGTCCACGCCCCGCCCGAGGCCGCCTCCAGGTACTTCTGGAAGTTGTCGGTGGTGCCCGACGAGTCGGAACGGTGGATCGGGGTGATGGCCGCGTCCGGCAGGGTCTTGCCTTCGTTCAGCGCGGCGATCGCCGGATCGTTCCACGTGGTGATCTGGCCCTGGAAGATCCCTGCGAGGGTGGCCGCGTCGAGCACCAGCCCGTCGACCCCGTCGACGTTGTAGGCGATCGCGATCGGGCCGAAGACCAGCGGCAGGTTCCACACCGGGTTGCCGCCGCAGCGCTGCGCGGCCTGCTGGGCCTGCTCGTCCTTGATCGCGGAGTCCGATCCGGCGAAGTCGACGTTGCCCGCGACGAACTGCTCGCGGCCCGCACCCGATCCGGTCGGGTTGTAGGACAGGTTCTTGCCCTGGCACTTCTGGCCCCACACCTGGTTGAACAGCGCGACCGCATTCTGCTGGGCGGTGGATCCCTCGGCGGTCACGGAGGCCTTACCGCCGCACTCCTCGGCCGACGCCGACGCCGTCCCGGACTGCGACGAGCCCGCGGGCACGTTGTTGTCGCTGCCGCACCCGGCGAGCGCCAGCGCGGCGATCGCGGCGACCGAGACAGTCGTGCCGAACGACCTGCCGATGATGTTGAGCTTCACTGATCCCCTTTTCCGTCGGTGGTGCGGACTCCACGGCAACGTATGCGCCCGCAATGGCCGGTTCGGGGATGGTGGGTGAACGGCGAGTGAACAGGTTCAGCGAGTTCACAGGTGCACGGACGCGGCGGCCGCGTAGGCCACATCGGCGTTCACGACGTCGAAGCCCAGCCGCCGGTAGGTCTTCACCGCGGCGGTGTTGTCGGCTTCGACGTAGAGCATCACGTCGGCACCGCCGGCAACACCGCGGTCCGCGCCGGCGAGCCGGTCGGCCAGGTGGTGCAGCCCTAGCAAAGTCAATGCCCCGCCGAGCCCCCGTCCCTGCGCGGCCGGGTCGACGCCGACCACGTACACCTCGCCCAGGGACACGGAATGCACCTTCGTCCAATGGAATCCGAGCAGCGCGCCGGTGTCCTCGTCGAAGGCCAGGAAGAAGCCGTGCGGGTCGAACCACGGTTCGCCGCGGCGTTCGGCGATGTCGGCGTCGGTCCAGCCGCCTTGCTCGGGATGCCAGGAGAACGCCGCGTTGTTGACCCGCAGCACTTCGGCGTCGTCGGCCGGGCCCGCGTAGGTGGCGAACCGGACCCCGGCGGGGTGGGTCTGTGGCGGCAGATCGGCCAGCGGGCGCTGCATCTGCAGGAGTTCGCGGACCGCCACGAGGTTCAGCGCCGCGGCGGTGGCCTGCGCGGCGGGCAGATTGCCGTGCGCCCAGACCCTGGCACTCGGGCCGGCCTCGGCCAGCGCGGTGCGGATAAGGGCCGATCCGGTGCCGCGGCGACGAGCCCCTGGGGCGACCACGGCTTCGGCCATCGGCGCAGCGTCGTCGTCGCCGGGGGCCAGGTTCAGGTAGCCGACGACGGCGTCGCCATCGACCGCGATCAGGTGCCGGGTGCGGTCGTGGGCCAGCGCGCGCAGGACCTGGTCACCGACCGGGGCGACCCCGTCCTCGGTGGTCGCGGCCGCGACGAGCTCGCGGATGCGCTGCTGATCGGTCTCCGACAGGTGCTGCTGCCAGCTGATGGACGGAGCCGCGGTCACTGACTGCGCAGCGCGTCGCCCAGCGCCTCGGGGACGTCGTCGCCGAGCCCGTCGTCGGCGTACGGGTCGTCGTCGAGGTCCTCCTCGACGTCCGCGGCAGGCGGGCGCCCCCGGGCGGGCCGGACCGCCTTGTACCCGACGTTGCGGACCGTACCGATCAGCGACTCGTATTCCGGGCCGAGCTTGGCGCGCAGCCGTCGCACGTGCACGTCGACGGTGCGGGTGCCGCCGAAGAAGTCGTAACCCCACACCTCCTGCAGCAGCTGGGCGCGGGTGAACACCCGGCCGGCGTGCTGAGCCAGGTATTTCAGCAGCTCGAATTCCTTGTACGTCAGGTCGAGCGGACGCCCCCGCAGCCGGGCGGTGTAGGTGCCCTCGTCGATGACCAGCTCACCGAGGCTGATCTTGCCGAGGTTCTCCTGGTTCGCCATCCCGCCCCGGCGACCGACCAGCAGCCGAAGCCGCGCGTCGATCTCGGCAGGGCCGGTGCTGGGCAGCAGGATCTCGTCGAGACCCCATTCGACGTTGACCGCGACCAGCCCGCCCTCGTTGACGACGGCGACCACCGGCACCGAGGTTCCGGTGGTGCCCAGCAGCCGGCACAGACCGCGCGCGGCAGCCAGGTCGGTACGGGCGTCGACGATCGCGACGTCGGCGGTCCCGGCTTCCAGCAACGAGGACACCTCGGTCGGGGCGGTGCGCACGTTGTGGGCGAGAAGTGACAGGGACGGCAGGACCGATTCAGGGTGCGGGTCAACCGTCAGTAGCAGCAGATCCAACTGACCCTCCAGCAGCCGTGGAGTTTTCGCCCGGACGACTCTGTCTCGTTTGATTTCCCAGATTCATGCCTGACATACGGCCGTTACCGGCGCGATGGTCAACCAACGATAGCGTGCCACCTGCTCTTAAGCCGCGCGGAACCGATGTTCTGGGCGGCGTCGGCCACAATGTCGTGGTGCGCAAGCTCGTAATCGGTGCGGTCTCGACCCTGCTCGCGGTGGTCCTCGGCGGTGTCGGCACCGACTTCGGTGCCGCGATCTACGCCGAATATCGCCTGGCCAGAAGCGTTCGCGCGTCCGCGAACCTGAACTGGGACCCGTCGGTGGCGATCCTCGGATTCCCGTTCATCACGCAGGCCCGGCGCCATCACTACGACGAGGTCGAGATCAAGGCCAGTGGCGTGGATCACCCCGTCGTCGGCAGGGCGTCGCTGGAGGCGACGATGCATTCGGTCGGTTTGGGCGATTCCTGGCTGGTCGCGCCGGACGCGACACTGACTGTCGAAAAGCTGGAGAGCCGGATCATCATCGACTCGACCCACGTGGGACGGTTCATGGGCATCCCGGACCTGCTGATCGAGGCGCCGACGGCCGAGACCGAGGACTCGACGGGCGGCACCACCGAATCCGGCATTTCCAGCAACCGGGGGCTGGTGTTCACCGGCACCCCGGACAAGGCGGGCTTCGACGAGCGGGTCAGCATCGCGGTGGACGTGTCGATCGCCGGTCCGGATGCGACGACGCTGGTGCTCACCGCGACCGGGGTGCTGACCGAGCCGGGCACCGCGGACCAGGCGGTGCCCGACGACAAGCTGGACGCGGTGCTGGCGGCGTTCTCCACCGAGCTGCCCGGCCAGAAGCTGCCGTTCGGCATCGCCCCGACCAGCGAGGGCGCCCGCGGCTCGGATCTCATCATCGAGGGCATCGCCGAGGGAGTAACCATCGACCTCGACGAGTTCCGGTTGTCATGAGTTCGTCGTGGATCGCGGTCATCGCGGTGCTGATCGGGGTGTTCGGCGTCGCGTTCGTGATCGGCAGGATGATGACGCTGCGGTCCGGGTTGCTCAAGGGGGCTGCCGAGTGGCCGGCACTCGATGACGGCGACGTCGAGGATCTGGGCCTGTCCCGAACCGGCCCGACGGTGCTTCACTTCAGCGCCACCTGGTGCGGCCCGTGTGTGGGGCTGCGCCGGATCGTCGATCAGGTGTGTGCCGAGCTGCCCGGGGTGACGCACGTGGAGATCGACATGGACGCCAATCCCGAGGCGGCGCGCAAGCTTTCGGTGCTCTCGTTGCCGACGACGTTCATCTTCGACGCCGAGGGCAGGCAGCGCTATCGGGCGTCGGGAGTGCCGACCGCCGCTGACCTGCGTGCGGCGGTGGAACCGCTGTTGGCCTGATCACCCTGTTGTTGGGTAAGCTGTCTGCCGTGTCAGCCCGCCTTGAGCTCACGCTCACCAAGCGCCGCGCAGTGGACCTGTGCCGCGTTGCGGGTTGTTGCTGTTGTTGTCGTAGCTGCTGAGTAGCCGCGCTCTTCTTCGCGCGCACTCTGCGTTCTGGCCGTGACCGGCCGCCGCATCAGCCGTATCGAGCAACAGGAGCACTTCTATGTCGAACCTCACAGCCACCGGCGCCCCGGCGCTCGTGGATGTGCGCGGCCCCCGGTTCGTCGCGTGGGTGACCACCGCCGTCCTGGTCGTCGCGCTACTGGTGTCGGCGCAGAACCCGACCGCGGCCGCGGTGATCCTCGGCGTCCAGGCGCTCGTCTTCGCCGTCGGCGCGGCGCTCGGACCCCGCCGCCACCCGTACGGCCTGGTGTTCGCCGCGGTCGTCGCGCCGCGTTTGGGGCCGGTCACCGAGCGTGAGCCGGTGCCACCGCTGAAGTTCGCACAGCTGGTCGGGCTCGTCTTCGCCGTCGTCGGCGCCCTCGGTTTTGCGAGCGGCCTGGTGCCGCTCGGTCTGGCCGCGACCGGCCTCGCGCTCATCGCGGCACTGCTCAACGCAGCCTTCGGAATCTGTCTGGGCTGTCAGCTCTATCCGCTCATCGCACGCTTCACCCCCACGCAGTAGCAATCGAAAGGATCCCCCACATGGCACGCTCCGACGTCCTGGTCACCACCGACTGGGCCGAGAGCAATCTCGACGCACCGAACACGGTCTTCGTCGAGGTCGACGAGGACACCAGCGCCTACGACACCGGTCACATCCCGGGCGCCATCCGGCTCGACTGGAAGAAGGATCTGCAGGATCCGGTGAGGCGCGACTTCGTCGACGCCGCGCAGTTCTCGAAGCTGCTCTCCGAGCGCGGCATCTCCAACGACGACACCGTGATCCTTTACGGCGGCAACAACAACTGGTTCGCCGCGTACGCGTACTGGTACTTCAAGCTGTACGGCCACGAGAACGTCAAGCTGATCGACGGCGGCCGCAAGAAGTGGGAGCTCGACGCCCGCCCGCTGTCCAAGGATCCGGTGAGCCGCCCGCAGACGAGCTACTCGGCCAAGGAGCCCGACCTGAGCATCCGCGCGTTCCGCGATGAGGTGATCGCCGCGATCGGTACCAAGAACCTGGTCGACGTGCGGTCCCCCGACGAGTTCTCGGGCAAGATCCTGGCCCCGGCCCACCTCCCGCAGGAGCAGAGCCAGCGTCCCGGCCACGTCCCCACGGCCATCAACGTTCCGTGGAGCAAGGCGGCGAACGAGGACGGCACCTTCAAGTCCGACGAGGAACTGGCCAAGCTGTACGCCGACGCCGGCCTGGACGGCGAGAAGGAGGTCATCGCGTACTGCCGGATCGGTGAGCGCTCGTCGCACACCTGGTTCGTGCTGCGGGAGCTGCTGGGCCACAAGAACGTCAAGAACTATGACGGCAGTTGGTGCGAATACGGTTCCCTGGTGGGAGCCCCGATCGAGTTGGGAAGTTGATATGTGCAGTGCACCGAAGCAAGGACTGACGTTGCCGGCCAGCGTCGACCTGGAGAAGGAGACGGTCATCACCGGCCGTGTCGTCGACGGTTCGGGACAGGCTGTGGGCGGCGCCTTCGTGCGTCTGCTGGACAGCTCGGACGAGTTCACCGCCGAGGTCGTCGCGTCGGCCACCGGTGACTTCCGGTTCTTCGCGGCGCCGGGCAGCTGGACGCTGCGCGCGCTGTCGCCGGCGGGCAATGGCGATGCCAGCGTCGCGCCGTCGGGCGCCGGGATCCACGAGGTCGACGTCAAGGTCGCCTGACGAAGTCACGCAATTGGACCGAAGCGTGACGAAGTCACGCAATTGGACCGAAGCGTGACGGAGTCACGCAATCCGGCCAGAGCGTGACGCGGGTGCTGCGCCCCTTCGCTGGGGCGTAGCACCGCTCTTGCTGCGAAAACGCTGCAAAATTGGCTGACGTCGGTGAAACTGTCGGGGAACCCACGCTGCTGGGGGTGGGTTCGACCCCGACAATTCGCGGGTGTCACGGAGATGGACCTCGCGCCCCTCGCGGGACCGGACTCGCGGCTCGCCGCGGTGACCCTTGAGGACCGACTATGAAGATCACGATCGCGTGCGCCGCCTCGGCGGCCTTCGCCGCAGTTGCCGTATTCAGTGCTCCCGCGGCGTTCGCGGCGCCCGAGGACGAATTCCTCACTGTGATCAGCGACGGCGGCATCACCTGGCCGTCGGAGAAGACGCCTGAGGTCATCGCGACCGGCCATGCCGTCTGCCAGGACTGGGACAACGGCGCCACCTTCGAGCAGGAGGTCGCCGACCTGACCAGCGTCACCTCCTGGTCGGACTACCAGGCCGGCTACTTCATCGGCGCCGCCACCGGCGCGTTCTGCCCCGAATACGAGTGGAAAGTCAGCTGAGACCAGCGCTTTCACCGAACACGAGAGCCGCCGGGAGACTTGTTCTCCCGGCGGCTAAACTTTTCTCCCGTGGTGCTGTTTTTCGAACTTCTGCTCGTCGCCGCGGTCGTGGTGATCACGTGGTTTGCGCTGTACGCGCTGTACCGCCTCGTCACTGACGAGTCGTGACCCAGCGGACACGAGGCACGAGGTGACGTCCGGCGACGAGGCGGTCGCCGCAGCCGCGGCGCGAGCCCGGGAGACCGCCGCGCGCAACATCCCGGCGTTCGACGATCTGCCGTTGCCGTCGGACACCGCGAATCTACGCCAGGGCGCCGACCTCGACGACGCGCTGCTGGCGCTGCTGCCGCTGGTCGGCGTGTGGCGCGGTGAGGGCGAAGGGCGCGACGCGCACGGCGACTACCGCTTCGGTCAGCAGATCGTGGTGTCGCACGACGGTGGCGACTATCTGAACTGGGAAGCCCGCTCCTGGCGGCTGGATGACGACGGCGAGTACGACCGTCCCGGTCTGCGTGAGACGGGCTTCTGGCGTTTCGTGAACGATCCGACCGACCCGGGCGAATCGCAGGCCATCGAGCTGCTGCTGTCGCATTCGGCCGGATACATCGAGCTGTTCTACGGGCACCCGCTGAACCAGGCGTCCTGGGAACTCGTCACCGATGCGCTGGCACGCAGCAAGTCCGGTGTGCTCGTCGGCGGCGCGAAGCGCCTCTACGGCATCATCGAGGGCGGCGACCTGGCCTACGTCGAGGAGCGCGTCGACGCCGACGGGGGTCTGGTCCCCCACCTGTCCGCCCGGCTGTCGAGGTTCATCGGCTGATGCGCGGGATAACAGTCGCCGCGGCGATCGCCGCGGCCGGAGCGATCGCCGCCTGTTCGGCGCCCGCTCAGCCCGTCGAGGAGACCACCACGGCGCCGTCGGCGGTACCGAGCGTCGGACACGGGTCGTTCGCCTACTGCCTGGGCGAGCACGGCGTCCCCGCACCGCCGGGGCCGGCCACCGAGCCGCCGCCGGGCATCGACCCCGAAACCTGGAACGCCGCGATGGAGGAGTGCTCCACACTGGCACCCGGGCCGGCGGAGTAACAGTTCCAGGACCGGCCGCTCCACCTCGTGTGGTAGAACTGTAATTCACAACCGGTTGCCACCGGTGAGCCCACCGATTTCGCCTTGCACATCTACGCAGGCTTCGGGCGCGAATTGCGGCCATACAGAGGGAGTACCGTTGACTGAGAATTCGTACGCCGTGGTCATCGGGGGCGCGTCGGGTATCGGCGCGGAAATCTGTCGCGAAATGGCCGATAACGGTTACTCCGTGGTCGTGGGCGACCGCAACATCGACGCGGCGCAGGCACTGCTCGGCGAACTCGCCGGTGCCGGGCATGCTGCCGCACAGGTCGACGTCGCCGACGAAGCCAGTGTCGCAACGTTCTTCGAGTCACTCTCCCAGCGGGCGGGCAGGTTCGACGTCGCGGTCAACTGCGCCGGCATCACGGCACTGGGACTCGTCACCGAGTTGCCGGTGGCCAAGTTCCGGCGCGTGGTCGACGTCTGTCTCACCGGAGCATTCCTGGTCATCCAGCACGCGGCCCGGCACATCGCCGACGGCGGCGCGATCATCTCACTGAGTTCCCTGAACGCGCGGCAGCCGGCAGTCGGCATGAGCGCGTACTGCTCCGCGAAGGCCGGGTTGTCGATGCTGACGCAGGTCGCCGCGCTGGAGTTGGGCGCCCGCGGTGTCCGCGTCAATGCGATCGCCCCCGGCCTGGTGCGCACTCCGCTCACCTCCGGCGCCCTCGGCGTTCCCGGGGTGGAGAGTGAATATGTGGAGAACGTCCCGCTGGGCCGGCCGGGCACACCTGGCGAGATCGCCGATGCCGTGCTCTATCTTGCACGCGCACAATGGATCACCGGCGAGGTGCTCGACATCAACGGTGGCGCGCACATGATGCGCTACCCGAATGTGCACGCCCATTTCGAGCGGTCCGTGCAGACGGGCTCTCCCACCTGACGGTACGGAGTCCGTCACAATTCTCGAACCCGCTGCCGGCGGTGCCGCCGTGGCCTCGTCACGGCGCCAGCACACTCGGTGTTATTCGCTGTACCAGCGTAGATCGCCATCATTTAGTTGCATGTATTGCACTTCCCTTCATATAGTTAGTTTTGATTCTAGTTAAATCGACAACTGAGGGTGGAGATGCAGCGCACCGTATGCGTGGCGGGGGTCGGCATGACCCCATTCGCCAAACCGAGCAAGAGCCGGAACTACCAGGAGATGGGTGCAGATGCCGCGCGCGCCGCACTCACCGATGCGGATGTGGACTACGCCACCGTGGAACAGGCCTACGTGGGCTACGTCTACGGGGACTCGACGTCAGGGCAGGCCACGCTCTATCATCTGGGCCTCTCTGGCATTCCGGTGCTGAACGTGAACAACAACTGCTCGACCGGCTCGTCGGCGCTCTGGCTGGCCCGCCAGGCAGTGGCCTCCGGAGCCGCCGAATGCGTTCTGGCCCTTGGCTTCGAGCAGATGCGGCCCGGTGCCCTGGCCGCGGTGTGGGACGATCGGCCCAGCTCGACCGGGAAGTTCGAAGAGGTGGCGATGGGTCGGCCCGGAGCCGATCCGCAGGCACCGATGGCCGCACAACTCTTCGGCGGCGCCGGCGTGGCACACATGGAGCGCTTCGGCACCAAACCTGAGACCTTCGGCCGCATTTCGGTCAAGGCCCGCCAGCACGCCGCGCGCAATCCCTTCGCTGTCTTCCGCGATCCGGTAACCCTCGACGAGGTGATGGCCTCGCCCACGATCTGGGGTCCGCTGACCCGGCTGCAGTGCTGCCCTCCGACGTGCGGCGCCGCCGCAGCGGTGGTGTGCAGCGAGGAGTTCGCCGCCAAGCACGGGATCGACGGCGCCATCGTGATCCGCGCACAGTCTCTCGTCACCGACCTGCCCGGCGCCTACAACGGCGATGACATGCGCCGCGTCGTCGGCTACGACATGTCGGCGAAAGCGGCCGCCGACGTCTACGAGTCCGCAGGCGTTGGCCCCGAGGATATTCCGGTCGTCGAACTGCACGACTGCTTCACCACCAACGAACTGATCACCTACGAGGCACTCGGGCTGACCCCCGAGGGCACCGCCGAGAAGTTCATTCTCGACGGCGACAACACCTATGGCGGACGCGTTGTCACCAACCCGTCGGGCGGCCTGCTCTCCAAGGGTCACCCGCTCGGTGCGACCGGTCTGGCTCAGTGCGCCGAACTCGTGTGGCAGCTGCGTGGTACCGCCGGGGAACGGCAGGTCGACGGCGCGCGCCTGGCTCTGCAGCACAACCTCGGTCTCGGTGGGGCCTGCGTGGTCACCCTGTACGAAAGGAAATCCCAATGAGCGCTGAAACCCTGAAGGGCTACCAGTGGCCGGAGAGCAGTGTCGACGTCGAACGCGGTCGTGTCGCGATGTTCGCCAAGGCGATCGGCGAAACCGACCCGGTCTACTTCGACGTCGAGGCCGCCCGCGCTGCGGGCCACCCGGACCTGCTGGCGCCGCCGACGTTCGTCTTCGGACTCGACCTTGAACACTCCGACACCCTCGGGGTGCTCGAAGCCAACGGCGTCGACGTGTCGTCGGTCCTGCATGGAGAGCAACACTTCACCTACCACCGTCCCGTGCACGCCGGGGACACCCTTTCCCTGCGGGCCGAGTTCACCGACTACTTCTCGAAGAAGAACGGCGCGCTGGAGTTTCTGGTACGCCGATCCCAGCTGACCGCAGGCGGCGAACTCGTCGCGGAGATGGAAAGCGTGTCCGTCATCCGGAATGGAGCACTCTCGTGAGCACCGCTGCCGCCGACATCCAGGTCGGAACCCAACTGCCACCCCTGGTGGTGGCATCGATTTCACGGACGACACTGGCGCTGTTCGCCGGCGCCTCCGGGGATCACAATCCGATCCACGTCGACATCGACGCGGCCCGGGCGGCCGGTTTCGACGACGTGTTCGCCCACGGCATGCTGTCGATGGCGTACCTGGGGCGGCTCGTCACGTCGTGGGTTCCGCAATCGCAGTTGCGGGCGCTGAGCACCCGGTTCACCTCGATCACCCCGGTCCTGGCGCAGCCGACGTGCACTGGAACGGTGACCGGTATCAACGACGTGGACGGCGAGAAGCGCGCCACCGTCGAGGTGAAGATCACCCTCGCCGACGGCACCGTCACGCTCAGCGGCGAAGCGGTCGTCGCGCTCGCCTGATCACTAGGCGTCCTCTTAATCCAGGCAGCCCCGGAAGGGTGAACTATAATCATGGTTCACTCTTCTGGGGCCCTGAGGCCTCGCCGGAGAGCATCAGAGGGAGGAACGCCGACGTGCCGCAATCGGTCCGCCAGCATGCGCGGAGCTCGGTACGCAAGCTCCAACTGTCCCAGGCAGCCGCGCGTCTGTTCACAGACCGCGGCTACCACAACGTCAGCATGGACGATGTCGCCTCGGCCGTCGGGTTGACCGGGCCGGCGCTCTACCGCCACTTTCGCAAGAAGCACGACATTCTGGCACAAGCGATCTCCGAACAGCTCGCCGCGGTGGAAACGGTTGCGGTCCACGCGGTCGAGTCCGGGCTGGAGCCCGACGAGCGTGCCGAGATGTTTCTGTCCGAGCTCGCCGATCTGGTGCTCGAACGCGAAGAGGTGCTGCTCTGGAAGCGTGAACGCCGACAGCTCTCCGAGGACGAGCAGAACGAATTCCGGTTGCGGCTCAACGCCGTCCTGCGACTGACGGTGCAGGCACTCGGTCTCGGCGACGGGGGAAAGCCCTCCGGTGTCGCCGAGTTGCGGGCCTGGAGCGTGCTGGGCATCTACTCGAGCATCGCCCCTGCGCGGAAACGGCTGGAGAACGCCGCAGCCAAGCGGCTCCTGCAGTCGATGGCGCAGAACGTCCTCAAATGCGAACTCGATGGTGCGCCGCATTCGGCGGCCCCGGTGCCGAAACAGCGCCGCCCACCCGGCAGACGCGAACGTATCCTGAGCACCGCCACCCGGCTGTTCCACGCACAGAGTTACCACGCCGTCGGCATCGAGGAGATCGCCGCCGAGTCGGACACCGCCATCGCGACGTTCTACCAGTACTTCAACGGCAAAGCCGAACTCCTGCAGGCGGTGTTGAACCGGGGTGCCGAGGGGTTGCACTACGTCACCAACCACCGCCTCCCCTCGGCCACGACGCCGCAGGAAGCGCTCGACGTCATCGTGTGCACGTTCATCGAGCTGGCCCTGGGTCCGCACCAGCCGATCCTGGCGATCCTGGCCGCCGACCTGATCTACCTTCCCGAGAAGGCTCAGGAACTCATCCGGACGAGCGAGCGCGAGTACGTCGACGAGTGGGTCGCCGCGATCCTCGGGGTACGTCCCGAGTTGACCCCGGCGCACGCCCGGCTGCTCGCACAGGCCTCGATCGGTCTGGTCACCGACATCACCCAGACCACGAGCATGCGAAGCCGGCCGGGGATCGCCGCAGAGCTGCACCAGCTCGTGGCGGCCGTGATCGCCGCCTGAGTACCCGATTCGTGCGCCGTGGCCCATACCGTGGGCCCGTCCCTCAGCTCGTGATGTGGTGGGTGCCGAAAGTCCTGGCGTGGTAGGTCAACGGTGCTGCCGCGGTGCTGTCCACCGCGCGCACCCGGCCGATGACCACGATGTGGTCGGCGGCCTCCACCGCCTGCATCACTTCGCACGCGAACCATCCCGGCGCGCCCGCCAGGCGTGGTACACCCTCGGCCAGGACCCAGTCGACGTCGGCGAATTTGTCGCGCCCCTTGCGGGCGAAACAGGATGCCAGATCGGACTGATCGTGGCCGAGGACGTTGACCCCGAACTCCCCTGCGGCTTGGATCAGCGCCAGCAGATCAGAACCCCGATCGAGGCTGACGAGCAGCGACGGCGGTGACATGGACAGGGACGCAAACGCACTCACCGTGGTGCCGTGCGGACGTTCGCCGTCCATCGCCGTGATCACCGCGACCGGCGTGCACACCGACGCCATCGCGTCCCGGAATGCTTCTCCGAGCGACTCCACTTCTGCCACCGCCATCAACCGACCTCCTCGCTCGTCCTCACCAGGCAGTCAGGACCACATAATGGAAATTAACTTTTGAACATCTGTCAGCATGCGGTCGCTGTGTGCGGCGCCCGCAATCCACATTCGACGGTCACACCGGGCTGCGGTCGGCCAGCACTCGGCCCACGAAGTCACCGATCTCGGCGACCGCGCGCCTGGCACGCGGCATCGTGGAGGCGAACATCGTCCACGCGTGACACACGCCGGCGTACACGGCCAGCGAGGAGGGGGAACCGTCCCGCTGCATCCTGTGGTGCAGCGCCTTCGCGTCGTCGAGAAGAACTTCGCGATCGCTGGCCAGGATGAACGTCGGTGGCAATCGGTCCAGCGTCCCGAACACCGGGGACGCCAGCGGATCCCGCGGATCATGGCCGCCGAGATAGGCCGCGGCCAGCGATCTGACCGACCGCCGCGATATCGCCACGTCCGTCTCGGCGTGCACGTCGAAGCTGTCCCCCGATGCGGTGAAATCGGCCAGCGGAGACACCAGGACCGCCCCCGCGGGTAGTTGCGCACCCTCGTCGCGGGCACTGATCATGGCGGCCATCGTCAGGCCGCCGCCCGCAGAGTCGCCTGCCAGCACCCAGCGGTCCCCGAAAGTCTCTGCAGCCCAGCTCATCACTGTGCGCGCATCGAGCAGCGCCGCCGGGAACGGATTCTCGGGAGCGCGCCGGTAGCCCGGCACCACGACGGGGTGCCCGGCCGCCGCCGACACCGCGGCGGCCACTCCGCGATATCCGTGGGCCGACCCCATCACGTATCCGCCACCGTGGAACCAGATGACCGTGGCGGTGTCGTCGACCGCGCCGGCGCTGACCCGCAGCGCCGGAATTCCCCCGGCGGTCAGTTCCGCGACCGCGATGTCGTCGGGCGGGCCCTGAGCGATCATCATGTCGTCGAGGGACTGCCGCATCGCCGCCAGCGGACGTCGACCGTCTCCGAAGACGCGCTCGAGCTCGCGCTCCGCATGCTCCAAGGCGTCGGCATCCGCGTCGGACCACTGCTCGTCGGCCAAGGACAAGGCCACGTCTATACCCACCAATCGTGTTCTGTGAGGACCCTTCGAGAGAAGCTTCCAGGGGAAACCCCGGGACCACCCAGAGTGATAACCGAGAGTTTTCTCAAAAGAATCGTCAATAACTATCGCTGCATAGTAACTTGTCAACGCCTCATTGACGAGGCCTTTTGATGAAGTTAACCTTCACACGGGCGTGCTCAGCGCGCCAGGACCGACGGAAGAGGAACACATGCCACGACTGTCCGACAAGATCGCCCTGGTGACCGGCGCCACGACGGTGGAACCCGGTGGGCTGAACATCGGCGGTGCGGCGGCCACGGAACTGGTCGCCGAGGGCGCCCGCGTGGTGCTCGCCGACATCAACATCGACGGTGCGTCCGCGCTGGCCCGCCGGCTCAACGACAAATACG
Organism: Mycolicibacterium parafortuitum; assembly: GCF_010725485.1. Classification (NCBI taxonomy): domain Bacteria; kingdom Bacillati; phylum Actinomycetota; class Actinomycetes; order Mycobacteriales; family Mycobacteriaceae; genus Mycobacterium; species Mycolicibacterium parafortuitum. The sequence continues at coordinate 2,381,191 of NZ_AP022598.1, read as the reverse complement.
GCCCCGACGTGGCGATCGCCGTCCGCACCGACCTGCGTGACGAGGCCGCTATCGCGGAACTGGTGGCAACGGCAGTGTCCACTTTCGGCGGACTCAACGTGCTGTTCAACATCGCCGGGGTGTTCCCTGCCGGTGACGGCGACGTCGCCACCATGCCGATCGAGGTGTGGGACGACGTGATGGCTGTCAACGTGCGCAGCGCCATGCTCACCACCAAACACTCGCTGCCGCATCTGCGCTCCGCTGGCGGTTCGATCGTGAACACCGCCTCGACGCACGCGTTCGCCGGTGACACCAGCCTCACCGGTTACGGCGCCACCAAGGCGGCGCTGTTGGCGCTGACCAAGTACACGGCGACCCAGTACGGCCGCGAAGGCGTGCGATGCAACGCTGTCTGCCCGGGGACCACGACCACTCCGCCGGCTCAGCAACTTCCGGAGACGATCAAGGACATCTACCGCAGCCATACCCTCGCACCGGACCTCAACGGTCCGGACGACCTGGCCAAGGTGTATGCGTTCCTCGCCTCCGACGATTCACGTGGCATCAACGGCGAATCGATCCGGGTCGACGGCGGCCTGCTGGCGCATCAGCCGTTCGTGCCCGACATGAACGCGCTGGGCGCGGCGACCGCCACCTCGCAGTGATGTAGGCCGGGTACGGCCGACTGTCAGTCGGGTCGGCCGTACACGGCGACGACTACCGTTCGATCCAGGCTGTTCTCCGACCAGACCCCGATCTTGGTGTGCGTGCAGTCGGCCATGATCGCGTGGTATGCGGGGTTGTAGTACCAGAGGTTGATCAGCTCGATTCCGCTGATCGCCAGGGCCGGGTGGATCGCCGCCGTTTGGGCCACAGTGCCGCGGAAGCCCGCGGCTTCGGCACGTTGCTGCGGGGTGGACCCGTCAGATCCGTTGTCACCGAACAGACCTCGGTTGCCCATCAGATCGCGGGCATGCCACTCGGCGGCCTGCAGCAGCTGCGGGCTGACGTTGAGCTCGTTCTCGCAGTCGGCTTGCCGCTGAATGGCATAGACGTTCTCGACCACGCTGCTGTTGAATCGTCGGTTGTCCGCGTGTGCGGTGGGCGCGACGGCGCCCGCGGCCAGGGGCAGGCAGGCCGAGGCGGCCAGGGCAGCCGCGCGCCGGCGGTTCACTCGAATCACTGTTTCCTCATTCGCCGTTCGCAGGGGCAGGGGCCGGCGGGCGGTAACCGCCGGCCGAGGTACGCAGCGCGTTGATGGATCCCGGGCAGAGGTTGTCGGCCGCCTGCCCGATCAGATACGAGGCGTGGAACTCGTCGGACGTCCGGAAGTCGGACTTCACGTCGGCCATCACCTCGCCGTAGGTGCGGCCCTGGGCGAGTTTGTGGCAGATACCGTTTCCGTACGCGAGCGCGTCATCGGGCCCGGCGAAGCCGTAGCCCGGCCGCACAGTCACGTTCACCAGGTAGGCGACGGTGTCGGCGTGGGCCTGCGGCGGGGCCGCGGTCGCGAACATCGCCGACGGTACCGCCAGGAGGGCGGCCGCCGGCCGGATCAGATGGGTTCGAAGCCCGCGATGAGCCATCTGTCTCCGACCTTCTGCATATCGACGTGGGCACTGGACTGCGTATCCGTGGGCGCTTCGGTACCCACCGTCGTCGTCTGGTTGATGTACACCAGAACGCGAGCTCGGTCACCGTCCGCGGAGATCACTGCCGCCGCGGGGACCGTGGTGGATGCCGAGATGCGCTGCTCTTGCGCACCGGGGATGACCACGTCGTTGATCAATGTCGTGTACTCGCCGAGGAAGTCGCCGGTCATCCGCCGGCTCGCCGCTGTCAGATCCTGCTCGACGTGGTCGGCGCGGTAGGAGAGCATCGCGACCACGCCCTCGGTGGCGGCCACCACCGGTTCTCCGGCGGCGCCTCCGGTGGGTACCGACACCGAATCGGACTGCCATTTGAGGAAACTCACGCCGAGCGCAGCAGCGAGCACGAGTACCGGAAGGATCACGTACGCGATGATCGCGCTGCGGCCGCGCCGGGAGGCCGACACCGCATCCTGGCCCGGTTGGGTTTCCGGCCGTTCCTCAGCTGCCACGTCACTCACGATGTCTGCCTGGATCTCCTCGTGAACCGTCATCACACGAACTCGACGTCGGAGATCCGCGCGGTGTCGCCACTGCGCTGCAGCCCCACACGCATCCGCCAGACCCGGGTGTCCTGCTGCTCGGGTGCACCGGCGTTGAACATCTTCACCGACATCACGACCAACACCTGCGCGGTGTCTCCGTGGCAGGACTCCAGGGCGACGGACGTCACCGATCCCTCGGAGGTGGACTGCGCCTGGCGCACGACGCCGGCGAACGACTCTGACCGCTGGGCGAAGTCGTCGTGGAATGCTCCGGTCGACGAGTCCAGGATGCGTCTGATGTCCTCTTCCACGGTCGTGTGGCCGATGGTCGTCAGGTTGATGGCGCCTTGCCGTGCCGCCTCGACGAACCGGCTCTGATCGTCCGCCGCCTGCCGGTCCTCGACGAGCCGGTAACCCATCCATCCACCGAGCGCGGTGAGCACCACCAATGCCGCCGCGCACAGGACAATTGCCGTCCGTGTCGGCGCGATGCGGTGCGGCACAACCTCGTCGGTCAGCGCGCTGCCGGTGGAACCAGCATGCTCTGCCATGTCCTGCCTTCCGTCTGCGGACCGAGGTCCGCCTGGGTATAGATCTGGCCGTCCGGTGCGACGTACTCCCCTGTTGCCGGGTCGTATTCGGCCACGGCAACCGGTGCCGGCGGCGGGGGCGCAGCCACCGGCGCCATCTGCGGGATGTCCTGGCCCGACAGGGTCGCGTTCGGATCGCCCTTCCAGTTGAACCCTTCGTTGAGAGGCACGTACTCTTCGTCGCTCTCACACATCTTGACCGTCGGCGCCCGCTTGCCCGGCCGTGTCAGACACGGGTAGTTCCGGTTGCCGCGCACCACATTCCACGAGTCCTGCGGGATGCGGCAGTAGAGGTCACCCGGCGGGAGATCTGCCGACGTCTCGACGTTGGGGGTGAGTTGCTGATCCACCGGCAGGAAGCCCGTCGTGCACGGCGGCGGCAGGTTCAGGTTCAGGTTGAAGCTCACGTACAACCCGGGCGACGCGCGTTTGGAGTCCTTGTTGGCCAGCAACGCACCCTGCAGACCGGCCACCAACTGGGGCTCGAGCACCAGCACCTGCTCGATGGCGGGTTGGTAGACGACGGCCACCTCGCCGACGCTCACCAGATTCGCCAGCAGCACCGGCAAAGTCGGCTTGAGACGGTCGAAGAGCTGCCGCACCTCGTCGGTGGCCTCTGGACCACGCTCGAGCAGACCCGCCACGGCCGGATCGGCGGCGCGGACCTGACCGGTCAGATCAGCAAGGTGAGAAGCCCAGGCGTTGATCGAATCGGCCGTCTGCGCCTGCGAATCCATCAACGGTTTGGCATCGTCGATCAGCGTCAGGACGGAGTCGAGGTTCGCGCGTGCATCGGAGGCCAACTGCGTCGAGCCCCGGACGATGCGCGACAACTGCGGACCCAGACCGCCGACCGCGACGTAGCTTTCGTCGATGACGGTCTTGACGTTGTCCCCCGGGATCGCCTGGATGCCCCGGTTCGCCGCGTCGAGCAGCGCGTTGATCGGGGGTGGTGTCGTCGCCCGGGCCACCGGGATGACGTCCCCGTTCTTCAGAGGTGGCGCATCAGCGGTGCGAGGCACCAGCGCGACGTACTGCTCTCCGATCGCTGACGTGCTGTGCACCTCGGCCGTCAGGTCTGACGGGATGTCGGTTCCCGACTGCAGTGCCATCACCGCTTCCACCCGGCCGTCCTCGGTCAACCGAACGTCGGTGACCTTGCCGACCGTGGTGCCGCGGTAGCTGACGTTGGCGGTCGCGTACAGCCCGGCCGCCTGTGGAAGCTCCACGACCACCGTGTACTGGCCGATCCCCAGCATCGCCGGCACCTTGATATAGCCGAACGCCATGATGCTGCCGGCGGCCAGCGCCACCACACCAAAGACCACCAACTGCAGTTTGATTCGCCTGGTCAGCATGTCAGCGCCCCTGGTCGAATCGGTAGGGCGCCACGAGCGGATTGCCGGCGGTGTACGGGCTGGGCAGCTGGCCTATGGTTCGTCCCCACTGCATTTCCAGTTCGGTGAGATCACCTTCGAAGCGCGTACCGTTGAGCAGCCCGTCTCCCAGCCGGCTCAGGGTCAGATCGAAGATGACGTCGGTGTTGAGGTAGTCGCCGCGCACGATCTTGTCGATACTCTCGATCGGCCACGGGAATGTAGCGAGCAGGCTCAACGAGCGCGTCATGTCCGGTCCCGCATCCGCCAGCGATCCGAGAACCGGACCGACTGCCTTCATCTCGGAGATCAGGTTCTGCTTGGTCTGGTTCACCGCCTCTGCGGTCAACGCGCTGAACTTACCGAAACCGTCCACCGCGTCGGTCAGGTTCTCGCGGTGGTCGCTCAAGACTTTCACGGCATCAGGAATCGTACGTAATGCGTTGTCGAGCACCGACTTCTGGTCGGCGAGCTGCCCGACCAGATTGTTGAAGCTCTCCGAAGCGGCGATGATGTCCCCAGTCTGGGTGTTCAGCCGCCCGACGAACTGGTCGGTCTGCTCGATCAGGCTGCGCAGATCGCTCTCCCGCTCGGCGAACGCGGTGGCCAGCGCCGCCGTGATGTCCTGCATCTGCCCCACACCACCGCCGTTGAGCAACAACGACAATGCCGCCAGGGTCTGGTCGGTGCTGGGATAGGACGACCCGGAGTCCAGGGGTATCAGCGACCCGTCGACCAGCTTGCCGCGCGGTGCGGCGTCTGCCGGCGGAGCCAGTTCGACGTGCAGCGACCCGAGCAGGCTCGTCTGCCCGACGATGGCGGTCGCATTCGCAGGCAGGTCGACGTCACCGTTGAGCCTGATGGTCACCAGGGCATGCCAGCCCTGGCGCTCGATTCTGGTGATGGTTCCGACGTTGACGTCACCCACCCGGACACGAGAGTTGGGCTCGATGGTCCCGATGTCGGGCAATTGAGCTTGCACAACATAGGATCCGGCACCACCGCCCTCGGTGCCCGGCATCGGCAACGAGTTCAGGCCACGCCACTGACACCCGGTCAGTACCGTCATCGCGGTAATCGCGACTGCGCCGATTCGTTTGGCCTGGAGTGCTTTTCGCGCAGCCATTGTCACCCTCCCGCCCCGGGCAGCAGCAGGCCGGGCAGCCCGGCCGCCGGATCACCTGTGGCCACCGGTGCCGGTGCCGCCGGCGCCGGCTGTGGAGGAATGAAGTCGGGCCTCAATCTGTCCTCGCTGTAGGTGATCTCGTTGGGTCGCGCCGACTGGCCGACGAATAGGTTCTCACCCAGCGGCGGGAAGTTGATCTGGCGGTTCTTGACGATCGGCGCCAGATACTGCGCACACAGCTTCGACGAATAGACGCCGTTGACCCGTGCCGCCGCCTCGACCGAGCCGCAGAGGAAGCTGATCGGGTCGGCGAGATTGTTGACCGCGAGGATGCCCGTCAGGGCGGACTGCGATGGCTGGTAGACGTTGGCGAAGTTCTGCGCGGCGTTCGGGAACGCGTGCAGCGCCTGCTTGATGTCGTCGAGGCTTCCGTTGACCGCAGTGGAGATCGCAGCCAGCTTGTCGGTCGCTATACCCGCCGCTTCCTTGTTGTCCCGGACAAACTGGGTCGCCTCGCTGACCACCGAGTTGAGGTCGTTGATGGCCTCCCCGACAGCTCCCGGGTCGTCGGCCAGAAGCCCGGTGACAGCGGCCATGTTGCGGTTGAGTTGGGCAAGCAGGTCCGAACTGTCTTCGAGGGCCGAGACCACGACAGCGAGGTTCTTGAGGGTGGCGAACGCGTCGTCGCTGTGGTCACCCAGCGCCGAGAGGGCACGCCCCATGGTCGTGACGGTTTCGCGGATGTCGGCACCCTGCCCGCGCAGGTTGTCGGCGGCGGTGTTGACGAACTCACCGAGGGTGCTCACGCCACCCGGTCGGGTGGGTTGCAGAGCATCGGTGAGTTTCTCCAATTGCGTTCGCAAGTCATCCCATTCCAGCGGGACAGCGGTCCGCGCCTGAGGGATGACCCCGCCGTTGTCCATCGCCGGGCCGGACTCGTAGGCGGGCGTGAGCTGGATCGCCCGGGCAGTGACGAGCTGCGGTGACACGATCACGGCCTTCGCCTCCGCAGGCACCCGGTACGTGCCGTCGACCCAGAACGTCACCTTGACCCGTTCCGGCTCCGGTTCGATCGTGTCGATGGCACCCACGGGAACTCCGAGGATCCGTACCTCGTCGCCGACGAACAGACCGTTGCTGTTGTCGAAGTACGCGGTGAGCTGCGTCCGTCCGGCGTGCGTGACCGCGCGCATGACCAGCACACCGCCGACCACGACCGCGGCGACAACCGCGACCACCAGAGCGGCGCGAAGAACTCCCCTGCGCATCACTGTCCTCCCCCGGCAGGTGCTGTGACCGGATCAGAGACCGGTGGCGGAGAGGGCAGGTTCGACGGCTGCTGTCCCTGCGGCCACAGCGCCGGCGGACCTGGCGCCGGTCCACCCGGCGCGGGAGCAGGTTCGGGCTCCCGGTACGGATAGCGCGGATCCCCGGGGTTCCCGGTGATCGCGTCGGGCAGTGTCACGTGCGGTTCCCCACCCTGCCCGGTCCTCGGGAACGGCACGGGCAGCGCAGGCGTTGCGGCCTGACCGGTCTGTGGGTCCGAAAGCTGCGACGGCGGTAACACGTTCGGATCCAGCCCCAGGTCGGAGAACGCGGAGTCTATGAAAGGTTGCACCAACTGCCCGGGCAGGTTCGCCAGGTAGGCCTTGAAGAACGGCCCGGAACCGACGGTCTCGCCCAGCCCCATCGTGTACTGATTCAGGTATTTGATCGCCAGCATGACGCGCTCCTTGCGGTTGTCGACGATCGTCAACACACCGTTGAGTTTGTCCAGTGCAGGCCGCATCTGGTCACGGTTGGTGTCGATGAACGCCGACAGCTGCCGGGCGAAGGTCGACAGGTTCCCCGAGATCTGTTCCAGCGCGGCGCTCTGGTTGCGGAGCTCACCGAGTAGTGCGTTGCTGTTGGCGATCAGTTCGGCGACCTCGTCGGCACGGTCGGACAGGACCTCTGTGGCCTTGCTGGCATTGCTCAGCAGTTTCCGCAGCTCGGTATCGCGCTCGCCGAGGGTCTGGGAGAACCGTCCGACGCCTTCGACCGCTGCCTTCAGCTCCGGCGGGGTGTCCTGGAAGGTCACCGCCAAGGTGGACAGTGCCTCGGACACGGTGTCGGTGTTCAACCCGCTGATTGTCGCGGACAGATCGCCGAGCGCGTCCGGCAGCTGGTAGGGCGACCTCGTCCGTTCGATCGGGATGGTCGAGCTCAGCTGGCCCTCCCCCCGGGGCGTCACCTCCAGCACCTTGGAGCCGAGCAGGCTCTTGGTCCGGATGTGGGCTTCGGTGAGGTCGCCGAGGTGGACGTGGTCGTCGACGTCGAAGTCCACCCGCACCCGGGCGCCGTCGAGCTCGATAGAGGACACCTGCCCGACGCGGAAACCCGCCACCTGTACCGGCGCGCCTGCACGCAGACCGCCGGCCTCGGCGAAGAATGCCGAGTAGTCCTCCGAAGAACTGCCCAACGGCAGTTTGTCGTACTGCAGCGCGATCACGGCGACGCTCGCGGTGAGAGCCATCCCAGCCATTCCGATGACGAACGGGTTCCGTTCGGCGAAGGGTTTCATTTCGGAGCGCACCGCCCTGTCGTCTGCTCGGCGAGTTTGACGTAAACCGGTTGCCCGCCTTTACCGTTGACCTTCAACGACAGAGAGCACAGGTACTCCGGGATGAAGTCGCCGCGACTGCCGAGCCGGGACAGCTTCTTGTAGGCGTCGGGGAGCATGTTCAGCAGGTTGTCGAAGTACTCGTGGTCGGCGAGCACCAGAGAGGTCGCGCGGTCGCTCTGGACGAGGACTTCATTGGCCGGCTCGCGCGCCTGTATCAGCAGGTCGGCGACGGTCGCGGACGCGGCGTTGGTGTACGCCACCGCGTTTGCCACGTCGCCCTTGCGTTCCTCGAGTCCCTTCACCAGCGACGAGAGCGAGTCGACTGCTTTGGCGAGCTGTTCGGTCTGTCCGCCGAAGGAGCCCAGCACCGTGTTGAGGTTTCCGATCACCTCGCCGATGAGGACGTCGCGATCGGCCAGGGTGTTGGTCAGAACGGCGGCTTGGTTCAGGAAGGAGCCGATGGTCGCGCCCTCGCCCTGGAACGCCTGGATCAGCGCGGTCGACAAGGTGTTCACCTGGTCGGGATCCAACGCGCGGAACAGCGGGCGGAATCCGCCGAGTAGTGTGTCGAGATCCAGCGCAGGCTCGGTTCGGTCGATCGGGATGGTGGTGCCCGGCGCCAGTCGAGTGGCGGCGCCCGCGCCTTCCAGCAGGGCCATGTACCGGTCCCCGATTGGGTTCTCCCAACGGATCTGGGCCTTGGAGGCATCCGTCAGGTCGATCGAGGGATCGGCTGAGAACTCCACGACCGCGCGCGCATCGGGGTTGATCGAGATCCTCTTGACCTGCCCGACCTCGACACCGGCGATGCGGACGAAGTCGTTGACTTCGAGACCGCTCACGTCGGTGAACTCGGCACGGTAGAGCTGTTCGTCGTTGAAACGGAGGTTGGCGAAGACCGCCATCAGCCCGAACGCGGACACCACACAGACGACGACGAACACGGTCAGGTTGATCACGACTCGTCGCAAGCTGCTTTTCACTGCTGGTCCTCGATACTCATCAGGGCGCCGTTCCGGGCAGCGTTCCTGGAACGGTTTGGGCGACAGGCGCTTCGGCGGGCAGCGGCGTCGCAGGAGCCGGCGGCACGGGTGCCGGCTGCGGCGGTGCCGGAACCCCGGGCCACAGCGGTGTTCCGTCGGGCCCATAGAGCGCCGCTCCGTAGGGGGCTCCGCCGGGGACCGCCGGCGCCGGGCCGGGTGCCGGGCCACCGGGATGACGCACCCGCGGCGGTTCCGGGATCGCCTTGGTGACCGGGTAGTAGTTCGCCCAGCCCGGGAACCCGATACCGGGATTCGGGCGGATGTCCAGTCCGGTGCCGAATCCGGTGTCCGTCACCAGGTACCGCACCGGGAAGTTCTTGCTGACATCGGGCAGAGAACCGCAGCCCGGCTTGCCGCCAGGTCCACCCGTGGCGGCAACCTTCGGCAGGTGCTGCGGATAACGGTACGGATCGTCGCCCATCAACAGGCCGACATCCTGAACCACAGAACGACCGTTGCCACCGATATTCGCGTACGCCCCGTTGTCGAGCGCGAACTTCGCGCCCTGCAGCAGGCAGGTGTAGATCGGGTCGTACTTGAGCAGGAGGCTGGTCGTCGGTTCGAGGATGTTGATGCCGTTGATCAGGTTGTCGAGGTTCGGCGCGATCAGTTCGACGCCGCTGTTGGAGAATCCGATCGAGTTCAGCAGCAGCGCGTCCAGATCCTGCTCGCGTCCGGTGATCGTCTCGCTGGTCACGGACGCTGCGTCGAGAGTGTCGAGGATGTCGCCCGCCGCTGCGCTGTAGGCATCGCTGAAATCCCGGAGCGAGGTCCAGTTCTCGCCGACCCGGTCCATCCTCGGATTGACGGCCAGCAGTACCTCGTTGGCGTCGGAGGTGGCCTGGCCGATGCGTTCTCCCTGACCACGCACACCGTCGGCCACAGCGGTCAGTACCGCGCTGAGCTTCGCGACGTCGATTTCGTTGAGCAGTCCGACCAGATTGTCGAACACCGTGTTGACCTCGGTCGCCACGTTGCGGGACTGGAGTACCGCGCCCGCCGAGATCCGCTGCGCACTGGGCTGTTCGGGGTAGATGAGGTCGACGTACTTGGCGCCGAAGGCGGTGGTGGTGGCGATCTCGGCCTCGACGTTGGCGGGAATGTAACCGGCCTTGTCGGGGTCGATCTCCAGCGCCAGCGCGACGGCCTGCGTGCCGCCCGACATTCCTGCGACACGGCCCACCTCGACGCCGCGCATCTTCACCTTGGCGCCCGACTCCATCACCAGACCGGATCGTTCCGAGGTCAGGGTGACCGGCACGTAGCGGCGGAACGTCCCCGCGAAGATCAGCGAGCAGGTGAGCACCAGACCGATGACGGTGGCGAACAACGCCGCCGTCCACCACAAAGGATGCACGCCGCGCCGATTGTTGTTGTGCGCCATCGATCTACCCGGCCAGGTGGAAATTGCCGGACTGGCCGTAGATGGCCAGTGAGAGGAACAGGACGACCAGCACCGCCGCGATCAGCGAGGTACGCACCGCACGACCGACCGCTTCGCCGACCCCGGCCGGGCCTCCGGATGCGGTGAAACCGTAGTAGGTGTGCACCAGCATGATGACGACGGCCATCGCGATCGCCTGGAAGAAGGACCAGATGATGTCGGTGCCGCTGAGGAAGGTCGTGAAGTAGTGGTCGTACACGCCTGAGGACTGGCCGTAGATCACGATCGTGCCGAAGCGCGCAGCCCAGAACGCCGACAACACGGCAACGCAGTAGAGCGGGATCACCACGATGACGCCCGCCAGTACCCGGCTGGATGCCAGATAGGCGACCGAGCGGACACCCATCACCTCCAGCGCGTCGATCTCCTCGTTGATCCGCATCGCACCCAATTGCGCTGTCGCACCGGCGCCGATCGTTGCTGCGAGGCCGATTCCCGCGATCACCGGACCGATCAGTCGCACGTTGAAGTAGGCCGAGGCGAATCCGGTGAGGGCTTCGACCCCGACCTCGGCGAACTGGTTGTAACCCTGGACCGCCACCAGCGCGCCGGTCGACAGCGTCAGGAAGCCGACGATCACCACGGTGCCGCCGACGACAGCCAATGCCCCGACGCCCAGACTCATCTGGGCGATCAGGCGCAGCAGTTCCTTCTTGTAGTGCAGCAGGACGTCTTTGATAGCCCCCAGGGTCTGGAAATAGAACTGCGCCTGTGTCCCCATCCGGCTCAGCGCGTCCACCCACCCCGACGCCATGCGACGGAGCCGCGGGTTCAGCCTACTGGGAGAGCCTGCGGTCACAGCGTCGCCTTGATTCCGACGGCCGACGCGATGATGTTGATCGCGAACAGGGCGACGAAGGTGAACACGACGGTCTCGTTGACCGCGTTGCCGACACCGGCAGGGCCGCCACCGACGGAAATCCCCTTGTAGCAGGCGATCAGACCCGCCGATAGTCCGAACAACGCCGCCTTGACCAACGAGATGATCACGTCGTCGACGCCGGTGATCACGGTGAGTCCGCTGACGAACGCGCCGGGGGTCACGTGCTGGATGAAGACCGAGAAGATGAACCCGCCGACCAAGCCGACGAGGATCACCACTGAGGACAGCAGCGTTGCCACGAAGGTCGCGGCCAGCACGCGGGGAACAACCAGTGTCTGGATGGGATCGACACCGATGACACGCAGGGCGTCGAGTTCGTCGCGGATCGTGCGGGCGCCCAGGTCGGCGCACATCGCCGTTGCGCCCGCGCCCGCGACCACGAGCACCGTCACCACGGGACCGATCTGCGTCACGGTGCCGTATGCCGCACCGGTACCTGCGAAATCCGCTGCGCCGAACTCGAGCAACAGGATGTTGAACGTGAAGATGAGCAGCACGGTGAATGGGATTGCCAGCATCAGCGTCGGCACCAGCGACACCCGGGCGACGAACCAGGACTGCTCCAGGAACTCGCGCCACGCGAAAGGCTTGCGTGGTATGCACACCAGCGTGTCGAGCGCCATGGCAAAGAAATCGCCCAGTGCGCGAACGGGTTTGGCTGCCTTTGCAGAGGAGACCGCGGTGAATCCGTCGTGCATGCGCGACCGTGGAGGCGAATCGGCTTTCTCAGCGATGACCACGTCGCTCCTGACCTGATCGGGCGGCGCGCGGGGCGCTGAGCTCAATGCGGGCGGATTGTGAAGAGCAATTCTGCGTACTTGCCGGCACCTCGACCCCTTTCACAGAAGAGCCATCACACCGCGAGGTTGGAGTGGCTTCAATCACATCAGTAATCGTCGATAGCATCGCACACCGGAATTTTGACCGTCAAGCAGCATGACGTTGGGCGCAGGAGCGTGCGGCCCTCCCAGCCTCACCGGATACATATTTTCCCCAGTTCAGAGTCCTCTTTTAGAACCTGCGGCGAGTGCCTGGGCACCAGACCTCCGTGGAGCCCGGCCCACGGTGAGTGTGCCGCTTGTAAATATTGGTTCTATGATTTACACATCGCGAGGAAGCCCGGCCAGGAATGCGGAGTCCCCGCTCACACCGGCGGCCATGGGCCAGGAGGTTAGTTCTGCCTCCACTCTTCGTTTCAGCGCCGTGCAGCGCCGGGTTCCGGACCCCGCGCCGGCGCCTTCCGATGCCCAGTCCGACATTCCAAACCTTTGGCACATAACAGCGATTAACTCTGAACTCGCGACGCGAGGAATCCGATGAAGCCGTCTGACCGGTATCGCTATTCCATATATCGCTTTATGCTGCACATATATAGACGATAGCAAAGTATGTACATCGGGCGGAGTGCGCACGCCTTGACGGTGGTAGATCTGCTATGTGATGCTATCGCCAATCACACATGTGACTGATGTCATGTAGACCGGACCGTGTGATTCGACCATTCGAGGAAGGCCTTAACGTGACGACCAGCGAGCAGGTTTCGACCGCCGGTTCCGAAGCCGCGGATGCGAATTCACAAGAGGCGCCGGCATTTCCGTTCGTACGGACATGTCCGTTCGCGCCCGCGGCGGAGTACGCCGAGACCGGGAGCGTCCGCAAGGTGTCGTTCAAGGACGTCCCGGCCTGGCTCGTCACCAATTATCACGACGTGCGCGCAGTCCTTGCCGATAGACGATCAAGCGTCCGCAACATCCCCGACCCGTCGCGTGGTGACGCCGGCGACGAGCCCATACCCGGGTTCTTCGTCGCGATGGACCCTCCGGATCAGACACGGCTGCGCAAGATGCTGTCCCGCGAGTTCACCCCGCGGCGCATGGAGGCCATGCGCCCCACCGTGGAGCGCATCGCCAACACTCTCATCGACGACATGCTGGCCGGCTCGTCGTCGGCCGATCTCGTGGAAGCGATCGCGTTGCCCCTGCCGTCGCTGGTGATCTGCGAACTCCTCGGGGTTCCGTACGACAAGCACGACTGGTTCCAGCAGGAGACCCGCAAGGTGCTCGACTCCGACGCGACGCTCGAGGAGATCGGTGCTGCGGTCGCAGCGGTCATGCAGTACCTCGGCGAACTCACCGTCGCGAAAATGGACGATCCCGGCGACGACCTGATCAGCCTGCTGCTCAACCACGTGCGCAGCGGCGACCTGACCATCACCGAAGTGTCCGGCCTCGCGGCGTTCCTTCTGATGGCCGGACACGAGACCACCGGCAACATGATCGGCCTCAGCGTCTTTGCGCTGCTGGAACATCCCGAACAGCTTGAGCAACTGCGCCAGGATCCCTCGCTCATCCCTGCCGCCGTGGAGGAACTGCTCCGATACCTCGACATCATCGGCAACCTGCCTCGTTCAATGACCGCAGAGATGGAGATCGGCGGCACGACTTTCGCAGAGGGCGACATCGTCGTGATGGGACTCGACGCCGCCAATCGCGATCCGAACACCTTCGAGAACCCGGATACGTTGGACATCCGCCGGGACGCCCGGGGCCACCTCGCTTTCGGGTACGGCATCCACACCTGTCTGGGGGCGCCGTTGGCGCGCGTCGAACTGCAGGTCGTCATTCGCGCTCTGCTCGAACGCATTCCGAGCCTGGCGGTGGCAGTCCCCGCGGATCAGGTTCCGCTCAAGACCGATGCCAGGATCTTCGGGCTGAAGTCCCTGCCCGTGAGCTGGTGACGTTCGCGACCATGCGCGGGAGGGGAACGTGACCGACGTCGAGTGCCCGCCTCAGCCCAGCACCGTGCGTCTGGTGATGCGGGAGTACGAGGCCGATGTCGTGGTGGCTGAGAAGACCGCTGTCGCGGACGGTGTCGTTGCGTTACGGCTGGAGGAGGTCGGTGGACATCCTCTCCCTGAATGGGAGCCCGGCGCGCACATCGATCTCGTCATGCCGTCGGGTCTGGTCCGCCAGTACTCCCTGTGCGGAGATCCCGGCGATCTGAGCGGGTGGCGGGTGGCGGTGCTCCGCGAACCCGACGACCGGTCCAGGGGTGGGTCGGTGTACGTGCACGAGTCGGTCGAGGAGGGCAGCACCCTTCGTATCCGTGGGCCCCGCAACCATTTCCGGCTTGCGCCCGCGCCTGAGTACGTGTTCATCGCCGGAGGCATCGGCATCACGCCCATCCTGGCGATGGTCCGCGAGGCCGAGGCCGCAGGAGCCGACTGGCGACTGATCTACGGTGGCCGCAGCATCCGGTCGATGGCATTCCTCGATGAACTCGCCGTACACGGGGACCGGGTCGACATCTGGGCTCAGGATGAGCGCGGCCTCATCGACCTTGCGAGTGCCGTCGGCGCCCCCCGGGACAACGTCCTCGTCTACTGCTGCGGGCCGCAGGCACTGCTGCTCGCTGTCGAACAGCAGTGCTCGACGTGGCCGGCGGGAAGCCTTCGCGTCGAACGGTTCAGCGCAAGCACCGCCGATGCGGACACCGTGGTCAACCTGCCGATCGAGGTCGAGTTGGCTCGACAGGGCGTAACGCTGACGGTCTCGGCCGACCAGACGATCCTGGAAGCGATCGAAGAGCATGACGTGCCCGTGATGTCGTCGTGCCGTGCCGGCATGTGCGGCACGTGCGAGACCCCGGTCTTGAGCGGGGTTCCCGAACACCGCGACGACGTCCTCACCCACGAGGAGCAGGACCGCAACGACTGCATGATGATCTGCGTATCACGCAGTCGTGGAGACAGACTCGTCCTGGACCTCTGACGCACCTTCGACAGCGCGCGGTTTCGACGCCGGCGGGCCCCACCGGGCCTGCCGGCGTTTTGCTTGTCGCGTGGCGTAGCGACGCGAATAAGAATTGGAACTAACAAAAGACGCGTATATACCTGTATATTCAATATTCAGTAGAGGTCTCTGCTGAAGTAGTCATTCACCGTTGGCCGGTCACGACAGCTGCTTTGGTAGCGCGTGCGACCTGGAAAGGCACCCCCAATGCGCATTGGAACCGTCCTGGACTTCGGCAGGCCGATGGCCGCCGCCGCGGTGCCCGACGAGCTCGTGCACGCCACGTCGCTGATCGGCGACGCCGAATCCGTACGTCAACGTCTCACCGTGCTTTGCGATGCCGGCGTGACGTTGGTGAACGTCACTCCCATGGCAACAGCCGCTGCCGACCGTCTCGACGCTGTGCGAGCAGACGTCGCCCTATCTAAGGAGATCTCATGACCCAACTCCTCGACCCCGAGGCCACCCTGGACGCGGAGGCGCTACGGAATGCGTTGGCCGAAGCCAACGTTCCCTGCCTGATCGGCGTGCTTTATCAGCTGACCGGAGACGACCGGTGGCTGTCCCATCCCTATACGATCGCTCCCACCGGCGGCTTCGAGGATCTCGACGACGGGGGTCTGGATCCGGAGCGAGCGGCCGAGGTTCGCGACGCGGCCTACACGGCGATCATGAACTGGTCGTCGGGAACACCGATCGCCCATCCGGCGCCCACAGGCTCCGAGCTGGCGACACTGATGACCGCGGTCATGGGTGAGCCGATCACCGAGAAGCACGCCCCGCTGGCGGCCGAACAGCTCGGGTTCACCCCGTTCGTCGCGCCGGATGTCACCGAAGCCTGTGCGCAGGCCGCCTTCTCCGTGATCGTCGTCGGCGCCGGTTTCTCCGGTCTGGCGGCGGCGGTTCACCTCAAGCAGGCCGGCATCCCGTTCCGGGTGCTCGAGCGCAACGACCACGTCGGCGGTACCTGGTATGAGGCGAACTATCCCGGCGCCCGCGTCGACGTCCCGAACGACCTCTACTCCTACTCGTTCTTCCACCGGGAATGGAGCCAGAACTTCGCCCAACCCGACGAGATCCGGCAGTACATCGACGACGTCGTCGCGCATTTCGGCCTCGCAACCCATATCGAGACGGGTGTCACCGTCGAGGGGGCCCAGTGGGATGCGGACACCCAGGAATGGGTGGTCCAGACCAGCCACGCCGGGGGTGCCGAGACCATCCGCGCCAAGGCACTGATCACCGCTGCCGGGCTGCACAACACCCCCAACATCCCGCAGTTCCAGGGACTTTCGGACTTCGCCGGCGAGGTGGTGCATTCGGCACGCTGGACTCCGGAGGCCGAGTACCGCGGGAAGAAGGTCGCGGTGGTCGGTGCGGGCGCCAGCGCCATGCAGGTGGTGTGCAAGATCGCCGAGGACGTCGAGCACATGGTCGTCGTCCAACCCGAACCGCACTGGATCACCCCCAACGAGCAGTACTTCCGCAAACAACCGGCCAGCCGCCACTGGCTGTACCGCCACGTGCCGTACTACCGGGCGTGGTCACGGTTTCGGCTCTACTGGATCTACACCGAGCGCAACTACCCCGCGCTGCGGGTGGACCCGAAGGCGGCGGAGAAGGGCAAGCTGGTCAGCTCGCTCAACGACGCCTACCGGCGGAGCTTCATCGCGTACCTGAGCGAGCAGCTCGAGGGCCGCGAGGATCTCATCGAGAAGTGCACCCCGGCGTACCCCCCGTTCGGCAAGCGCCTGCTGATGGACAACGGCTGGTTCGCCACCCTGCGCCGCCCCAACGTGACCCTGGTCGCCGAGGGCATCGATCACCTGACCGAACGCACCCTGGTGACCGCGTCCGGTGAGGAGCACGAGGTCGACATGCTGATCCTGTGCACCGGGTTCCAGCAGCAGCGCTACCTGTACCCGATGGAACTGCGCGGGCGCGACGGCGTCGAACTCCGGG
Organism: Mycolicibacterium parafortuitum; assembly: GCF_010725485.1. Classification (NCBI taxonomy): domain Bacteria; kingdom Bacillati; phylum Actinomycetota; class Actinomycetes; order Mycobacteriales; family Mycobacteriaceae; genus Mycobacterium; species Mycolicibacterium parafortuitum. The sequence continues at coordinate 2,364,255 of NZ_AP022598.1, read as the reverse complement.
AGTCCTGGAGCGACGACAACGCCCGGGCATACCTCGGCATCACCGCGCCGGGATACCCGAACCTGTTCTTCCTCTACGGTCCGAACACCAATCCCCCGGGTGGGAGCTGGCTGACGATCGCCGAGGCCCAGGTGCGCTACGTCGTGGAGATGCTGACCCAGATGGTGCGCGACGGCGTCGCGGCCGTCGAATGCCGGCCCGAACCGTTCGAGGACTACAACCGCGACCTCGACAACCTCAACGACGCCATGGTCTACGCCATGGACGGTGTACAGAACTACTACCGCAACAGCAAGGGCCGCGTCGTCACCAATTCGCCGTGGGCGGTTCCCGATTACTTTGTCCGCACGTCCCAGCCGAACCTGGCGGACTACACCATCACCCGAGGAAGCACACATGTCTGAAGAAGCGTTCATCTACGAGGCGATCCGTACCCCGCGCGGTAAGCAACGCGGCGGCGCCCTCAACGAGGTCAAGCCGATCAGCTTGGTCGTCGGTCTGGTCAATGAAATGCGAATCCGGTTCCCTGATCTGGACGAGACGATGATCTCCGATCTGATCCTGGGCGTGGTGTCCCCGCTGGGCGATCAGGGTGCCGTGCTGGCCCGCACCGCCGTGCTGGCCGCCAAGCTGCCCGACACCACCGGCGGTGTGCAGATGAACCGGTTCTGCGGATCCGGCCTGGAAGCCGTCAACACCGCCGCGCAGAAGGTGCGGTCGGGCTGGGACGACCTGGTGCTCGCCGGTGGCGTGGAGTCGATGAGTCGGGTCCCGATGGGCTCCGACGGCGGCGCCTGGGCCAACGACCCGGAGACCAATTACGCGGTTTCCTTTGTGCCGCAGGGCATCGGCGCGGATCTGATCGCCACCATGGAGGGCTTCTCCCGCGAGGACGTCGACGCCTACGCGGTGCGCAGCCAGCAGCGTGCGGCCGCAGCCTGGTCGGGCGGCTACTTCGCCAAATCGATTGTGCCGGTCAAGGATCAGAACGGTCTGGTCATCCTCGATCGCGACGAGCACATGCGTCCGAACACGACCCTGGAGAGCCTGGCCAAGATCAAGCCCGCCTTCACCGATATCGGCGCGATGGGTGGCTTCAACGAGGTTGCGCTGCAGAAGTACCACACGGTCGAAAAGATCAACCACGTCCACCACGGCGGCAACAGCTCGGGCATCGTCGACGGCGCCGCACTGCTGCTGATCGGTTCAGAAAACGCAGGAAAGGCTCAAAACCTCACCCCGCGGGCCCGCATCGTGGCCACCGCCACCAGCGGCGCTGACGGCACCATCATGCTGACCGGCCCCACCCCGGCGACCCGCAAGGTGCTCGACCGCGCCGGGCTGACCGTCGATGACATCGACCTGTTCGAACTGAACGAGGCGTTCGCGTCGGTGGTGCTGAAGTTCCAGAAGGACCTGAACATCCCCGACGAGAAATTGAACGTCAACGGTGGTGCCATCGCGATGGGCCACCCGCTGGGCGCCACCGGCGCCATGATCACCGGAACCATGGTCGACGAGCTCGAGCGCCGCGGCGCCAAGCGTGCCCTGATCACGCTGTGCATCGGCGGCGGCATGGGCGTGGCCACCATCATCGAGCGCGTCTAGATAAGAGCAGAAGGTCGAAAAGAAAATGACAGTAGAGAACACCATCAAGTGGGACAAGGATGCCGACGGCATCGTCACCCTGACGCTTGATGACCCGACCGGGTCGGCCAACGTGATGAACGACCACTACCGCGAGTCGATGCACAACGCGGTGAATCGCCTGGAGGCCGAAAAGGAATCGGTCACCGGCGTGGTACTCACCAGCGCGAAGAAGACCTTCTTCGCCGGTGGTGACCTCAAGGGTCTGATCAAGCTCGGCCCCGGGGATGCCGCCGCGGCGTTCGAGCTGGCCGAGTCCACCAAGCGTGATCTGCGCCGGCTGGAAACCCTCGGCGTGCCGGTGGTGGCGGCCATCAACGGCGCCGCCCTCGGTGGCGGCCTGGAGATCGCGCTGGCCACCCACCACCGCATCGCCGCCGACGTGCGCGGCGTGGTGATCGGCCTGCCCGAGGTGACCCTGGGCCTGCTGCCCGGCGGCGGCGGCGTGGCCCGCACCGTGCGCATGTTCGGTGTGCAGAAGGCCTTCACCGAGATCCTGTCGACCGGCGCCCGGTTCAGCCCGGCCAAGGCCAAGGCCATCGGTCTGGTCGACGAATTGGTCGGCAGCGTGGAGGATTTGGTGCCCGCCGCCAAGGCATGGATAAGAGAAGAGCTCAAGGGCAATCCGGAGACCGCTGCGGTGCAGCCGTGGGACGCCAAGGGCTACAAGATGCCCGGCGGCACGCCGAGCAGCCCCGGCCTGGCGGCCATCCTGCCGTCCTTCCCGGCGACGTTGAAGAAGCAGCTCAAGGGTGCCCCGGTGCCCGCGCCGCGGGCCATCCTAAATGCCGCGGTCGAGGGTGCGCAGGTTGACTTCGACACCGCGTCGCGCATCGAGAGCCGCTACTTCGTGCAGCTGGTGACCGGTCAGACCGCGAAGAACATGATTCAGGCGTTCTTCCTCGATCAGCAGTCCATCAGCGGTGGTGCCTCGCGCCCCGACGGCATCGGCACGACCCCGATCACCAAGATCGGCGTGCTGGGCGCGGGCATGATGGGCGCCGGTATCGCCTACGTGTCGGCCAAGGCCGGCTACGACGTCGTGCTCAAGGACGTCACCATCGAGGCCGCCGAGAAGGGCAAGGCCTACTCGGAGAAGATCGAGGCCAAGGCGGTCGGCCGCGGACAGACGACCGAAGAGAAGTCCGCCGCGTTGCTCGCCAAGATCACCCCGACCGCGGACGCCGCCGACCTCAAGGGTGTCGACTTCGTGATCGAGGCCGTCTTTGAGGACGAAGCCCTCAAGCACAAGGTGTTCGGCGAGATCGAGGACATCGTCGAGCCGAACGCGCTGCTGGGTTCCAACACCTCCACTCTGCCGATCACCGGTCTGGCGACCGGCGTGAAGCGTCAGGCGGACTTCATCGGGATCCACTTCTTCAGCCCCGTCGACAAGATGCCGCTGGTGGAGATCATCAAGGGCGAGAAGACCTCTGACGAGGCGCTGGCCCGGGTGTTCGACTACACGTTGGCGATCAAGAAGACCCCGATTGTGGTCAACGACAGCCGCGGCTTCTTCACCTCCCGGGTGATCCGGACGTTCGTCAACGAGGCCATGGCGCTGCTGGGCGAGGGCATCGCTCCCACCAGCATCGAACAGGCAGGCGGTCAGGCCGGCTACCCGGCACCTCCGCTGCAGTTGCTCGACGAGCTGAATCTGGAGTTGCTGCAGAAGATCTCGATCGCATCGGCGGCCGCAGCGGCAGCCGAGGGCACGACCTACGTCCAGCATCCGGGTGAACTCGTCGTCGAGAAGATGATCGAGCTCGGTCGCCCGTCGCGCCTCAAGGGCGCCGGGTTCTACGAGTACGTCGACGGCAAGCGGGCCGGTCTGTGGCCGGGTCTGAAGGAGACGTTCAACTCGGGATCGACCGAGATCCCGCTGCAGGACATGATCGACCGCCTGCTGTTCTCCGAAGCCCTGGAAACCCAGAAGTGCTTCGACGAGGGCGTGCTGAAGACCAGCGCCGACGCCAACGTCGGGTCGATCCTGGGCATCGGGTACCCGGCCTGGACCGGCGGCTCGGCGCAGTACATCGTCGGCTACGAGGGCCCGCTGGGCGTCGGTAAGGCCGCGTTCGTGGCCCGTGCCAAGGAACTTGCCGCCCGCTACGGCGAGCGCTTCACGCCGCCGGCCTCGCTGGAGAGCTAGCTGCACAACGACAAAAGCCCCCGCCACACGGCGGGGGCTTTTGCGTTGCGCACGCTGATCAGTTCACCGAGCGCGACTCGCTGTCCCAGTAGCGCGCACGCAGCGCACGCTTGTCGATCTTGACGGCCGGGGTCAACGGCAGGGCGTCGACGAATTCCACGCTGCGCGGAGCCTTGTAGCGCGCAATCAGCGCGCCGCAGTGCTCCCTCAGTTCCTCGGCGGTGGCGGATGCGCCGTCCTGCAGCACGACGACGGCGTGCACCCGCTCGCCCCAGTCCGCGTCCGGCACCCCGATCACCGCGCAGGTCGCCACGCCGGGGTGCTGCGCCAGCGCGTTCTCGACCTCGGCCGAGTACACATTCTCGCCACCGGAGACGATCATGTCCTTGAGCCGGTCGACGATGAACAGATAGCCGTGCTCGTCGAGGTAGCCGCCGTCTCCGGTGTGCATCCAGCCGCCACGCAGTGCCTGGGTGGTCTCCTCGGGCCGGTTCCAGTAGCCGAGCATCACGTGTGGTCCGCGCGCCGCGACCTCACCGACAGTGCCCGGCGGCACCTCGTTGTCGTCCTCGTCGACCACCTTGACCTCCGCGATCGGCACGGCCCGGCCCGCCGATCTCAGCAACTCCGGATCGAGATGGTCCTCGGCGGTCAATACCGTTGTGGTCGGCGACAACTCCGTCATGCCGTAGGCCTGCAACAGTTTCGCCTGCGGCAGCAGTCGCATCGCCCGCTCCAGCACCGCCTGCGAGATCGGTGAGGCCCCGTAAATCAGGTGCTTGAGGCTGGACAGGTCCCGCTGGGCCGCCGCCGGAGAATCGACCAGCATCTGAATCATGGTCGGGGCCAAAAACATATCGGTGATCTGGTAGCGCTCCACGGCGTCCGCGACGGATTCCGGAGTGAAGCCCGGCAGGATGACGTGGCTGCCGCCGACCACATTGCGGGCCAGCCAGCCGGAACCGTCGGCCAGGTGGAACATCGGCGCACTGTGCAGCAGCCGTCCACGCGGCGCCAGGAACTGCCCCGTCGCCAGTGCGCCCAGCGCCGCCGCCATGAGGTTGGCGTGACTGAGCATCACGCCCTTCGGGGTGCCGGTCGTCCCGCCGGTGTAGTAGATGGCGGCCAGCGAATCCCCGCCGCGGCGCGCGTCCTCGACAGGCGCGTGCGTCGCGATGAGGTCCTCGAAACCGTGGACATCGGCGGGCCGCTGTCGCTGTCCCGAATGGATGTAGGCCCGTACGCCGGGGGCCAACTCCTTGAGATCGTCGACCATGTGCAGGAAGGCGTCGTCGATGACCAGCACGACGGCTCCGCAGTCCTGCAGGGAGAACGCGATCTCCTGTGCGCTCCAGCGGGTGTTGACCGGTACCGCGACCGCATCCGCCCACGGCGCCGCGAACAGGAAATCGTGGTAGTCGTCGCAGTTCTGGGCGAGGATCGCGACCCGGTCGCCGCCCCGCACGCCGAGGCCGTGGAACGCGGCAGCCAGACGGGCGGCGCGGTCGGCACTCTGCGCCCATGTGCGGACACGTTCACCGAACACGGTGGCGGGCAGGTCGGGTGTCTGCTGCACCGCCCGGTGCAGTGCCTGCGTCAGATACATCGTTAGTTCTCATTTCAGTCTTGGTGACCTGCTAATACGGTTCTGGCCTGCTAGCTTTAGACTTGACATTAGCATTAATTTCGTTACCTTAGTCACATAGCCTCAGGTTTGAGGATGGACGTGAGTAGTGGTCGAACCCCTGTAGAAAGGCCTGGACATGACGGAAATGCTGACCCGCGAGCCCGATACCGGCACCCGGTTGAGCGACTACCTGCAACGGGTTCGCGCCATCACCCCGTTGATCCGGGCCGAGGCCGAGGGCATGGAGCGGGCACAGACGCTGAGCGACGCCGTCCGCGATGCGCTCACCGAGCAGGATCTGCACCGCATGCTGGTGCCGACCGAACTGGGTGGCGGCGGCCTGTTGCCCAGCGAGGGCCTGCGGGTCTACGAGGAGATGGCCAAGGCCGACGCGTCGACCGCATGGGCGTTCATGGCGACCTCCTGGTCGACCGCCGAGGTGCTCGGGTACATCAAGCCTGAGGTGGCCAAGGACCTCATGAGCCGGGACGAGGACTTCCGCGTCGCCGGGCAGCTGCTCCCCCGCTACCCGGCCACACAGGTCGAGGGCGGGCTGATCGTCGAGGGCAACTTCAACTTCGCCAGCGGATCCGACCACGCCACCTGGATCGGTGCCGGGGTGTTCGTCGCCGACGAGGACGGCAACGCGATCCTCGGCGAGGACGGCCAGCCGCAGCCCCGGGTGGCCATGTTCCCCAAGTCCGAGGTCGATCTGAAGCAGAACTGGGATGTCTGGGGTCTCGGCGCCACCGGCAGCCACGACTACCGGGTCGACAAGAAGTTCGCGCCCGACGAGCACACCATCGTCACCTTCGGCGGCACGCCGTACCGCTCGGAGACGATCTACAAGCTGTCCAACGAGTTCGTCGGCCCGCTGCCCCACGTGCCCGTGGTCCTCGGAATCGCCACCCGCGCCCTGGAACTGCTTGCCGCAGTGGCCGTCAAGAAGTTCCGGCCCAACTACGGAGGCCCGATCGGCGAGGCGGACATCTTCAAGATCGAGTTCGCCCGGATGGAGGCGCTGCTGCACGCCGTCCGGCTCGCGTTCTACGACCTGGTCGAATCCGCGGAAGCCACCGTCGAGGAAGGTCACACCCGCACCGCCGAACAGATGGCCCGGATGCGTCAGCAGCTGGCCTGGAGCCACGAGGCCATGGACAGCATCGTCGGCTTCGCTCACCGGTGGAGCGGTAGCCAGAGCATCAGCCGCACAAGCACCTTGGGTCGCTACGTGCGCGACATGCAGGTGGCCACCCAGCATCTCCTGGTGGATCCGAAGTTCCTGGCCGACGCCGCGACCGACCTGCTCCCGATCTACGCTGCAGCCGGAGCCTGATCCCGGTTCCTGAAGACTGAAAGGCGCCCAATCACCGAGGTGATTGGGCGCCTTCGTCATTCAGCCGCGGTTACGGCTCAGCTGTCGCTGGAGACCGTGTCCCGGGCGGAGTCCGCAGCTGACTCTGCGGTGTCCGACTTCTCGTCCGACTCGGTACCGTACTTCTCGTTCGACTCGGTACCGGACTCTTCGGCTGAGATGTCGCTCTCGGCTTCGGTTTCGGCGGCCTCGTCGGCTTCGCGCGACGACTCATCGCGGTCGTCGGCAGCAGCGCTGTCCACGACGTCCTCGATCTCGGACGACGAATCGTCTGAGACCGTCGGCCGGCGCTGGTCGTCTCTGGCCGACGAATCGCGCTTGCGCGACGCCTTGTCGGCGACGGGTTCCTCGTTGTCGGTGACCGGGGCCGCCGCTGTCGCACCGGCGGGCTGAACTCCGGCCGTCGATGTCGTTGCGGTGACCGCAGTCTGGGACGTGGCCGTCGGGCGGGCCTTGCCGATGCGCTCGATGAGCTCCGCACGCACGGCGCGCTGGTACTTGATCATCGAGAACTTCGCCTCGCTGATGCCCTGGTTCAGCGCGGTGGCAATGGTCGCCGGATCTTTCGAGGCGAACGCGGCACGGATCGACTGCGACACCGCTTTGAGCTGCTGCCGCAACGTCCGCTGGTGCAGTTTGATCTCCGCGCCGAAGGTGCGCTGCTGACTGAACTCGCGCCCGTCCCAACTGATCAGCGTCCAGCCGTCCTCGGCATTCCCCTCGATCACGACGTCCGCGGTGTTACGCAGCGAAGCCCTCAGCAGTTCCATCTTCTGGGCCGCGGTCAGGTTCTCGACGTTCATGAACGTCCAGAACATCATGGCGGCGCCATGGGAGAACACGACGGCATTGCGGTCTCCGCTGTCGTAGATCTCCTTCAACGCCCCCTTCATCCTGGCGTCGAACTCGTGGCCGTCGATCGAGCCCGGGATGCGCGCGTCGAGGTTGCCCTGCAGCCCCCACGCGAGCGGCGCCAGCATGTATCCGCTGGACGCCTCGCTCTCGGGCGTCCCCTCGTAGATGCCGGCCTCGATCTCCTGCAGACCCGGCAGCACGACGATGGGCAGCCCCAGATACCGCGACATCGGCGCCGCCGTCAGCTGGGTCCGGACCATCGACGACGCATAGACGCCGTCGAAATTCTTGTCACCGAGCCGGCCGGCGACGGCTTCGGCCTGCTGATAGCCGAGCTCGCTGAGCACCGGTCCCGGTGTCGACGAATCGATACTGCCCGAGGCGTTTCCGAGCGACTGACCATGACGCACGAACGTCACCCGCATCAGCTCGGCCGCCGCCGCAGGAACCGCAGTTCCTGCCAGCAGCGCACAGGCCGTCAGCATCGAAGCCAGATAGCGCCACAGCCGGGATCTGTGTCCCGGTCTCCGATCCGACAGTGTTGCTCTCATTCCATCTTTTCCTTTCGTCGTTGAACAGGAGGAGGTTCGGGGGCATCCGTATTCGGGCAGCACGAATCGACCCGGTGGCTGCCCGCAGGCAACCAGGGCAAGGTCAGGCCGGCGCTGACCCGTGACAGCGCTGCCCGGACGGTGGTGGCTTACAGGCCGAGAGGCTTACGGACGAACAGGCCGATCTCGTCCGCGGCCTGAAGCCCCTCGGGCAGGATCGACGAGAACAGCGGCCACACGTGGACCATGTCGTCGTACAGAGAGACCGCCGCGGCGCCGCCGGCGGCCGACATCGACTGTGCCGCACGGCGGGAGTCGTCGAGCAGTACCTCGGCGGATCCGACGAGGAACAATGACGGCGGAAGACCGCCGAGATCGGCGAAGACCGGTGACGCGAGGGGGTCACGCGGGTCATGGCCCTGCAGGTACGCCTCTTTGAGATTGGCGATCGAACCGCGGGACACCGCCACGTCCTTGCCGTCGTAGAGGTCGACGCTTCCGCCGCTGGCGGTGAAATCCAGCAGAGGTGAGATGAGGACCGCCGATGTCGGAAGCGGCACACCTTTATCGCGCAGGACCGTCAGCGCCGCCAGGGTCAGGCCGCCGCCCGCGGAGTCACCGCCGACCGCGACGTCGGCGGCACCGTAGGTCGACACCAGGTCCTCGAGTGCCGCGACACCGTCGTCGACGGCGGCGGGAAACATGTTCTCCGGTGCGCGCCGGTAATCCGGCAGGACGACCGTCACACCGGACGTGCGGGAGAGTGCGTGACCGAGTTCCTGGAACCCCCGGGCACTGCCGAGCACGTATCCCCCGCCGTGGAACCAGACGAGCACCTTGTCCCGGGTCGCCCCGGCAGCCGTCACGAACAGAACGGGAACCCCACCGGCGACTCCCTCGACGGGTTCGACGTCGGCGGGAAGCGCGAACTGGAGCAGCAGGTCGTCGTAGGCCGCCCGCAGTTGCTCCACGGTCGCCGTCGCCGGGTCGGGGAACCCGTTGACGTACATGTCCTCGACCTTCGCCAACGCCTCGGTTCTCGCCATTGATCCTCCGAAGTTGCTCGCCGTCCGGCACCCGATCTCGCCGGTTCAAAGGATGCTACATAGTCGCTGCTAACTTTAAATAGCTTTTGCTGGTTATTCCGCTAGTTTCACGGATGAACTAACATAATCAGTGTTCACAGATCGTAATTGAAGGACAGACCCATGACCCTCGCCGCCAGCGCTCTCGACCGGCTCCTGAATCCCAAGACGATCGCTGTCGTGGGGTTGAGCGACAAGTCACCGGTGGCCGAGTTCATCGCTCCGACGCTGCACAGTGACGCCGAAGTGCACTTCGTCCATCCCACCGCCGAGACGGTCCTGGGGGTCAAGCCCCACCGGTCGATCGGCGACATCGCGGGCCCGATCGACGCGGTGCTCTCGGTGATGTCGGCGGAGCGGACGGTGGCACTGGCCGAGGAGTGCGCGGACCTCGATTGCGGCGGGCTGGTCGTCTACGCGGCGGGCTTCTCCGAACTCGGCGCCGAGGGTGCCGAGTACCAGCGGCGCCTGGTCGACGCCGCGGCGCGCGGCGGCATGGCGGTCATCGGCCCCAACAGCCTGGGTTACATCAGCATGCCCCGCAGTCTGCACCTGACCGCGTCGGCCGACTACCACCCCGCACCCGGTGGCATTTCCATCGTGTCCCACAGCGGCGCAATGATCGGCGGCATCGCGATCGCCGCCCGCCAGCGCACCGGGGTCGGGATCTCGCGGCTCATCTCGGCAGGCAACGAGGCCACCACCGACATTGCCGATTTTCTGGATTTCCTTGCCACGGATCCGGATACCTCCGCCATCGGACTCGTCGTCGAGGGCATCCGGCGTCCGAAGGAATTCTTCGAGGCCGCCCGCCGCTGCCTCGACGCGGGCAAGCCGATCGTCGCGGTGAAACTGGCCCGGAATGCCCGCACCCAGCAGATGGCGGCTTCACACACCGGCGCCCTGGCCGGAAGCGCGTGGGCCTACGACGTCTCCTTCGAGCACGCCGGCATTCAGCTTGCCTACGACCTGGAGGAACTGGTCGACCGGCTCGCATTGGTGAGCCAGCTCGACCCCGAGCTGTGGAATCCGCTGCAGCGCATCGGTGTTGTGGCAGGCACCGGCGGCTTCGCGTCCCTGGCGTTCGACGTCGCAGAAGCCGAGGGTCTGACGTTGCCCCCGCTGGACAGCCTCACCGATTGGGTCACCGCGACCATTCCTGGCATCACGGTACCGAATCCGTTGGACACCACCGGTTTCGGGGCAACATTCTGGACCGGGATCGTCGACCGGTATGTCGGATCCGACGAGCTCGACGCTGTGATGTTCGTGAACATGTGGAGCGACTCTGCGCTGTACCGGCGGCTGATCGACGATGTCGCGGCCGCGGCACGGCGGTACCGGAAACCGGTCGCGATCGCCGCCGGCGCAGGCGCGGTGGGAGACTTCGCCACCGAGGTGATCGGAGACGACGGGGTCGCCGCCCTCGGCTATGGGATCCGCGGTACCCTGCGTGGCCTGCACACGCTGGGAACGTTCGTCCGGGCCCGTCAGGCAGCTCGTGACGCGGTCGAAGCACCGGCCCCGGTGGCGTGCCCGGCGACTCCGATCACCGACACGGGCAACGGCAGCAGGTTCCTGCCGTTCCGCGACATCATGGCGCTGCTGCAGGACTTCGGTATTCCCATCGCTTCCTATGCCATCATCGGCGGGGACGACGCCGTCGACGCTCCGTCCTTCGCCGCGCCGTATGCGGTCAAGCTCGCCGATGTCGCGCACCGAACCGAATTGGGCGCGGTGGCACTGAACGTCAGCACCTCCGAGCTGACCGATGCGGTGGCCCGGATGCGCGCCATCGCCTCCGAGCACGGCGTCTCCCCCACCGTGGCGGTGCAACCGATGACCGCATCCCGCGGCGAGCTGCTGATCGGCATCGACGGTCGCAGCGAACTCGGCCCGATGGTGATGCTCGGGCTCGGCGGAATCTTCGTCGAAGTCCTGCAGCGCATCGGCGGCCGGCCCGCACCGCTGAGCAAGGCCGACGCCGAGTCCCTCATCGAGGAGTTCCGCGACCTGCACCTGTTGCACGGATTCCGCGGGTCGGAGCCGTGGCATCTCGAGCAACTCGCCGAGACGCTGGTCGGCTTCGGCAATCTCGCTGCGGCCGGCCATGACTGGATCGAGTCGCTGGACGTGAACCCGCTTCTGGTGACCGCCGACGGACTGGTGGCCGTCGACGCCCTCTGCATCGTCAGGGACGGCGCCTAGTCCCCGAACATCATCGAAACGAGAACGCCGCAGCCGGTATCACCGGCTGCGGCGTTCTCGTCGTGTGGCTCGTGACAGCTCAGAACGCGCCTTCGTCGAGGTCCATGACGAAGTTGTCCACCGTCAGCGCCGCCGCACGCTGGGCAGCGACACCCGGCAGCACCTCACGGGCGAAGAACCTTGCCGCGGTGATCTTTCCGCGATAGAACGCGACATCGGCAGCGCTCGGATTCTGCGCCAACGCGGTTTCGGCGATACGAGCGCTGCGCAACAGCAGCCAAGCCACCACCACGTCCCCGAGGACGTATAGCAACCGTGTGGCGTTCAGACCCACCCGGTACACCGCGGTGGCGTCGTCCTTGGTGGCGGCGAGATCGCCGGTCATCTTCGCGACGATCTGTTCGACATCCGAGACGGCGCCGGCGAGCAGCGCACGTTCGGCGGCGACGTCCCCGGCCGGATCCGGCGAGCCGGCGAAAGCGGCGATCTCGCCGAGCACGTGGGTGAGTGCGCGGCCCTTGTCCCGAACCACCTTGCGGAAGAACAGGTCCTGCGCCTGGATGGCGGTGGTGCCCTCGTAGACGGTGTCGATCTTGGCGTCGCGGACGTACTGCTCGATGGGATAGTCACGCAGATAGCCCGAGCCACCCAGGGTCTGCAGCGATTCGGTCCCCAGGATCACCCAGGACCGTTCCGACCCGTAGCCCTTCACGATCGGGAGGAGTAGATCGTTCACCGATTCGGCCAGGCTCGCGTCCTGTCCGGCCGTCATCGCGATCGCGATCTCGTCCTGCCATGCCGCGGTGTAGAGGATCAGTGAACGCATCCCCTCGGCGTACGCCTTCTGCGTGAGCAGCGACCGGCGGACGTCCGGGTGATGGGTGATCGTCACGCGCGGCGCCGACTTGTCCGCCGAACGTGCCAGGTCCGCACCCTGTACGCGCTGCTTGGCGTACTCCAGCGCGTTGAGGTAACCGCTCGACAGTGTCGCGATGGCCTTGGAGCCCACCATCATCCGGGCATCCTCGATGACATCGAACATCTGGGCGATACCATCGTGCACCTCGCCCAGCAGCCAGCCGCGCGCGGGGGTCTCCTCGCCGAGGGCCATCTCGCACGTGGTCGAGACGTTCATGCCCATCTTCTTCTCGATGTTGGTGGCATACACGCCGTTTCGCTCGCCGGTGAGCGCACCGGTCTCGAGGTCGAAGTGGTTCTTCGGCACCAGGAAGAGACTCAATCCCTTGGTCCCGGGTCCCCCGACGCCGTCCACGCCCACCGGGCGGGCCAGCACGAGATGCAGGATGTTGTCGGCCAGGTCGTGTTCGCCCGCGGTGATGAACCGCTTGACGCCGTGGATGTTCCAGGTGCCGTCGGGATTGGCCACAGCGCGCGTCCGTCCCGCACCGACATCCGAACCCGCATCCGGTTCCGTCAGGAGCATCGTGGCACCCCAGCGGTTGTCGACGGCGATCTGGGCGATCCGCTTGTCACGCTCGGTGCCGTGCCGGTAGATCACCCGGGCCGCCGTCGGGATGCCGACATAGGTCCACAACGCGGGGTTGGCGCCCTGGACGAACTCCGCCAGTGCCCAGTTCAGGGAACTCGGCGTGCTGCTTCCCCCCAGTTCCGGAAGAACCCGCAGCAGCCACCACTCGGCGTCCATCCAGGTCTTGTACGCCGCGGCGAACGCAGGCGTCACCGTGACGGTCTTCGCCGACGCGTCGTACACCGGAGGGTTGCGATCCGCCTCCTCGAAGGACTCCGCAAGGTCCTCGCGGGACAACCGCTCCACCTCGCGCAGAATGAACTTCGCGGTGTCGAGATCCAGTTCGGTGTACGGCGCTTCCCCGAGAACGCGGTCGCGTCCGAGGAGCTCGAACAGGTTGAACTCGATGTCACGAAGATTGCTCTTGTAATGGCTCATGGCGACGTCCCTCACGCGTGTGGTCGACCCGGTTGCGGCCGGAAACGATCGCTGAACGATCCCCCGACTCGGGCCGGGGGACGCTGAACAGCGGGATCAGTGAACCATAACTCCAGCATGTGTTACCGGTCAACACACTATAAGCTGCATCGATGATGGTGATAGTGAATAGGTAATATGCACATCGCGCACGGGGGAGCGCGGCCGTCCGCCGTTGTGTCGGAGCGGCGATCCGCCCGCCGCGCGGATGCGAGACTGAATGCATGGCCCGACCGGTGGGAAGAAACGAGATGCCGCAACCGACAGCAGCGCGTGTGGAGACAGTGCGGGCTGTGCTTCGCAAGTCGGCGCGCGGCAACCATCGCACCGAGCAGGTCGCCCGCGCCGCAGCAGACCTGTTCCAGGAGTTCGGATATCAGAACGTCAGCATCGATCGCATCGGTGCAGCCGTCGGACTGACAGGCCCGGCGGTGTACCGGCACTTCAAGGGCAAGCACGAGATCTTGGTGCATGCGTTGATGAGTCAGGTCCGCCTCGTCGAAGAGCTGAGCACCGTCGTCGCCGACGAGGGAACCACGCCCGAAGAGCACCTGCAACTGCTGCTCGCCGGGTTCGGGGAACTCACGGTCAACGGCAACGAAGCGACCCTGTGGCGACGCGAGCAGCGGCACCTGGAGCCCTCGGAACGCGACGTGTTCCGCGGCCATTTCGCCAACACCTACGAACGCATCGCGGTGCGGATCCTGGCCGTCAAGCCCGAACTCGGCCGCCGGCGGGCTGACCTCCTCGGCTTCGCCGTGCTGGCGATGTTTTCCAACACCCCCGACATCCGGGGCACCCTGGCCGCCGACAGGCTGCAGGAGATCCAGACCGCGGTGGCGTGGGCCCTCATCGAGTGCGAGCTGCCCGAGACCGATCCCGAGGCCACCGCACCGGCGACTTCGGTGCATCGTCAACCCGCGGGACGGCGGGAGCGCATCATCGACGCCGCGGCGCGCCTGTTCAACGAGCAGGGCTTCTACAACGTGCACATCGACGACATCGCCCGCGAGTCAGGGATGTCGACGGCCACGCTGTACCAGCATGTGACGGGCAAGACCGAGGTGCTGCGCGCCGTCCTCGAACGGGGCGCCGAAGGGCTGCTCTATGTCACCGCGGATGCGCTGGCCTACGCGACCACTCCGCAACAGACCCTCGACGCCCTGATCGAGACCTACATCCGGCAGGCGGTAGGACCCTACGGCCGCATCATGCAGATCCTTGCCGCCGACCTGCTGTACCTGCCCGAGGAGGAGCAGCAGGCGCTACGCGGTGCGCAACGCGAGTACATGGCCGAATGGGTGGAGGCGATCGAGGAACTGTCCGGCGGATTCTCCAAGGCCGACGCCCGCGCACTCACCCAGGCCGCCATCGGCGTCGTCACTGACGTCACCCAGGACCCGCAGCTGCGTCAGCGTCCCCAACTTGCCGAGGAACTCACCGCTTTGGTGCGCGCCATGGTCCTGCCACCCGGCCTCAAGCCCGCTTGACCGCGCAGGCCGTCTGAACGCGGCGGTCAGCCCGGCAGTCCGGGTAGCAGACCCCGGGAGATCTCGACACGGATGTCGGCTGCGCTGAACTGCGCGACCGCGCTGACGAGGGACGGGTCGGCGCCCTCGGCGTAGGCCCCCGCGAGCTTCTCGGCGATGGCGCGACGATCAGCAGCAAGCGCGTCGATGCCGTCGCCGGCCGCCGTCGACTCCGCGCCGACGGCTGCGGCGAGATCCCGGGTGCGCGACACCGATTCCGACACACCGGCGCCGTCCCAGGACAGTCGCGGGCTGAGGTTGTCGAGCATCTCGATCACCGCGTGCAGCTCACCACGCGCGGATTCGGTGGCGACCGCCGGCAGCACCTGCTCGACCAGGGCCGCCCTGATCGTCTGGTGCACCTTGTCCAGATCCAGTGTGTACACCGTCATTTCACGCTCCCCATTCTCCGTCGCGCAGCATCTGGTCGAGCCATCCCAGGCTGTAGTACACGCTGTGGGCCATATTCGCGTAACGCAGTTCGGGACGGTCGCCCCGCTCGTAGATCGCCACTGCCTGCAGGCATCCGATGGCGCTCTTGGCCAGCGACTGTACCGCCCACCACGTCACGGCCTGCGGCGCCGGGCGCCAGCCCGCCGCCTCGGCGTACTCGTCGAGGAAGTCGTCGACCGCCAGAACCTTGCACGCCAGCGGCGAGCGGCCCCTGGAGGTGCGCTGGAAGAACCAAGCGAGATCCGCGACGGGATCGCTGAAATGTGCTGTCTCCCAGTCGAGGATCCCGACCAGACTGCCGTCGTCCGGTGCCACCACGAGGTTTCCCACCCGGAAGTCGTTGTGCACCAGCGACACCCGACCCGAGACGTGATCGGCTCTGTGGTCCAGCCAGGCCAGCGCCAGATCCAGGATCGGAATGCGTACCGTGGCGACCTCTTCGTAGGTCCGCCGCCACAGCCCGTTCTCGACGCGCCCGGTGTCAGCCGCCGCCGGCGGCGGACCCAGCTCGGGCAACGTCAGGGCGTCCGGAGCCGCGGCATGCAGGGTTGCCATCTCGCGGGCCACCCGCCGTCCCAGTGCAGCCCGGTGGCCGGGATCGGGAATCATCCGGGTCACGCTGTGCGGCATCGGAACGACGCCGAGAAGGCGCTCCATCACGAAGAACCCGCGGTTGCCCGGCTCACCGACCCGGTACGCGACGACGCCGGGAACCGGCAGTCCGAGTCCGTGCGCCGCGCGCAGCAGCGCAACTTCGCGCGCCACGTCGTAACTGCCCACGATCCCGCTCAGCGGTTCACGTTTGACGGCCAGGGATGCGGTCTGGTCGCCCCACGCCGCGGTGACCAGATAGGTCTCCCACGAATTGCCCTCGCCGCGCTGGTCGACGTCGACCAGTTGCACGGTGTGCCCGTCGGCGAGCTGGGTGCCGAGAACCTCGGCCAACTCGGTGAGGAACGCCGACGTGCCGTCGCCCGTCGCCGTCCCCTCCGTCACTGTCACCGTCATGATGCTCTTCCTCCCGCGCTCAGACGACGCTGACCGGCCGGCCACCGCCGTCGACGGTGATCCGCTGCCCTGTCACGTATTCGGCATCGGCCGACACCAGGAACGCGACCGCGCCCGCGACGTCGGCCGGGGTGCAGACCCGGCCGAACGGGTAGCCGACGGCGATGTCCTCGATCGACCCGCCGCCGGTTGCCGCCCGGACCAGCCGGCGTCCCATCTCGGTCTCCACCAGCCCGGGAGCCACGATGTTCGCGCGGATGTTGTGGGCCCGCTCCTCCTGGGCGAGCGTGCGCACGCACATCTCCATCGCGGCCTTGGCCATCGTGTAGGGCGCCGAGAGCGCGGGCGCTTCACCGACGGTGCTGCTGGAGATCATCACCAGGTCACCGCGACCCGCAGCACGCATGTCGGGCAGCACCCGCTGCACCAGATGAATCGGGCCCAGCGCATGCACCCGTAACAGCGACAGGTAGTCCGCCGCCGGGGTGTCCCCCACGGTCTGGCCCTTGCTCGCGGTGCCGGCGTTGCTCACCACGATGTCGACCGGGCCGAGCTCGCGCCGGACGGCGTCGACCATCGCGTCCACCGCGGCTTCGTCGTCGATGGCCGCTCCGTAGGCCTTCGCCCGGCCGCCCGCGGCGACGATCTGCGCCACCACCTCGGCGGCGGCCTCGGCGTCGCGCCGGTAGTTCACCGCGACAGCCGCTCCGTCGGCGGCAAGGCGCAGCGCGATTCCGCGGCCCACCCCCCGGGAGCTGCCCGTCACCACTGCCACACGTCCGTTCAACCTGGACATCAACCCACCACCGCTCGTCCGACGAGATCCTTCATGACCTCGTTCGCTCCGCCATAGATCCGCTGGATGCGCGCATCGCGCCACATCCGGGCGATCGGATACTCCTCCATGTAGCCGTAGCCACCGAACAGCTGCAGCACCCTGTCGAGGACCTCCCACTGCAGTTCGGTCGCCTTGTACTTCGCGCCGGCCGCCTCGACTGCGGTCAGCTCGCCGTCATTGAGCGCCAGCACGCAGCGGTCGGTGTACTCCTGCAGCACCGCGATGTCGGTGTGCATCTCGGCGATCTGCATCCGCACCGACTGCAACTGGGTCAGCGGGCCGCCGAACGCGTTACGCGCACGGGCGTGTTCGAGGCCGAGCTCCAACGCATGCCGGGCCGACGCCACCGCGGCGACGGCGATCGAGAGCCGTTCCCGGGGCAGGTTCGCGATGGCACTACCAAAGCCTCGGCCAGGCTCACCGACGATGTTGGACGCCGGAACCCGGCAATCGGTGAAAAACAACTCTGCGGTGTCCTGCGCCTTGCGGCCGATCTTGTGCATCGGGCGGCCCCGTTCGAAGCCGGGCGTGCCGTTCTCGACGGCGACGAAGGTGGTGCCGCGACCGTCGCGTTCTCCGGTGCGCACCAACACGATCGCCAGATCGCAGGTCGCGCCGCTGGTGATGAATGTCTTCTGCCCGTTGAGCACCAGATGGTCGCCGTCGCGGCGGGCGCTGGTCTTGATGGCCGCCAGGTCGGATCCCGCGCCCGGCTCGGTCAGTCCGAGGGCAGTGACACACTCGCCCCGGGTGAACGCGGGCAGCCAGCGGTCACGCTGCGCGGGGGTGGTCAGGTCACGCAGGTAGGGCACGATGATGTCGTTCTGCATCGAGAACAGGTCACCCGCCATGCCCGAAGCAACGACCTCCTCGGTCATCACCGCGTTGTAGCGGAAGTCCTCGATCCCCAGCCCGCCGTGCTCGGGGCCGAATTCGAAGCCTAGGAACCCGTTTTCGCCCGCGGCCCGGATGAACTCGCGGTCGACGGTCCCGTTGAGCTCCCACGCGTCGACATGCGGCACCGCCGCATGATCGATGAACGCCCGGAAGGCCTTCCGGAACGCCTCGTGCTCCTCGGTGTACAACGTTCTACGCACCCGCCATGTCCTTCCAGTACTGATCTCGCAGTTGCCGCTTGTAGAGCTTCCCGGTGGGCAGCCGGGGCATCTCGTCGATGAAGTCGAACGATCGCGGCCGTTTGAACCGGGCCAGGTGCTCGGCGCAGAACTCGCCCAGACGCTGTGCCAGCTCGGGTGTTCCGCCGTGCGGGTCGAGCGGCTGGATGACCGCTTTGACCGCCTCGCCCATGTCTTCGTCGGGGACTCCGAACACCGCGGCGTCCATGACCTCGGGATGGGTGATGAGAAGGTTCTCGATCTCCTGCGGATAGATGTTCACACCACCGGAGATGATGACGAACGCCTGCCGGTCGGTCAGGAACAGGTACCCGTCGGAATTGAGGTAGCCGATGTCCCCGATCTTGGACATGGTTCCACTGGGATCCTGCGCCTCGGCGGTCTTCTCGGGGTCGTTGAGGTATTCGAACGAGCTGTTGCCGCCGCGGAACCAGATGGTGCCGGGAACGCCGGGGGGTAGGTCGTTGCCGTCGTCGTCACGGATCACGATCTCGCCGAAGAAGGCCTTGCCCACCGTCCCGGGGTTGGCCAGCCATTCCTGTGGTGTACATCCACAGGTGCCGTTGGCCTCGGTGCCGCCGTAGTACTCGTAGATCACCGGGCCCCACCAATCCAGCATGTCCTGCTTGACCTGCCGCGGGCACGGTGCGGCTCCGTGCACCACGGCCTCCAGCGACGAGTAGTCGTACCTGTCGCGAATCTCGCTGGGCAGCTTGAGCACCCGGGAGAACATGGTCGGGACCACCATGGTGTGGGTGACGCGGAACTCCTCGATCAGGGCCAGGAAGCCCTCGGTGTCGAAGCGTTCCATCACGATGATGGTGGCGCCCAGCCGCAGTCCGATCGAGATGCTGGACTGTGGGCCGGAGTGGTAGAGCGGCGCGGTCGACAGGAACGTCATGCCCTCGCACATCCGGAACAGCCGCCGGCCCATCGCCTCGATCCCGAGCTGCTCGTCCGGCGCCACGTCGGGCAGCTGCCGCTTGACGGCCTTCGGCCGTCCCGTGGTGCCCGACGAGTAGAACATCGGGGTGCCGAGCCGCTCGTGCTCGACCGGGGTCGACGGATGCCGTTCGATGACGGCTTCGAAGCTCGCGAACGGCGCGGGCGGCACATCCGTTCCGATGGTCAGCCAGTGCTCGACCGTCGGGCAGCAATCCGGGAATCCCTGGGCGACTTCGAGTTTCGCCTCCGTCGTGACCAGAAGCCTCGCCCCGCAGTCGTCCACGATGTAGGCGGCTTCCTCGACGGACAGGAACGAGTTGATCGGGGTGTAGTAGAGCCCGCACCGCTCGGCCGCAGACATCGTCACAATCATGTCGAGGTGGTTCTCGGTGAAGATCGCGATGTGGTCGGTCCGGCCCAGGCCGATCGAGCGGAAGTAGTTGGCGACGCGGTTGGCCCGCTCGTCCAACTGACGGTAGGTCAGGCTGTCACGGCTGCCGGCCATGATCACCGCGAGCCGGTCGGGGTGTTCGCCGACGTGAGGACCGGGATACATCGACGGGGCTACTTGGCGCCAGATGCGAGGGGTCGCAGGAACTCTGCGATCCCCCACCCGCCATGACCACCGGCGTACCGGACAGACATCTGACCCATCCGCGCGGCGCGGTCGGCCGTGCGCTGGGTGACCGGCACGAAGTGGTTGATGGTGCCGTCCAGCACCAGCGTCGGCAGCCCGTCGGCGGTGATGACCGCGGTGTTGCGGCCTGAGTATGTCGCCTCGCCCGCATAGTCGGTGTAGACGGTGTAGTCGCGGACCGGGTGGAAGACGCCGTCGGGGGTGATGACCACGCCGCCGGAGACCCGCTCTCCGGTCGGCTCGAACTCCCCGTACGCGGTGATCGCGGTGCCGTCGACGAGCCAGGCCGCCAACCATTCTCCGGTGTAGGACGCCCACTCCCGCGGACCCCAGGAATGGTCGCGGAAGGACGTGGCCCGGTCGATGGTCCACGTCGTCGAGCCGAGACGGACCGAGCCTGAGACGTGGCCGAACTGCTCGTAGTGGTCGGTGGCGATCTGCGAGCTGCCCGGCGTGCAGTCGCCGTCTTCTGCGATCGTGAACAGCGGCACCGACGCCTCGAACGTCAGCGAGATCTCGCACTCGACCGACGGTGAGTTCTTCAGTGCCTGCCTGCCGCGGTCGGCGAGCAGTGACGGTGTGCCGATGAGTGCGACGGTGTTGCGGTAGTTGACTTCCCAGGTTCGGGTCGCGTCAACGGGCTTGATCTCCAGACCCTGGGTGGACCAATCGTCGTTGGTCTCCTTGGGCTGCCGTCCGGCACGCAACGCGATCTTCCCGCCGGGCAGCGTCAACTGCACCGTCGCCTCGGAATAGCCCATGGTGGGCCTGTTTCCGATTCGCATGAGCGCGCTGACCTCGCTGAGCGGGTCGACGAAGTTGACGTAGACACTCTCGTTGTAGTTCGCGATACCCGCTGGGTCATGGGTGAATTCGGCGTCCGTGCCGTATTGACATGCGGTGAACGGTGTTGAGGCGGCCACGTGGTCCTCCGGGTCGGGGTCAGAAGTAGTCGGCGGCGTCGTCGTCGAGCGGTGGGAACACCGCGGGGCGCCGTTCCAGGAACGACACGACACCTTCGTGCACATCGGCGGAGCGCAGTCGGCTCGCGTACACGCGGGATTCGTCCTCGGAGGCCGCGCGGGGCGTCGCATGCCCCCAGCTGCGCCCGAGAAGCCTGCGTGCCAGCGCCACCGACGTCGGTGACGTCTCGGTGACGAACACCCGGGCGTAGGCGATTGCCTCGTCGAGCACGGCATCCGCCGCGACGACGCGGGTCAGCAGCCCTGCCGCATAGGCCTCCGCGGCGTCGAAGACACGTCCCGACAGCACCCAGTCGGTGGCACGGGTCAAGCCCACCAGTCGCGGCAGGAACCACGAGGACGCGCTCTCCGGGACGACACCGCGCCGGGTGAACACGAATCCGAACCGCGAAGTCTCCCCGGCGATCCGGACATCGGTGGCCGCCATGATGGAAGCCCCGCCGCCGACGGCGTCTCCGTTGACAGCCGCGACGACGGGGGTGCGCATGTCGAAGAGCCGCTCGCTCACCCGTCCGCCGGGCTCGCGGTAACCGGTGGGCGTGTGCCCGGCCCGATCCTCTTCGAGGCAGTCGATCAACGTGTTGGGACCGGTGAGTTCGGCCCCGACACAGAAGTGCTTGCCGGCGCCGGTCAGCACTACTGCGCGGACCGCCGGATCGCGGTCGGCAAAGTCGAGTGCCTCCCACAGGTCACGCAACATCCGGTTGCGCAACGCATTTCGGCGCTGCGGCGCATTGAAGCTGATGACCGCGATGCCGTCGTCGAATCGGTAGTCGATCTCCTCGTACGCCGGCGGCTGACGGTGGTCCGGCACCGCTCCTCCGCTCACGCCCCGCCGCTGCAGACCAGCGTCTGCGCGGTGATGTAGCTGGACTCGGGGGCGCACAGCAGGTACACCGCGCCGGCGGCCTCCTCGACCTCGCCGCCACGGCCGAGGGCGATCTGAGAGGTGACGGTCTCGTACACAGCGGGGTTGACGCCGACCTTGATCTCGCGGCCGTCGACGTCGATCGTCTTCTCCTCGGTGGTCACCGTGGTTAGCCGGGTGTTGATCACGCCGTAGGCGATGGCGTTGACGGTGACGTTGTAGCGGCCCCACTCCTTGGCCAGCGTCTTGGTCATACCGAGCAGGCCGGCCTTGGCGGTCGAGTAGTTGACCTGACCCGGGTTGCCCTGCATGCCCGAGATGGACGAGGTGTTGACGATCGCGCGGCGGTTGGCCTTCCCGTTCTCGGCCTTCTCCTTCTTGGCCAGCCCGGAGATGACCGGCTGCGCAGCCCGCAAGATGCGGAACGGCGCGGTCAGGTGCACGTCGATGATGTCGTTCCACTGCTGGTCGGTCATCTTCTGGATGACGTTGTCCCAGGTGTAGCCGGCGTTGTTGACGATGATGTCCAGTCCGCCGAAGTTCTCCACCGCGGTGGCGACGAAACGCTCGGCGAACTCGGGGTCGGTGACGCTGCCGACGCAGGCGACGGCCTGTCCGCCGGCGGCCTCGATCGCGGCGACGGCTTCCCTGGCGGGCTCGGCGTCTAGATCGTTGACGACCACGCGGGCGCCCTCGGCGGCCAGCTTCTCAGCGACCGCACGTCCGATACCCCGTCCCGATCCGGAGATCAGTGCCACCTTGCCGTCAAGCTTGCCTGCGCCCACGTCGGCGTCCTCTCATGTCGATCATCACAATGTGAAGTGAAGATTAACTTCAATGAGAGGCAGGGTCAACTACGCGTTTTACTGGGCTTATGACGCATTGGTGAATGGAAAATATGGACGACAGGCCTGTTCAGGGCGAGCTGGCCGTCAGCCTTGAGCCAGCACCGCGACAGATCCGGTGTCCCTGAGCCAGCGGTTCTGCAGCTTGACCAACGTGCCGTCGGCGCGCAGCGAGTCCACCGCCCAGGACACGCACCGGGTCAGCGGACTGTCGCGCGCCAACACGATGCCGAACTGCTCGACCTCCCCACCGGCGGACGGTAGTTGGCCCAGCAGGACGCCGTCGCGCAGGTCGCCGGCAACGGCGAGCGCCGTCGGCAAATCCAGGACGATCGCGTCGATCTGCCGGCCGAGCAGCGCCATCTTGGCATCGATGAGGGTGTGGTAGGTCTGCACCGACCCAGATCCGATCAGGTCAGACGCGGCAGTGTGTCCGGTGCTGCCGACCTGCGTCCCCAGCGTGAGCCGGCTTAGCCCGGAGATGGTGGTGACCCCTGCGGCACGGGAGTCGCGCACGGTCACCACCGCCTGTGTGACGTCGAAGTACGGGCTGGAGAAGTCCACTGCCGCGCGCCGCTGTTCGGTGATGGAGAACTGGGAGAGGTTCACGTCGAAGGCCTTCGGCCCGGGTGCAAGGGCCGTGTTGAACGGCACCCGCACCCATCGCACGTCGTCGCCGCCGTACTGCAGTTCGGCGGCGACGGCGTAAGCGAGCGCGGACTCGAATCCCTCGCCGTTGGCCGGGTCGTCACCCTTGTACCAGGGCGGATACACCGGTTGGTCGGCGCCGAAGGTCAGGATCCCGGGGTAGAGCGTGCCGAGTGCGTCCTTGCGGCACTTCGTCGCGTCCAGTGTCGGCGCGGTGCCGGCCGTCGGCGCGCAGGCCGAGACGGTGACGACGGCGACCGCGCAGGCCAGCGCCCATCCCCCGGCCCAGGACGTATGCATAGCGGCATCATCGCAGAATCCGCCCGATGTGCACGGCCCGAAACATGGAGCGGCCCCCGAGCCGTTGTTCCTGGTCGGACAAGACCAGGAGGCTCGGGGGCCGGGTGACTGCGGGGAATTCGCCAGCGCGCACAGGTGCGACAAGCGCTCTCCCGGCGCTGCTAGCTCGCAGCCACCTCACATGTCCATAAGTCAATCAATTTGTCGGACCACCTCCTTCCCTGTGTACCCGCGACCGTACTCCCGCTTCGACAGGCCGACAACCGATTTAGCGGTCAGCGATCGCAGATGATCGCGGCGTCGACCAACGCCGAAATGTCGTCGGCCAGGGGTGCGGCCGCGAGCGGTTTGCCGTCCAGGGTGTGCACCCGGGCCGCGAGCGTGATGCTGGAGACCAGCCAAACCCCTTGTGCGGCAAAGAGGTCAGCAGGGGTGAGGGCCTGGTAGTCGCAGTCGTAGCCCTTGTTGCGGGCCACTTCGAACAGCGCCTGCTGGGTGGTGCCGCGCAGGATCGGATACCACGGTGGCGGCGTCAGCAGGCAGGTTCGGCCCTCGGGTGTCGGGGTCGCGATCACCACGGTCGAGCGTGGACCCTCCAGGATGTGACCGTCGGTGCTGACGAAGATGACGTCGCCGGCGCCGTGGCGTTCGGCGTGCCGCAGCGCGGCCATGTTGACGGCGTAGGACAGCGTCTTGGCGCCGGCCAGCAGCCACGGCATCGCGTCGATACCGTCGGCGGCCAGGCCGCGTTCCAGGGTCAGCGCCGCCAGCCCGTCACGGCGTACGGCGTGCACCCGGGCGGGCACCGCCCCGACCGTGGCGTAGGCGGTCGGCGCGGACCCGTGTTCACGGCCCCGCGAATACACCAGCCGCAGCACACCCTCGTTCCCGCCGCCGGCCGACCACGCCTCGACCGCGACGTCGACCGCGGCGCGCCACCGCGCGGTGTCGGGGGCGGGAAGGTCGACCAGCTGCGCGGAGTGCGCCAGCCGGCCCAGGTGCGCGTCCAGCAGGCACGGCCGACCCTGGCGGATCAGCAGGGTCTCGAAGATCCCGTCGCCGCGCACGGCTGCGAGATCGTCGGCGTGCAACAGCGGAACCTGCGGGTCGTGCAGTTGCCCGTCGAGGGTGACGACGACGCCCGGATGCTCGGCCATGGGGCCTCAGCGTAGCCGCGGCCGCCGGTGCCGGACTCGTAGAGTTGATCCATGGCTTCCCAGATGTCGAAAGCAGCGGCAGCGGTCCCCGCCCCCGAGGACGGGCCCGACGCCGGCGCCGTCTGGCACTACGGGGATCCGCTCGGCGAACAGCGCGCCGCGGCCACCGGCGCGGTCGTCGTCGACCGGTCGCACCGGGCGGTGCTGACGCTGACCGGCGGCGAGCGCAAGTCGTGGCTGCACACCATCTCCAGCCAGCACGTCAGCGAACTCGCCGACGGCCTCGTCGTCGAGAACCTGAGCCTCGACGGGCAGGGCCGTGTCGAAGATCACTGGCTGCAGACCGAACTCGACGGCCGCACCGTGATCGACACCGAGCCGTGGCGTGGTGAACCGCTGCTGGCGTTCCTGCGCAAGATGATCTTCTGGGCCGACGTCGCGGTCGAGCCCGCCGACCTCGGCGTGCTCTCGCTGCTCGGCCCCGCGCTCGCCGAGCCCGCGCTGCTGGCGGCCCTGGGGGTGGCGGAGCTTCCAGCGGAGGGCGCCGCGGTCGAGGTGGACGGCGGGTTCGTGCGTCGGCTACCCGGCGCCGGCCTGGAGGTCGACCTGGTCGTGCCGCGCGAGCGTCTCGCCGACCGGTTCAGCGCTCTGGTGGCGGCGGGCGCACGCCCGGCCGGGGTGTGGGCCTACGAGGCCCACCGCGTCGCCACGCAGCGCCCACGCCTCGGCGTGGATACCGACGAGCGGACCATCCCGCACGAGGTCGGCTGGATCGGCGGGCCCGGCGTCGGCGCGGTCCACCTGGACAAGGGGTGCTACCGCGGGCAGGAGACCGTCGCGCGGGTGCACAATCTCGGCAAGCCGCCGCGGATGCTGGTCCAGTTACACCTCGACGGAGACGGCGACCGGCCGTCACCCGGAGATCCTGTGCTCGCCGGTGGCCGGGTGGTCGGGCGGCTCGGCACGGTGGTGGACCACATCGACGAAGGGGTGATCGCGTTGGCGCTGGTCAAGCGCGGAATTCCGGTCGACACCGCGTTGACGACGGGCGGCGACGTCCAGGTCGCCGCGTCGATCGACCCGGATTCGCTGCCGCCGGCCGACGCTGTCGGGGCGGGCCGGTTGGCGGTCGAGCGACTGCGCTCGGGTGGGGGCGGGGCGCCACGTTGACCCTCGCTTTGTCCCAGGAGGCGCGCTCCCACAGGGCCTGCCAGCAGCACGGCCCGCGGCACGGTAAGCTGACCGCAGGACAATAAACACACTCAGATCGGAGCCGCCTAGAAATTAGGCCGCTCCGTTATTGCGCGAGGGGGTTCCCCCATGGGCCGCGGCCGGGCAAAGGCAAAGCAGACCAAGGTTGCACGTGAGCTGAAGTACAGCTCACCGCAGACCGACTTCGAGCGGCTTCAGCGCGAGCTGTCGAACGCTTCCGACGACGACCACCGAAACGGCAGTGATGCGCCCTTCGACGATGGTTGGGTCGACGAGGACGACTGGCGGCGCTGAGGCTGTTTCCTCCCGGGTGTGATCTACACCCGGGAGCGCCCTTCACGCCCGGCTCCTCGGACCTCAGAACCGCGGGTGCTGTCCCACGAGCACAGCTCGTGAGCCGTCCTTGCTCCCCTTTTCGATGGTCCCTAGAGTCCAGCAATCCAGGTGACGTGCGGTCAGCACGGCCAGCGCGCGATCGGTGTCCTCCGGCGCGACGACGGCCACCATGCCGACCCCCATGTTGAAGGTCTTCTCCATCTCGGCGCGCTCGATGCGGCCCCGCTGGGCGATCATCCCGAACACCGGGGCGGGCGTCCACGTGCCGCGATCGAGTTCGGCGACCAGGCCGTGCGGGATGACGCGGTCCAGGTTTGCGGCCAGTCCGCCGCCGGTGACGTGGCAGAAGGTGCGCACCTGGGTCTCGGCGACCAGCGCCAGGCAGTCCTTGGCGTAGATGCGGGTCGGCTCGAGCAGTTCCTCGCCGAGGGTGCGGCCGAACTCCTCCACGTGACCGGCCAGGTTCATGTGGTCGATCTCCAGCAGCACGTGGCGGGCCAGCGAGTAGCCGTTGGAGTGCAGCCCCGTGGAGGCCATCGCGATCACGACGTCGCCCGGCCTCACCCGGTCGGGACCCAGCACGTCGTCGGCTTCCACGACACCGATCCCGGTCGCCGAGATGTCGTAGTGGTCGGGAGCCATCAGCCCGGGATGTTCGGCCGTCTCACCGCCGAGCAGCGCACAGCCGGCCTGCACGCACCCGTCGGCGATACCGGACACCAACTCGGCGACCCGTTCGGGGACGGTGCGCCCGACGGCGATGTAGTCCTGAAGGAACAGCGGCTCGGCCCCACACACGACGAGGTCGTCGACGACCATCGCGACAAGGTCGATCCCGACGGTGTCGTGCTTGTCCATCGCCTGCGCGATGGCCAGTTTGGTGCCGACACCGTCGGTGGACGAGGCCAGCAGCGGCTCGCGGTAGCCGCTGCGGAGGGCGAACAGCCCGGCGAAGCCGCCGAGGCCACCCCTCACCTCGGGCCTGGTCGCCTTCTTGGCCAGTGGCTTGAAGAGTTCGACGGCGCGGTCACCGGCCTCGATGTCCACGCCTGCCGACGCATAGGAAATGCCGTGTTGTTCGGCGCGCTCGCTTTGTTCGAACCCTTTAGTCATCGGGTGCAAGGTTACCCGCGCATTCCCGCCGAATTGCTGCCAGTGCCGGTTGTCGCCGACCGGCATGCCGCCCGCGGTGCCCGTCCCCGGCACTGGTCGGGGGTTTGCGTGGCCCCGGAAGTGGTCATCCCGCGGCCATGCCTGACGAGGATGTCCGAACCCTGGTGACGGGTGCCACCGGTTATATCGGCGGTCGGTTGGTTCCCGAGTTGCTCGGCCGGGGCGCCCGCGTGCGGGCGATGGCGCGCACCCCCGCCAAGCTGGACAGGGCCCCGTGGCGCGACCAGGTCGAGGTGGTGCGCGGTGATCTCACCGACGCCGACTCGCTGACCTCGGCTTTCGACGGCATGGACGTCGTCTACTACCTGGTGCATTCGATGGGCACCTCGCGTGACTTCGTCGAGGAGGAGCGCCGGTCGGCGCGCAACGTCGTGGAAGCCGCCAAGAAGGCCGGTGTCCGCAGGATCGTGTACCTCAGCGGTCTGCATCCCGAAGGCACCGCGCTGTCGCGCCATCTCGGGTCCCGCGTCGAGGTCGGCGAGATCCTGCTGGAGTCCGGCATCGAGACCGTCGTGCTGCAGGCCGGCATCGTGATCGGGTCCGGATCGGCATCGTTCGAGATGGTCCGTCACCTGACCGACCGGCTGCCGGTGATGACCACGCCGAAGTGGGTGCACAACAAGATCCAGCCGATCGCGATCGGCGATGTCCTGCACTATCTGGCCGAGGCGGCCACCGCGGAGTTCGGCGAATCGCGCACCTGGGACGTCGGCGGGCCGGACGTGATGGAGTACGGCGACGCGATGCAGGGCTACGCGCAGGTGGCGGGGTTGCGGCGCCGGCTGATGGTGGTGCTGCCGTTCCTGACCCCGACGATCGCGAGCTGGTGGGTGGGTCTGGTCACGCCGATCCCGTCCGGGCTGGCGCGGCCGCTGGTCGAATCCCTGGAGTGCGATGCGATCTGCCACGAGCACGACATCGACGCGGTGATCCCGCCCCCCGACGGCGGCCTGACCGGATACCTCGATGCGGTGCGCAACGAGTTGCGTGCGGAGGGACGCGCCGCGGACCGGAAGCGTCAGCTGCTGCGGTTCAGTCCCACGACGCAGTGATCACCCGTCAGGGCCTGCGCAGCGCGGAGGCGTTGTCGTTCTCGACGGTCACCGGGATGCCGGTGCGCGCGGCCGTCGCGAGCATGTGCTCGATGACGTTCTTGCCCAGCGCGGTCTCCCCCGGCAGTTCGATCGGGTAGTCGCCGTCGAAGCAGGCCGAGCACAGCCGCGTCGGGGGCTGCTCGGTGGCGGCGATCATGCCTTCGCGGCTGATGTAGCCGAGGGTGTCGGCCCCGATCGCGCGCCGCACGCCTTCGAGCACCTCGTGCTCGTCGGCGCTGTTGCTCGCCGCGTTGGCGATCAGTTCGGCGGGTGTGGCGAAGTCGATGCCGTAAAAGCACGGCCATTTCACGGGCGGCGACGCGATCCGCACGTGTACCTCGACCGCTCCGGCCTCGCGCAACATCCGGACCAGGGCACGTTGGGTGTTGCCGCGCACGATGGAGTCGTCGACGACGATCAGCCGCTTACCGCGGATGACCTCTTTGAGCGGGTTGAGCTTGAGCCGGATACCGAGCTGACGGATCGTCTGGGACGGCTGGATGAAGGTGCGCCCGACGTAGGCGTTCTTCATCAGGCCCTGCCCGAACGGGATGCCGGACTCCTGCGCGTACCCCACGGCCGCGGGCGTGCCGGATTCGGGGACACCGATCACCAGGTCGGCGTCGACCGGCTTCTCGCGGGCCAGCCGGCGGCCGATGTCGACCCGGGTGGCGTGCACCGAGCGGCCGACGATCGTGCTGTCGGGGCGGGCGAGGTAGACGTACTCGAAGACGCAGCCTTTGGGCGTCGGGTTGGCGAAGCGGGTGGATCGGACACCGTCGGCGTCGATGGCCAACAGCTCGCCGGGTTCGATGTCGCGGACGAATGAGGCACCGACGATGTCGAGCGCCGCGGTTTCCGACGCGACCACCCAGCCGCGGTCCAGCCGGCCCAGCGACAACGGGCGCACACCGTACGGGTCGCGCGCCGCGTACAGGGTGTTCTCGTCCATGAAGGTCAGGCAGAACGCGCCGCGCACCGTCGGCAGAAGTTTCAGGGCGGCCTGTTCCAGCGACGAATCGGCGGCGCCGTGGGCGAGCAGCGCGCCCAGGATGTCGGAGTCGGTGGTGGCCGCGGTGGCGCCGTGGTCGCTCATCAGGCCCTCGTCGCGGGCGAGCGCGGCCAGTTCTGCGGTGTTGACCAGGTTGCCGTTGTGCCCGAGCGCGACACCGGTGCCCGCCGCGGTGTTACGGAAGACCGGTTGGGCGTTCTCCCAGGTGGTGGAGCCCGTGGTCGAGTAGCGGCAGTGCCCGACGGCGACGTGGCCGTGCATCGCGGCCAGCGTCTGTTCGTCGAACACCTGGCTGACCAGACCGAGGTCTTTGAAAACCAGCACCTGGGATCCGTCGGCGACGGCGATGCCCGCGGCTTCCTGCCCTCTGTGCTGCAACGCATACAGGCCGTAGTAAGTGAGCTTCGCCACCTCCTCGCCCGGTGCCCATACGCCGAATACTCCGCACTCTTCCTTGGGCTCGTTATCGAGCTGTTCGGCGGTCACAATCAGGCTGCTCCCTGGGGGCTGGGGGTGACGCGGCCCAGTCTACGGTCTGATTCCGCCGAAACGGGAATCGAGGACCGTCGTTTCGCCGACGGGTGAACATCACCGCCCGCACACACTCCGGCATGGGTCACGAAAGCCGTTGGCAGTCGGGCGAAACCGATCAGCTCAGCGGGACCAGCGGCAGCGCCGCGGCGATCTCGCGGGCCCGTGATCCGGACAGCTGCAGCGCCCCGGCGGCGGCCGCGTCGTCGACGGAGAGCAGCCCGGTGGCCAGCAGCAGCCAGGTCCGCGGGTCGGTCTCGACGACGTTGGGCGGATTGCCCCGGGTGTGTGCCGGTCCGGCGATGCACTGCACCGCGACGAACGGCGGGACGCGGACCTCGACCGAGGAACCGGGCGCGACCGCTGCCAGCGTGCGGGCGGTCGCACGCACCGCCTCGGCCAGCTGCGGTCGCGGCGGCGCGGCGACGGTGTCATCGCGTAACCAGTCGGCGACCGCGGTCACGGCGGCGCGCGTGGTTGCCGGATCGGGGGGACGACGGGCGGCCATGCCACCAGGTTCTCAGAGCGGCGTTCCCAGGGCGGCGGCACACCGGCAAGCCCGCACGCGGGTGGGTTTCGCCCGAACTCTTGACCTCAACTTTTCTTCAGGTTTTACGGTGCGGTGCATGACGTTCACAGCGTTCGAGATCGACTACCTCAACCAGTCGGACCTCGGCAGGCTGGCCACCATCCAGCCCGACGGCACGCCGCAGAACAGCCCGGTCGGGTTCGCCTACAACGCCGAGCTCGGCACCATCGACATCGCCGGCTATGAGATGGCCAAGAGCCGCAAGTACCGCAATGTCGCGACGAACGACCGGGTCGCGTTCGTCGTCGACGACGTCACGTCCCGGGATCCGTGGCGGGTGCGCTGCCTGGAGATCCGGGGCACGGCGGTGCAGGCCGAATCCGGTGGCGCGCCGATCATCCGCGTCATCCCGCGGCGGGTGATCAGCTTCGGGATCGACGACCAGCGGACCGAGCCGCACGAGCTGGTCGCGCACGTGCGCAACGTCGGCGTTGGATAGCCAGTGCCGCAACCGCGCCCGCCTCGTTGAGGACCAGATGGACGATCATCGGGGCGGCGAGACTGCCTGATCTGGCGTGCAGCCAGCCCAATCCCCAGCCCGCGGCGCCGGTGACCAGCACCGTGCCCAGTACCGGATCGCCCGCGGCGCGCGCATCGGGGATGTGCGACAGCCCGAACACGGTGGCCGCGAACAGGTTCCCGGCGTCGGGCCCCCACGCCTGTTCGGCTGCGGTGCGCAGTGCGGCACGGAACGCGACCTCCTCGGACCACACCGTCGCGAGCGGGATACCCAGCAACAGCCAGCGCGCCGGGCTCGCCGGCAGCTCCCGGGCGGCCATCCCCGCGCGCACCGGCGGGAGCAGAGTGGTCGCGGCGACCGCGGCCGCGACCGGCACCGCGACCGCACTCCCCCACCGGACCCCGCGCCAGAGCCGAGGTGGGCGCAGCCCGAGAGACCGTCGGGACAGCACCGCCAACGCTGCGCCGAATGCCATCTGCGGCAGGGGGTTCCATCGTTGCGGCAAGCGCGGCGCGAGAACGCTCCAGCCCAGCACCGTCAGCGCGAGCGCGCCGGCGCGCAGCCCGTCACGCATCAGGAGACGCCGTCTTCGGATTCGGTGTCGGCGAGTGCGGCGCGGATCCGCTCGGTGTCCGCGCCGGTCCAGCCGTCGGGCGGCGCGACACCGACCCAGCCGTCGAGGATGAAATCCCCGTAGTTGTGCCCGTGCCCGCCGGGCACCGATGCGGCATTGGTCATATCGGCGGCCACCTGCCAGAACGTGACGATCGGATACCAGCGCATCGAGGCGGTGCGGTCCCGACCAGGAGGTTCGGAGAGCCAGTCGGGGCGGGTGAACAACAGGTCCTCGGACCACCACACGATCGGATCCGAAGAATGTTGCAGGAAAAGCACTCTGGGCTCGTCCCACGGGGTCGCGGAGTCGGCCGCGATCTGCACGGCGTTGTTGCCCTGTGAGAATCGCACGGTTCGCCCGCCGTCGTAACGGGGCTGGACCTGCGGGGTGCCGGGGTCGCGCCGCACGGTGACGGCGCGCCACAGCGGGCTGGCGTGGGGCGGGCCCACCCACAGCACCGACGAGAATCCCATCCGGCCGATGTCGGGCAGCCAGTCGAACGCGGCCTGCCCGGCCATCGACCCGAGGCTCTCGCCGTACAGCAGCAGCCGTGGCCGGCGCTCGGCCGGCAGCCTCGCCCAGCGCTCGTGGACGGTGTCGATCAGCAGCCGGCCGGCCGCCATCGACTTCTGCTGGTCGCCCATGAACGAAATCCAGCTCGGCAGATAGGAATACTGCGAGGCGACGATCGCGGTGTCGCCGTTGTACATCATCTCCAGCGAGCGAGCCGCGATCGGGTTGACCCAGCCGGTGCCGGTGGTCGGCACGATGACGAGGACCTCGCGGTCGAACGCGCCGGTGCGTTCGAGTTCGCTGAGCAGCACCGCCATCCGCGCGTCGTCGGAGTCGGCGGTCTGTAACCCGGCGTAGACCCGGATCGGCTCCCGTGCGGGTCTACCGTTGATACGGGCGAGTTCGTCGGCGCGCGGCCCGGTGCCGACGAAGCTGCGGCCCTGATAGCCGAGGGTGTCCCAAGCTGCGAAAGACTCTGGGCTACCCGACCTTTCGGACTCCTCCGGCTGTGTCACACCTTCGGCGGTGACGATGTTCTGCGGCTGGAACACCCGATTGGCACCGGCCAGGAAGCCTCGCAACAACACGCCGTTGACCAGCGTGATGACGAGGACGACGACGGCGGCGGTGCCGATGAACAACGCCAGCTCGTCGGACAGCCGCCAGCGCCGGATCAGCAGCCGCGCCAGTGTCTTGATGAGGTCGAGCAGCAACCGCGTCACCGCGATGCACAGGGCCGCGACCACGACCGCGATGATCAGCAGCCTTAGGTAGCCCGTGGTGGTCGGGCCCTCCATCCCCATCAGCGCCGAGACCTGCCGTTGCCACGCGGCGGCGGGGATGACCATCAACACCGACGCGCCCAGCGCACCCACCACCACGATGGCTTTGAGTGTCAGCAGGATTCGGCGCGGTGGTGGCCACCACGTCCGATCGCGCAGCACGAAGCGGCGCAGCATCCGCTCGACGAACACCCCGATGCCGTAGCCGATCGCGGCGTTCAGACCGCCGATGAGGCCTTGGAACAACCAGTCGCGCGGCAGCAGCGACGGCGTCAGCGACACACAGAAGAGCAGCGCCCCCAGCGCGACACCGGTGAAGTCCAGGCGGAGCAGGTGCCACGCCCAGACGTACGGGGGACTCTTCTCGGTGTCGCTCGCCGTCACCCGAACAACCCGGGCAGCACGCCTTCCGACGTGCGCCGCAACTCCTCGAGGGTCACGGTGAACTGGCCCTGGACCTCGACGGCGGGTTCGCCACCCTCGGGTCCGTGGTCCACGACGCCGATGCGGGTCGCGGGCAGCCCGCGCGCCTCGCACATCGCGGTGAAGCGGCTCTCCTCGGTGCGCGGCACCGCGACGAGCACCCGGCCCGACGACTCGGAGAACAGGAACACGAACGGGCCTGTGCCGTCTTGGAACTCCTCGGGGAGCACCAGCCGCACGCCCGTCTCCCCGGCCAGCGCCGCCTCGACGACGGCCTGGATCAGGCCGCCCTCGGACAGGTCGTGGGCGGCGGAGACCAGTCCGTCGCGCGACGCGGCGGTCAGCACCTCGGCCAGCAGTTGCTCGCGCTGCAGGTCCACCTTCGGCGGGACGCCGCCGAGGTGTCCGGCGGTCACCTCGGCCCAGATCGAGCCGTCGAGTTCGTCGTGCGTGTCGCCGAGCAGGATCAGCGTCTCGCCCGGCTCGGCGCCCAGACCCGTCGGGATACGGCGCTTCACGTCGTCGATCACGCCGAGGACACCGACCACCGGGGTGGGCAGGATCGCCGTGGTGCCGGTCTGGTTGTAGAAGCTGACGTTGCCGCCGGTGACCGGAATCCCCAGCGCCGCAGCGCCATCGGCGAGACCGCGGACGGCCTGGGAGAACTGCCACATCACCCCGGGATCCTCGGGCGAGCCGAAGTTCAGGCAGTTGGTCACCGCGATCGGGGTGGCGCCGGTGACGGCGACGTTGCGGTAGGCCTCGGCCAGCGCGAGCTGCGCCCCGGTGTACGGGTCCAGCGCGGTGTAGCGCCCGGACGCGTCGGTGGAGATCGCGATGCCGCGGCCGGTCTGCTCGTCGACCCGCAGCACGCCGCCGTCGGCGTGCTCGGCGAGCACGGTGTTGCCGCGCACGTAGCGGTCGTACTGCTCGGTGATGAACGCGCGGCTGCACAGGTGCGGGCTGCCGAGCATCGCCAGCAGGGTCGCCCTCAGTTCGTCGCCGGTCTGCGGGCGCTGAAGCGCCGCCGATGTGTCGGCGATCAGCGCGTCCTGGCTGTCCGGGCGCGCAACGGGCCGTTCGTAGACGGGGCCCTCGTGCGCCACGGTGCGCGGCGGCACGTCGACGACGGTCTCGCCGTGCCAGGTGATCTCCAGCCGACCGCTGTCGGTGACCTCACCGATCACGGTGGCGAGTACGTCCCACTTGCGGCACACCGCCATGAACGCGTCGACGTTCTCGGGCGTCACCACCGCGCACATGCGCTCCTGCGACTCGCTGGACAGGATCTCCGCCGGGGTCATGTTCGCCGCGCGCAGCGGCACCTGATCCAGTTCGACCTTCATCCCGCCGTCGCCGGCGGACGCGAGCTCTGAAGTGGCGCAGGACAATCCGGCACCACCGAGATCCTGGATACCGACCACCAGGTCGGCGGCGTAGAGCTCGAGGCAGCACTCGATAAGTACCTTCTCGGTGAACGGGTCACCGACCTGGACGCTGGGCAGCTTCTTGCGGCCCGAGCTGCCCGACTCGTCGCCGCCGAACGTCTCCGACGCCAGCACCGACACGCCGCCGATACCGTCGAGGCCGGTCCGCGCGCCGAACAGGATGATCTTGTTGCCGGCACCGGACGCGAAGGCGAGCTTGAGGTCCTCTTTACGCAGCACGCCGACGCACAGCGCGTTGACCAGAGGGTTTCCGGCGTAGCTGGCGTCGAAGATCGTCTCGCCGCCGATGTTCGGCAGCCCCAGCGAGTTCCCGTAGCCGCCGACACCGCGCACCACGCCGTCGAGGACGCGCCGGGTGTCGGGGGCGTCGGCCGCGCCGAAGCGCAGCTGGTCCATGACGGCCACCGGGCGTGCGCCCATCGCCATGATGTCGCGCACGATGCCGCCGACACCGGTGGCCGCACCCTGGTACGGCTCGATGTAGGACGGGTGGTTGTGCGACTCGACTTTGAACGTCGCCGCCCAGCCGTCGCCGATGTCGACGACGCCGGCGTTCTCGCCGATACCGGCGAGCATGGCCTGGCGCATCTTCTCGGTGGTGGTCTCACCGAAGTAGCGCAGATGCACCTTCGACGACTTGTAGGAGCAGTGCTCGCTCCACATCACCGAGTACATCGCCAGCTCGGCATCGGTGGGACGACGGCCGAGGATCTCGCGGATCCGCTCGTATTCGTCGTCCTTGAGCCCGAGTTCCCGATAGGGCTGGGGCTGGCCGGGGGTGGCCGCGGCCCGCTCGACAGTGTCTACCTCTTGGGTCAGCCCAGACGTCACCGCGCCAGTCTAGCCAGGACGCCGGTGCGACTCAGGCCACACAGAACGCGTTGCCCTCGGGGTCGGCCATCACCACCCATTCGAACTCGGGGCCGAAGTTGTTGCGACCGGTCTCCCGCGCACCCAGCCCGACCAACCGGGCCACCTCGGCCTCGCGGTCCTCGGCGTGCAGATCGAGGTGCACCTTGTTCTTGCCGGGCGTCGGGTCGGGCACCCGCTGGAACCCCAGCGTGGGACGCCCCTCGGCGACGACCATCACGAATTCGCCTGGAGCCACGGCGTTCACGTCTCCACCCGCCGCGCCCGCCCACCAGTCGGCGAGCGCGTCGGGATCCACACAGTCGAAAGTGATCATCTCGATCTTGAGTGCCATGCCCTGACCGTAGGTCACGCCGGTGACAAAAACGCCGCGAGTGCGGCGGCGTAATCGGCGACATCGGCCGCGCCCATCACCTCGCGTGCCGAATGCATCGCCAGCTGCGCCGCGCCGACGTCGACGGTCGGGATCCCGGTGCCCGCCGCGGTCATCGGCCCGATGGTGGAGCCACAGGGCAGGTCGGCGCGGTGTTCGTAGCGCTGCAGATTCACCCCGGCCTGCGCACAGGCCAGCGCGAAGGCCGCGGCGGTGCGGCCGTCGGTGGCGTAGCGCAGATTCGGCTGCACCTTGAGCACCGGGCCCGCGTTGACCTCGATCAGGTGGCCGGGCTCGTGCCGGTCCGGATAGTTCGGATGCGTCGCATGCGCCATGTCCCCGGACGCGACGATCGAGTCGGGCAGCCGGCGCAGGAAGTCCTCGCGGTTCCCGCCCGCGGCCAGGGTGATGCGCTCCAGCACCGTCAGCAGCAGATCGGACTGGGCACCGTGGTCGGACTGCGAGCCGACCTCCTCGTGGTCGAACAGCACCAGCACCGGCACCACACCGCAGCCGGGCTCGGCGGCCAGAAAGGCCTCCAGCCCGGCGTAGCAGGTCGCCTGGTTGTCCAGCCGCGGCGCGCTGACCAGGGCGTCGTCGGCGCCGACCAGCCGAGACGGGCTCAGGTCGTGGGTCATCAGGTCGAAGCCCAGTACGTCATCCTCGTCGACGCCGGCCTCGTCGGCCACGAACCCGAGGAACGAGCGGGACCGGTCGCCGACCCCCCACACCGCGTTGACATGCCGCTGCGGGTTCAGCTCCACCCCCTTGCGGTCCTCGGACAGGTGGATCGCCAGCTGCGGCACCCGCAGGACCGGTGCGTCGATGCGGACCAGCAGATGACGGATCCCTGTGCCGGTCCCGGTGCCCTCCCGCACGGACAGCCGTCCGCTGACGCCGAGATCGCGGTCCAGCCAGGAGTTCAGCCAGGCGCCGCCGTACGGCTGCAGCGCGACGATCTGCCATCCCGACAGGAACCGGTCCGGATGCTGTTTGACCCGCAGGTTGGGGCTGTCGGTGTGCGCGCCGACGATCCGGAACGGCAGCGCACGGTCGTCCTCACCGCACCGCCACGCGATCAGCGATCCGGCCCGCACCACGAAATGATCCCCGGCACCCGGCCACTCGTCGCTCTCGG
This sequence comes from Mycolicibacterium parafortuitum, assembly GCF_010725485.1. NCBI lineage: Bacteria > Bacillati > Actinomycetota > Actinomycetes > Mycobacteriales > Mycobacteriaceae > Mycobacterium > Mycolicibacterium parafortuitum. The sequence goes on along the minus strand of NZ_AP022598.1, from coordinate 2,326,872 downwards.
ACAGTTCGGTGAACCCGGCCTCGACCAGCCGGTCCGCCGCGGTGCGACAGGCGTGGAACGGCGACGGAGAGGCGTCGATGAACTGGCAGAGACCCTGGGGGCTAGCAGGCATCTTTGTATCTTCGTCGATCAACGCCTGCGATCTTGATTTAGGGTCGAAGCCGTGCCCGATCCCCTGCCGCAGCCGGTTCTGGCTCCGCTGACCCCGGCAGCGATCTTCCTGGTGGCCACCATCGACGAGGGCGGCGAACGGTCCGTGCACGACGCACTGCCCGACATCGCGGGCCTGGTGCGCGCGGTCGGATTCCGCGACCCGGCCAAACGGCTGTCGGTGGTGACGTCGATCGGCTCCGACGCCTGGGACCGGTTGTTCTCCGGGCCGCGCCCGGCCGAGCTGCACCCGTTCGTCGAACTCGACGGCGGCCGTCACCACGCGCCGTCGACCCCGGGTGACCTGTTGTTCCACATTCGCGCCGAGACCATGGACGTGTGCTTCGAGTTGGCGACCAAACTGGTCGCGGCGATGGGCGCGATCACCGTCGTCGACGAGACCCACGGCTTCCGGTTCTTCGACAACCGGGATCTGCTCGGGTTCGTCGACGGCACCGAGAACCCGGACGGCCCGTTGGCCGACAGCGCCACCCGCATCGGTGACGAGGATCCCGACTTCGCCGGCGGCTGCTACGTGCACGTCCAGAAGTACGTCCACGACATGACGGCGTGGAACGCGTTGTCGACCGAGGAGCAGGAGCGGGTGATCGGCCGCACCAAGCTCGACGACATCGAGCTCGACGACGCGGTCAAACCGGCCAACTCCCATGTCGCGCTGAACGTCATCGCCGACGAGGACGGCACCGAGCTGAAGATCGTGCGCCACAACATGCCGTTCGGCGAGGTGGGCAAGGGTGAGTTCGGGACGTATTTCATCGGATACTCGCGCACCGCGGCCGTCACCGAGCGGATGCTGCGCAACATGTTCCTCGGCGACCCGCCCGGCAACACCGACCGGGTGCTGGACTTCTCCACCGCGGTGACGGGGTCGATGTTCTTCACCCCGATCAACGACTTCCTCGACGATCCGCCCCCGTTGCCCACCACCGCCGCCACCGGTCCGACCGGCACCGTGGAATCGGTCGGCTATCCCGGCTCTCTGGAGATCGGCAGCCTGAAAGTCCGCCGTGGTTGAAAGGATGAAGCGATGAACAACCTGTACCGGGACCTGGCCCCGATCACCGCCGCGGCGTGGGCCGAGATCGAACAGGAGGCCGCCCGCACGTTCAAGCGGCATATCGCGGGCCGCCGTGTGGTGGACGTCAGCGAGCCGGGCGGCCCGGTCACCGCCGCTGTCAGCACCGGCCACCTTCTCGACGTGACGTCACCCGGTGACGGTGTCGTCGCCCATCTGCGCGAGGCCCGGCCGCTGGTGCGGTTGCGGGTTCCGTTCACCGTCAACCGAACCGACATCGACGACGTCGAGCGCGGTTCGCAGGATTCGGACTGGGATCCGGTCAAGGAGGCCGCCAAGAAGCTGGCGTTCGCCGAGGACCGGGCGATCTTCGAGGGTTACGAGGCCGCGCAGATCGGCGGTATCCGCAAGTCGAGCTCGTGCCCGAGCCTCGCGCTGCCCGAGGACCCCCGCGACATCCCCGATGTGATCAGCCAGGCCCTGTCGGAGCTGCGGCTCGCCGGCGTCGACGGTCCCTACAGCGTGCTGCTGTCGGCCGACGTGTACACCAAGGTCAGTGAGACCACCGCGCACGGCTATCCGATCCGCGAGCATCTCAACCGGCTCGTCGACGGCGACATCATCTGGGCGCCCGCCATCGACGGCGCATTCGTGTTGTCCACCCGCGGAGGCGATTTCGACCTGCAGCTCGGCACCGACGTGTGCATCGGGTACCTGTCCCACGATGCGGCGACCGTCCAGCTGTACCTGGAGGAGACGCTGACGTTCCTGTGCTACACCGCGGAGGCCTCGGTCGCCCTCGGCGCGTGAGCACTCGGCACCGCGAGCGCGCGGGTCTGCACGCCGACACTCCGTGTCGGGGCGTGCACGACCGCGCGCTCGTTGCGCGTCAGACCGCCAGGACCGCGTCCAGCACGGAGTAGAAGATGCCGAGCCCGTCATCGGACGGGCCGGTCAGGGCCTCGGTGGCATGCTCGGGATGCGGCATCAGGCCGACGACCCGCCCGTTGGCCGAGCTGATACCGGCGATGCCACGCATCGAGCCGTTGAGGTTCTCGCGGTAGCGGAACACCACGCGGCCCTCACCCTCGAGTTCGTCGAGCACGTTCTCGCTCGCGACGTAGCGGCCCTCGCCGGACTTCAGCGGCACCAGCAGATCGGCGCCCTGCTCGTAGCGCGACGTCCACGCCGAGGTGTTCGACGCGACCTCCAGCCAGGTGTCCCGGCAGATGAAGTGCAGATTCTGGTTGCGGGTCAGGGCGCCGGGCAGCAGACCCGCCTCGCAGAGCACCTGGAAGCCGTTGCAGATACCCAGCACCGGCATGCCGCGGCCTGCGGCGGCGACCACCTCGCCCATCAGCGGCGCGAAGCGCGCGATCGCGCCGGCGCGCAGGTAGTCGCCGTAGGAGAAACCACCCGGCACGATGACGGCGTCGACGTTCTTGAGGTCGGCGTCGGCGTGCCACAGGCTGACGGGCTCGGCGCCGGCGAGGCGCACCGCGCGCGCGGCGTCGATGTCGTCGAGCGTGCCCGGGAAGGTGATGACGCCCACACGAGCGGTCATGCGTCCTCCCGGCTGATGGTCCAATCCTCGATCACGGTGTTCGCCAGCAGGCTCTCGGCGATCTCGGCGAGCTTGTCGTCATCGATGTCGCCGTCGATGTCGAGCTCGAATCGCTTGCCCTGCCGGACATCTGAGATTCCCTCGAACCCGAGACGGCCCAGCGCGCCGACGATCGCCTGACCCTGCGGGTCCAGGATCTCGGTCTTGGGCATGACGTTCACCACCACTTTTGCCACGGCGACACTCTACCTGCGGCGACGCGGCCTCCGCTTCATCGGCATGAGCCGAGGTACGCGGTGCACAGCGGAGCCGCCATCGCGTCGAAGACCTCCCGGTCGGGTGCGACCCCGCGCCACTCGACCGCCGCCGGGATCGTCGTCCACAGCACCATCTCGACCAGCGTGCTGCTGGCGGGGTCGACGACGAGGTACATGCGCATCACGCGCCGGCCACCGTCACTGATCACCGCGGCGAACTGCATCGCTTCGCTGGTGGTCAGCGACGGCGACACCTCGGGTGCGGTCGTCTGGCAGGACGCCAGCGCCATCCGCGCCCACTCGAGGCTCTGCAGCGCGTCGCGGCCGCCGGTGACGGTGTCGCCGCGCCAGTGCACGACCTGGACCAGCAGATTCCACTGCCCTGGCACGTTGCTGACCTCGGCGTGTGCGGCGACGGCGTAGTCGCGGGGGTCGTCGGTGCGAGGCGGGCTCGCACACCACGACTCGAACTCGAAGCGGGGCGTGCTGACCGCGACGGCCCGGTCGGCGAGGGCGGGCCAGCGGTACACCGACGCGAGCGGGATCGCGCCGGGATAGATCCACGCTGCATCGGGGATGCCGTCACAGCTGGGCGGGCAATAGCCGGGAGCGGCGCGCCCGGGGGCGGGCAGGGCGACCACACCCCACCACGCGACAGCCAGCACGACCACCAATCGCACGTACACCTGTACCCCCACCTGCCCGTGTGAGCGTCACACTATAGGGATGCAGCTCACACATTTCGGCCATTCATGCCTCCTGGCGAGCTTCCCGAACGCGTCCGGTCAGGACACCACCGTCCTGTTCGACCCCGGCAACTTCTCGCACGGCTTCGAAGGGATCACCGGCCTCGACGCGATCCTGATCACCCACCAGCACCCCGACCACGCTGACACGGCACGGCTGCCCGCGCTCGTCGAGGCGAACCCGCAGGCCGCGCTGTACGCCGATCCGCAGACAGCGGCGCAGCTCGGCGGGTCCTGGCAGGCCGTCAACGTCGGCGACGAGCTGTCGATCGGGCATCTGACAGTGCGCGGGGCGGGCGGCACCCATGCGGTCATCCACCCGGAAATCCCTGTCATAGACAATATTTCGTATCTGGTCGGCGACGGGGAGCACTCGGCCAGGCTGATGCATCCCGGTGACGCGCTGTTCGTGCCCGGCGAACCGGTCGACGTGCTGGCGACCCCGGCGGCGGCCCCGTGGCTGAAGATCTCCGAGGCGGTCGACTATCTGCGCGCCGTGGCCCCAGCCCACGCGGTGCCGATCCACCAGGCGATCATCGACCCCGTCGGGCGGCCGATCTTCTACGGCCGGCTGACCGAGATGACCGACACCGACTTCCAGGTCCTCGAGCAGGAGAGCGCCACCGAGTTCTGATTGCCGCCCCTTCCTCGCGAGCAGTCACAAACTCGGGCGTGTCCCCGGCGTGTCGCGCGATTTTGTGTCTGCTCGCGGAACTCCCCGAGCCGGGCTTACCCGACCGACAGCGCGGCGTGCCTGCCCGCGGCTCGGCCGGAGAACACGCAGCCGCCGAGGAACGTGCCCTCCAGCGAGCGGTACCCGTGCACCCCGCCCCCGCCGAACCCGGCGGCCTCACCGGCGGCGTACAACCCCGGCAGCACGCTGCCGTCGCCGCGCAACGCGCGCGCATCGAGGTCGGTTTCCAACCCGCCCAACGATTTTCGGGTCAGGATGTGCAGCTTGACCGCGATCATCGGGCCGGCCTTCGGGTCGGTGAGCCGGTGCGGTGCGACGACGCGCACCCGGTCGCCGAGGTACTCGCGCGCCGCCCGGATCGCCGTGACCTGACCGTCCTTGGTGAACTTGTTGGCGACCTCGCGGTCGCGGGCGGTCACCTCGTGTTCGACGACGTCGAAGTCCAGCGGCAGCACATCGGGCACCGCGTTCATCTTCGCCACCAGTTCGCGCAGCGTGGTCGCGGTGACGAAGTCGACGCCCTTGTCGACGAACGCGTGCACCGGCGCGGGCCCCTTGCGGCTGCGTTCGAGCACCGCGCGGATGCTGCGTTCGGTCAGATCCGGGTTCTGCTCCTGTCCCGACAAGCCGAACTCCTTGGCGATGATGCGCGAGTTCAGCACGAACCATGTGTAGTCCTGGCCGGTCTGGGCGATGTACTCCAGCGTGCCGAGCGTGTCGAAGCCCGGGTACAGCGGCACGGGCAGGCGCTTGCCGTACGCGTCCAGCCACAGCGACGACGGTCCGGGCAGGATCCGGATGCCGTGCCGCGGCCAGATCGGGTCGTAATTGGTGATGCCCTCGGTGTAGTGCCACATGCGGTCGCTGTTGATCACGCTGGCGCCCGCGGTCGCCGAGATCTCCAGCATCCGGCCGTCGACATGCGCGGGCACCCCGCTGAGCAGCTGTTCGGGCACCCGGCCCATGCGCTTGGGCCAGTACTTGCGGACCAGGTCGTGGTTGCCGCCGATGCCACCGCTGGCGACGATGACCGCCTGGGCCCGGAATTCGAAGTCGCCGATGACGTTTCGTGACGACGGTGCGCCGCGCACCGCGTCGGAGGGTTCGAGCACCGCGCCGCGGACGCCGACAACGGCGCCGTCCTCGGCGATAAGTTCGTCGACGCGGTGCCGGTGGGCGAACCGGACCCGGGCGTTGCCGACCAGGCGGCGGGCGAAGATGTCGACGAGCGCGGGGCCGGTGCCCCAGGTGATGTGAAATCGCGGCACGGAGTTGCCGTGCCCGTTCGCGTCGTAGCCGCCGCGTTCGGCCCAGCCGACCAGCGCGAAGGTCTGCAGTCCGCGGTCGCGCAGCCAGCTGCGCTTCTCCCCCGCGGCGAAGTCGACGTAGGCGTGCGCCCACTGTCGGGGCCAGTGGTCCTCGGGCCGGTCGAACCCGGCGGAGCCGAGCCAGTCCTGCAGCGCCAGCTCGTGGCTGTCGCGGATGCCCATCCGGCGTTGCTCGGGGCTGTCGACGAAGAACAGCCCGCCGAACGACCAGTACGCCTGCCCGCCGATATTGGCCGCGTTCTCCTGGTCGACGATCAGGACGCGCCTGCCCCGTTCAGCGAGTTCGCAGGCCGCCACCAGGCCGGCCAGCCCGGCACCCACCACGATCACATCGGCGACTTCAGCAGTCATGCGGCCAATCTAGCGAGCGTCGACCGTTACGCGGCGCCGGTCAGCGCGGATCGCGGTGCCCATTCGTAGACCCGCGGTTCGCAGGAGTGCATCAGCGCCAGGTCGACGGCGTCGAGCATGGCCTGCCGCGGGCCCGGGCGCCGGAGGTGCCTGGCCGCGACCGCGACCCGCACGACCCCGCCACGGCGCGCGGTGCGCTCGGCGGCCAGCACGACCGTGCGGCACCACCACGGTTCGGTGAGGAAGCCTTCGCCGATGCCGAGGACCCGGGCCCGCACGGTGTCGCGACGGACCAAATCGGTGATGCCCGACCATCCGGCAAGCACACGGAACCCGTTGCGCGGCAGCACCTTCAGTGCACCGTCGGAGACGTTCCAGCCGGGCGCGGCGAACAGCCGGGTGCGTAGGCCGAGGTGTTCGAGGATCCGGTCGGCGGCCATCAACCGCAGATTCGCCTCGTGCGCGGGCAGCGTCGCGAACTCATTTCGGCGGGCCTTGGTGGCCGCGGCGTCGAACCCGTGCAGGACCAGCGCGTCGCCCGCGCCGCGCTGCGCCGCGAGCCACTCGATGGTCGCGGTGTCCCGGTCGAGCCGGTAACCGGCTTTCAGGCGCGGCGCGACCAGCAGTGACGCCGGGACCCGGCGCCGGGCGAGTTCGGCGCGGAACGCCACGACGTCGTCGAGCGTGCGGTCCCCGATGCCGGAGACCGAGACGATCAGTTGTCCTGCCACCTCCGCAGTGTGGCGACCCCAGATGTCCGGCCGGTGGATGCCACGGCACGTATGGGTGACGAACGCAGGACTATCGCGGCAGCACGGCCTCGATCGCGGCGACCACCTCGGGAGCGTCCGGGGTGGTGCGCGGGCGGAACCGTTTGACCACCTCGCCGCTGGGGGCGAGCAGGAACTTCTCGAAGTTCCACTGCACGTCGCCGGCCTCGCCGGTGTCGTCGGCGGCCTTGGTCAGTTCGGCGTAGAGCGGATGCCGGTCGGCGCCGTTGACGTCGGTCTTGGCCAGCAGCGGGAACGTGACGCCGTAGGTGGTGGAGCAGAACGTCTGGATCTCCTCCGCGGTGCCGGGCTCCTGCCCCATGAACTGGTTGCACGGCACCCCGATCACGGTCAGCCCGCGGGGGCCGTAGTCCTTGGCCAGTTGTTCGAGCGCGCTGTACTGGGGAGTCAGGCCGCATTTGGACGCGACGTTGACGACCAGCGCGGCGCCGTCGGCCAACTCGGCCAACGTGGTGGGGCGGCCGTCGAGCGTGGTCAGCGGGATCTCGGTGAGCGCAGAAGTCATGGCGCCGACGCTACCCGCGCTCGCCGCCGACATCGGATCCCGGGGCGAACAGCATCCCGGCCACGCGTTGGACGGTGTCGACGGGGTCGGCATGGGTGTCGATCGCCTCGTTGAGCCACAGCATCGCGAACCCGTGCACCAGAGACCACGCCGCCAGGCCGGCGGCCTGGGGGTCGTCTTTGGCGCGTGCGTCGTCGAGTGTCCCGACCCCGGCGGCCAATTCGGTGCCTGCCGCGGTCTGGGCCGCGATGAGCTCCGGGTCGTCGGGGTTGACCAGGGAACGATCGAACATCACCTCGTAGTGGCCGGGGTGTTCCACGGCGAACCGCACGTATTCCAGTGCCGCGTCCAGGAATTGCGGTCCGGACTGCGCCAGTGCGGCCGCCAGCATCCGCCATCCCTGTGCGGCCAGGGCGGTGAACAGGCCACGCCGATCGGTGAAGTGGTGCGCCGGCGCGGCATGGGAAACGCCTGCGGCGCGGGCCAACTCACGCAGTGAGACGCCGTCCGCGCCGCGCTCGGCGACCAGCGCGGCCGCGTGGCCGAGGATGACGGCCTTCAGGTCGCCGTGGTGGTAGCTGCCCCTGGTCATGCGCGGGCTAACCGGAGTGTTCGGCCTTCGCGACGTCGAGGACCCACGCGTACTGGAACGCGGTCTCCTTCCATCGCTCGTAGCGCCCGCTGATGCCGCCGTGGCCGGCGTTCATCTCCGTCTTGAGCAGCACCTTCGCCGCGTCAGCGCTCGGGTCGGCCTGCGAATAGCGCAGCGCGGCAACCCATTTTGCGGGTTCGACGTAGTACACCCTGGTGTCGTTCAGCGACGTCATCGCCAGGATCGCCGGATAGTTCTTCGTCTCGACGTTCTCGTACGGTGAGTAGGACTTCATGTACCGGTAGACCTCGGGGTCTTCCAGCGGATTGCCCCATTCGTCCCATTCGGTGACGGTCAGCGGCAGCGACGGATCGAGGATCGTGGTCAGCGGATCGACGAACGGCACCGCGGCCAGGATGCCTGCGAACAGGTCCGGCGCCATGTTGGCCACCGCGCCCATCAACAGCCCACCCGCGCTGCCGCCGTAGGCCACCAGGTTCTCCGACCGGGTGATCCCGGTGTCGACGAGATGCTGGGCCACCGCGATGAAGTCGGTGAAGGTGTTGCGCTTCTCCAGCAACTTGCCGTGCTCGTACCAGGGCCTGCCGAGTTCGCCGCCGCCGCGCACGTGCGCGACCGCGAACACCATGCCGCGGTCCAGCAGGGACAGCCGCGCGATGGAGAACCGCGGATCCTCACAGGATTCGTAGGCGCCGTATCCGTAGAGCAGCGCGGGCGCCGGGAACTGCAGCCCGGCCCGGTGGATGATCGAGATCGGGACCCGGGCACCGTCGGCCGCGACGGCCCAGTCCCGGCGCTCGACGTAGTCCTCGGGCCGGTAGTCGCCCAGCACCGGCTGTTCGCGCAGCAGCGTGCGTTCCCCGGTGGCGAGGTCCAGATCGTAGATGCGCACCGGTGTGACGAAGGACGTCGCGCCGATGCGCAGTTTCGGTGCGCTCCAGTTCGGGTTGGCCGACAGCCCCACCGACATCAGCTCGGAGTCGAACGAGACGTCCTGCGCCGTGCCGTATCCGGTGTCGGTCAGCGGCCACAACTGGATCCGCGGCAGGGCCTGGCTGCGGTAGCTCAGCACCAGGTGGCTGTCGAACGCGTCGACGGCGTCCAACCGGACGTCGTCGCGGTGGTCGATCAGGGTGCGCACGTCGGTCGGGTCGGCGACCGGCGCCTCGACCAGGGTGAAGTTCTCGGCCCCGTCGTTGTGCAGGATCAGAAAGCGGTCCTCACCGCCGACCACGGCGTGCTCGACCGAATACTCGACCGCGTCGCGTCGCGGCCACACGACGGTGAACTCGGCGTCGGGGTCGGTGGCGTCGGCGTAGCGCAGCTCCGAGGTCACCGCGCTGCCGGCGGCGATCATCAGGTACTTGTTGCTGCGGGTCCGACCCACGCCGATCCAGTACCGCTCGTCGGGTTCGTGGTAGACCTTCTCGTCGGGCGTCTCGGCACCCAGCCGATGCCGCCACACCGTGTCGGGCCGCCACGCGTCGTCGACGGTGACGTAGTAGACGGTCTGGTTGTCGGCCGCCCAGGTGGCGCCCGCACCGATGCCTTCGATCTCGTCGTCGTAGCGCTTTCCGGTCCGTAAGTCCTTGAACCGCAGCGTGTACCGCTCATCGCCCTTGACGTCGACCGAGTACGCCAGGATGTTCCCGTCGATGCTGACGGTGGCCGCACCGAGGGAGAAGAAGTCGTGCCCCTCGGCCTCGATGTTCTCGTCGAGCAGCACCTGCTCGCCGGGGATCTCGGTGTTCTCGTCGAGTTCCGGCGGCGTCCAGTCGTCGGGATCGGTGACGGGGCAGCGGCATTGCACGCCGTACTGCTTGCCCTGGAAGCTGCGGCCGTAGTACCACCAGTCGCCGCGGCGGGTGGGCACCGACAGGTCGGTCTCCTTGGTCCTGGCTTTGATCTCGTCGAAGATCTTCTGCCGCAACGGCGCAAGGTCCTCGGTGACGTGTTCGACGAACGCGTTCTCGGCTTCCAGGTAGTCGATGACGTCCTTGCTGGACTTGTCGCGCAGCCATTCGTACGGATCGACGAAGACGTCCCCGTGATGCTCCCGGCGGGTGTCGACCCGCTTGGCGGTGGGTGGTGCGATGTCACCGCTCACGCGGTGCCTCCAATCCAGTCGTCGAACCGCAGTCCTGAGATGCGTTCGTAGGCTTCGATGTACCGCGCCCGGGTGGCGGTCACGATCTCGGCGGGCAGCGGTGGTGGCGGCTGATCGCCGTTGCGATCCCAGCCCGACTCCGGGCCGGTGAGCCAGTTGCGCACGAACTGCTTGTCGAAACTGTTCTGTACCTGGCCGACCACGTAGTCGTCGGCGGGCCAGTAACGCGACGAGTCCGGCGTGAACACCTCGTCGGCCAGCGTCAGGGTGCCGTCGTCGTCGACGCCGAACTCGAACTTCGTGTCGGCGACGATGATGCCGTTGGTCAGCGCGTGCTCGGCGCCCCGGCGATAGGTCGCCAAGGTGCGGTCGCGCAGTTCTTCGGCGCGCTCGGCGCCGATCAGCGCGACGACGTGGTCGAACGAGATGTTCACATCGTGTTCCCCGAGGTCGGCCTTGGTCGCGGGGGTGAACAGGGGCTCGTCGAACCGGCTCGCCTCGACCAGGCCGGACGGCAGCGCGATACCGCACACCGAGCCCGTCTTCTGATAGTCGAGGAGTCCCGAGCCGGTCAGATAGCCGCGGGCCACCGCCTCGACGGGCAGCATGTCCAGCTGCTTGACCAGCAGCGCCCGGCCCAGCACCTCGGCCGGGATGCGCTCGTCGTCGGGCGGCCCGGCGAGATGGTTCGGCGAGTCGATCAGGCCGAAGAAGAACACGCTCATCGCGGTCAGCACGCGGCCCTTGTCCGGGATCTCGCTGTCGAGGATGTGGTCGTAGGCCGAGATCCGGTCCGTCGCGACGAACAACAGGTGCCGGTCGTCGACGCGGTAGAGCTCACGAACCTTGCCGCTGGCCAGATGCTGGTAGTCGGACAGAGCGGGACGCATCGGGCCAGCCTATCGGTCCGCCGAAGAGCGTCTGTGTGCTGTGATCGATCGCATGAAGTCACGGTGGGTCCCCTACGCGTCGACGCCCGGTCGGCTGCTGTGGCAAGTGGTCAGCGATGTCGTCGTGCTCACCTGGATCTCGATCTGGGTCTGGGTCGGCGCGGCGGTCCATTCGGCCGTGTCCACCCTCGCCGAGTTCGGCTACCAGGTGGAAAGCGGCGCCAACGGCGTCGCAGGCAACCTCGACAACGCCGGGGAAAGCGCTGACGGCGTGCCGCTGGTCGGCGGTGCGCTGGCGGGTCCGCTGCGCGGCGCCGGCGACGCCGCCCGGGAGATCGCCGGCGCAGGCCAGTCGCTGGGTGTCACCGCCGGCTGGTTGTCGTGGTTGTTGGCGCTCGCGGTCGCGGCGCCGCCGATCCTGGCGTTGGTGATGCCGTGGCTGTTCCTTCGGCTGCGCTTCTACCGGCGCAAATGGACGGCGGTGACGCTGTCCTCGACCTGGGCCGGTGAGGAACTGCTCGCGCTGCGGGCGCTGGCGAACCGGCCGCTGCCCAAGCTCGCCGCGGTCAGCCCCGACCCGGTCGGTGCGTGGCGCCACCAGGACCGGATCGCGATCCGCGGGCTCGCCGCGCTGGAACTGCGTGCGTCGGGGATTCGCGCCGCGAACCTCAAGCGCGCCGAATAGCCCGCGGGTTTTCCCGCCCGGGGGCGCCGTCGATCTGTGCGCGCGGGATGTCGCGTCCTGCCCTACTTGAGCAGCCGCCTGAGCGCGGTGCCGAACGGGTGTTTGGCGGTCACCGAGCCGAACCGGACCTTGCCGGTGACGACGACGTGCAGGGACCGCGACGGCGGACTGGAGGTCACCTTCACCGCGGTCGACGACGCGACGTTGCCGATGCCGTTCAGGTCGGCGGTCGCCCCGTCCGGCAGGATCAGCTCGGTCGAGCTGAAGTAGTCGTCGATGTCGATGTGCACGACCGGGCTGTGCAGCACCGCGGACGTGAAATCCAGCGCGGTGGAGCACATCCGGGTCACCAGCTGTATCCGGGCCGGCACGGTCCACTGGCCCTTGCGCTGGATGCTCGACATCCAGCTCTTGAGCACCTCTGGCGGCGCGGGCGCCGGCTGACGCCGCACGTGGGGCAGGTCGGCGATGACGGTGTCCAATTCGCGCCGGGTGCGCGCGGCGAGGACGACGTCGATCCGCTCGGCGTACTCGTCGAGGGTCAGCATCCCCTGGCCCACCGCGTGCTCGAGGATCTGCGTCACCGCGGCGCGGTCGGCGTCCGAGGCCCTGATGTCGGGTTGTCCGGAATCCATCGCACCCAGACTAGGCGGAGCCGCTGCGGCCGACCACCCAATGTCGTTCGCCCTCAGCAGCTCTCACAGAATCGCGCCCGAGGTGTACTTCGCCGCGTCGGGGAAGCGGGCCACCAGGTCGTCGACCTGGGCGACCACACGGTCCACCTGGTCGGCGGCGGCACCGGTGAAGACCTGCTTGTCGGCGAGCGCGGCGTCGAGCGCGGCGCGGTCCAGCGGCAGCCGCGGGTCGGCGGCCAGCCGGTCGAGCAGATCGGGTTCGGCACCCTTCTCCCGCATCGCGAGCGCCACCGCGACGGCGTGCTCCTTGATCACCTCGTGGGCGGTCTCGCGCCCGACGCCGGCGCGGACGGCGGCGATCAGCATCCGGGTGGTGGCCAGGAACGGCAGGTAGCGGTCGAGCTCGCGCTGGATCACCGCGGGGTAGGCGCCGAACTCGTCGAGCACGGTCAGGAACGTTTCGGTCTGCCCGTCGATGGCGAAGAACGCATCCGGCAGCGCGACGCGGCGCACCACCGAGCAGAACACGTCGCCCTCGTTCCACTGCGCGCCGGCGAGTTCGGCGGCCATCGAGCCGTAGCCGCGCAGCACCACCTGCAGGCCGTTGACCCGCTCGCAGGAACGGCTGTTCATCTTGTGCGGCATCGCCGAGCTGCCGACCTGCCCGGGTGCGAACCCCTCGGTGACCAGTTCGTGGCCTGCCATCAGCCGGATGGTGTGCGCCAGCGACGACGGACCGGCACCGAGCTGCACGAGCGCCGAGACGACGTCGTGGTCGAGGGACCGGGGATAGACCTGCCCGACGCTGGTGAACATGTCGGTGAAGCCGAGGAACTGGGCCACCCGGCGCTCCAGGTCGGCGAGGCGCTCGGTGTCACCGTCGAACAGGTCGAGCATGTCCTGAGCGGTTCCCATCGGGCCCTTGATCCCGCGCAGCGGGTAGCGCGCGATCAGTTCCTCGACACGCCGCAGCGCGACCAGCATCTCCTCGGCCGCCGACGCGAACCGTTTGCCGAGCGTCGTGGCCTGCGCGGCGACGTTGTGCGAGCGTCCGGCCATCACGAGGTCGCGGTACAGCGCGGCACGTTCGGCCAGGCGCGCGACGACCGCGACGCCGTGGGCGTGCACGAGTTCCAGCGACCGCCGGATCTGCAGCTGCTCGACGTTCTCGGTGAGGTCGCGGCTGGTCATGCCCTTGTGCACGTGCTCATGGCCCGCGAGTGCGTTGAACTCCTCGATGCGGGCCTTCACGTCGTGGCGGGTGACCCGCTCGCGGGCGGCGATCGAGGCCAGGTCGACGTTCTCCAGCACCCGCTCGTAGTCGGCGACGACGCCATCGGGCACGTCGACACCGAGTTCTGCCTGCGCCTTCAACACGGCCAGCCACAATCGCCGTTCGGCGACGATCTTGGCTTCCGGTGACCAGATGGCCACCATCTCCTCGCTGGCGTAGCGGTTGGCCAGGACGTTCGGGATGCTCACGAACACACAGCTTACGAGCCCCCCTGCCGGGCGATCGGGCACAGTAGGCGCATGAACTTCGTCGGGCTCGACCTTGCGTGGGGTGAGAAGAACCAAACCGGCGTGGCCGTGATCGACACCGACGGGCGTCTGTTGCACGTGGGAGCGGCGACCGACGACGACAGCATCGCCGCCGCCGTCGCCCCGTACACCGACTCCGAATGCCTGGTCGCCATCGACGCCCCGCTGATCGTGAAGAACCCGACGGGCTTCCGCCCCGCGGAGGCGCAGTTCAACCGGGATTTCCAGCGGTTCGAGGCAGGCGCCCGGCCCGCCTTCACCGACCGGCCCGAGTTCAAGCACCCGCGCGCCGCGCGGATCGCCGAACGCCTCGGGCTGGACACGGATCCGAACTCGGCCTCGCCGCGCCGGGCGATCGAGGTGTATCCGCACCCGGCGACCGTCGTGCTGTTCGGTCTGGACAAGACGCTGAAGTACAAGCGCGGACCATTCGAGAGCCGCCACCGCGCACTGCTGCAGTTGATGACGCTGATCGAGGGGCTCGACGATTCGACGCCGAGGTTGCGGGTGAACCGCAGCGTGTCGTGGGTGGAACTGCGCAAGCGGGTCGAGGCCGCGACCAAGCCCAGCCACCTCGACCGGGACGAGGACCCCGTCGACGCGGTGATCTGCGCCTATGTCGGGCTGTACTGGTATCACCGGCCGCAGGACGTCACCATCTACGGCGACCACGCCTCCGGCTACATCGTCACCCCGTCGCTGCCGCCGGACCGGTTACCCGAGACCCCGCCGCCGGCGCCGAAGCCGCGGATCCGGGCCCCCGAGTCCGCGGGCCCGTCGGCGGCGGTCGCCGAGTACGCCGCCCGGCGCCCGGCCCTGGTGGAGGCCACCGCCCAGTACCTGGAGTTGGTGACCGGACTACTCGACGACGCCGGCATCAACTATCTGTCCGTCGCGGCGCGCACCAAGAGCGTGGACTCGTTCGCCGCCAAGGCCGAACGCCGCGGCCCCGACGGGACGCCGCTGTTCACCGAGCCGCTGGTGGAGGTCACCGATCTGATCGGGTTGCGTGTCATCACCTACCTGCGGGAGGACGTCGACACGGTGGCCGAACTGCTCGCCGAGGAGATGCGTCTTCTCGACGACCGCGACATGGGTCAGGAGACCGCTCGCGAGGGCCGCTGGGGCTACGCCAGCAGGCATCTGCTGGTCGGGGTCGAGGGCATTCAGCAGCCGGCGTCCATCCAGGTGCGCACCGTGCTGCAGCACGCCTGGGCCGAGTTCGAACACGAGATCCGTTACAAGGGTTCGATTCCCGCCGCTCATGTGCCCGATCTGGACCGTCGCTTCACGCTGGCCGCGGGTCTGCTCGAGCTCGCCGACCGCGAGTTCTCCGCGGTGCGCGAACGGCTACGGACATCGCTGCCCGAAACGGCCACCCCCGAAACCACCAGCGATCCGCGGATCCCGACGCCGGTGTTGGCCACCTATCTGGGCAACCGGTTCCCGGATGCCGGGTGGTCACGCACCGACCACTACACGTGGATCGCGGGGCTGCTGCTCGACCTCGGCATCGACTCGATCGACGAGGTCGACACGGTGCTGGCCGGCATCGACACCGAGGCCGTGAACGCGGCGATGGACTATCGCTACCCGGCCGGGGCGGTCCGTCGCCTCGACGACGCCCTGCTGGCCATCTACGGCCCGGAATACATTGCCCTGGAGGGCAATTCGCACCGCGTCAAGTTGCTGGAGACGCGGTTGGGCCGCCTGCACCAGGAGTCCTAGTCGGGCATCGATCCCAGGGTGGTCGGGTCGGTGATGTGGCCGTCCTTGATGCCGAGCTGTTTGTTGATCTGCTGGGTCAGGAAGAACAGCACGATCCCGATGACGACCAGGCCCCCGGCGACGATGTACTGCTGGGCGGGCCGGCCCGAGAACGGCAGCACGAGATACAGCGAGACGACGAACCCGATCACCGGCAGCGCGGTCGGGGTCTTGAAGTGCCCGCCTGCCTCACGGACATCGCGGCGCAGCACCAGCACCGCGACGTTGACGACGGCGAACACCGCGAGCAGCAGCAGACTGGTCGTTCCGCCGAGGATGGCGATCGCGTTGCTGCTCGCGGCGGTCGACACGTAGATGATCAGGCCGAACGCGATCACCGTGGTGAAGATGATCGCCACCCACGGCGACAACCGCTTCGGGTGGACCAGCCCCAGCACCGGCGGCAGCACGTGCTGGCGGGCCATGCCGTAGATGAGGCGGCTGGCCATCAGCATGTTGATCAGCGCGGTGTTCGACACCGCGAACATCGTCAGGAACGGCAGGATGGTGTCGATCGGCAGGCCCGGAGCTCCGGCGCGGACCACCTCGACCAGCGGGGTGTCGCTCTCCTCCAGCTTGCCGATCGGCACCAGCGCCACCGCGACGATCGACACCAGGATGTAGACGACACCAGCGATCGACAGACCCGAGAGCAGGATCTTCGGGAACGTCTTGACCGGGTCCTTGGTCTCCTCGGCCATGTTCACCGAATCCTCGAAGCCGACCATCGCGAAGAACGCCAGCGAGGTGGCCGCGGTGACCGCCAGGAAGGTGTTCTTGTCCTCGGCGGTCTCGAACGCGACGATGCGGGAGAAGTCGACGTCACCACCGCCGGTGAACGCCCACAAACCCACGGCGATCACCAGGATCAGGCCGGTGATCTCGACGATGGTCAGTACGACGTTGAGCTTGACGCTCTCACCGACACCGCGATAGTTGATCGCGGCGAGGGCGGCCATGAACAGCAGCGCCAGGATCAGCACGCCGGCCTTCGGTGCGTCCTCCACTCCGACTCCGGTGAAGAAGTTCGCCGCGAACGCCCTGGAAGCCGTTGACGCCGAGGTGATCCCGGAGCACATCACGATGAACGCGACCAGGAAGGTGATGAAATGGATACCAAACGCCTTGTGCGCGTACAGCGCAGCGCCGGCGGCCTGCGGGTACTTGGTCACCAGCTCCAGGTAGCTGAACGCGGTGATCGTCGCGACGGCGAACGCGATGAGGAACGGAAGCCACGCGGCGCCACCGACTTCGGCGGCGACGTCGCCGACGAGCGCGTACACGCCGGTGCCCAGGATGTCGCCGACGACGAACAACAGCAGCAGGCCGGGGCCCATCACCCGCTTGAGCTCGGGTTGTTTCTCGGAGCCCTTCGGGCCGGCGGTTTGTTCTGACATCACGCCCTCCTCACCGACTCGCGCAGATCACTCATCATCGAACAGCGCGTCGGGATATGCGGTACCAACGCGATAAACCGTGCCTGTGACGTGTCCGTGGCGAGATGCGTGAGGTGACCGCACCCGTATCGAAGGCAGCGCGCAGCGCCCCGGCGTTTTTCACCCCGACGGTTTAACCGAAGCCGGCGGAATGCAAACGCCCTAGTTGAACGGGGCCAGCACATCGATCACGTCGATGAGCGTCGCCCGTGCCGTCGCGCGGGGGCCGTCCCCGTCGCCGACGAGCGCCGCGACCACCGCGCCGTCGACGGCACAGACCAGTGCGGTGACCAGTTCGGTGCGCACGGACCGGCCGGAACGTTCGACGACCTCCACGACCGCGTCGCTGCGCTGGCGCAGGATCCGGCGCTGGATTTCGCGTAGCCCGGGTTGGCGCGCGCAGGCGATATACCGTTCGTAGCGCGAGATCACCTGTTCGATGACGCGTTCGGGATTGTCGCCGATGAGGAGGTCGACGAGGATGTCCGCGGTCGCCTCCGCGCCCCGGCGGCGCCGGGACAGCGCGGTGACGCGGTCGCGCAACTGTGCGCTCTCGCGCAGCCCGACGTGCTCGACCGCGCATGCGATGAGATCTTCCAGCGAAGAGAAGTAGTACGTCGTCGAGGCCAGCGGCAGCCCGGCGCGGCGCGCGACGGCGCGGTGCCGCACCGCGTCGAAGCCCCCTTCGCAGAGAAGGTCCGCGGCTGCACTGACCAGCGCATACCGCCGACGTTCTCCCTTGGGAGTGACCGCTGCCGTCACTCGTAGCATGCTGCCAGCCGCGGGGCCGTCGGCACCGGGGTTTCGGCGAATCCCAGGGCCCCGGCCGGCCGGCCGATCGGCGCGGCGGCACGGCGGCCGGTGGCAAGATGTCGCCCATGCCGATGATGAACCGCCGGGGCATGCTCGCGCTCGGCCTGCGCGCCGGGCTGATCGCCGCGGCGGGCACGGCCGCCGTGGCCGCGGTCGACTCGGCGCCGGCCTCGGCCGCCCCCGGCGCGTCCACGAGTCCCGCCGGATACGCCACCGGCTCCTTCGTGTCCGCGGCACGCAACGGGACGACGGTGAACTGGGCAATCGCCCGCCCGCCGGGCCAGACCGTGCCGCTACGGCCGGTGATCCTGCTGCACGGCAAGGACTCCTCGGCCGGCACGGTGATGTCGATGGGCGTCGAACGGTTTCTCGCCGACGCGGTGAGCGCGGGGCTACCTCCGTTCGCGATCGCCGCGGTGGACGGCGGTAACGGCTACTGGCACCGGCGCGCCTCCGGAGACGACTCGGGGGCGATGGTGCTCGACGAGTTCCTGCCGCTGCTGGCCGACGAGGGGCTCGACACCTCCCGGGTCGCGTTCCTCGGATGGTCGATGGGCGGCTATGGTGCGATGCTGCTCGGATCCCGACTGGGTCCCGCCCGCACCGCGGCGATCTGCGCGGTCAGCCCGGCGCTGTGGACCGCGCCGGGCGCCGCGGCCCCGGGCGCGTTCGACAGCGCCGAGGACTACGCCGCCAACAGTGTGTGGGGCCTGACCGGCCTCGACGGGATCCCGTTGCGCATCGACTGTGGTTTCGACGACCCGTTCGCCGCGGCGACGCAGCAGTTCATCGCGCAGTTGCCGACGCCGCCCGCCGGCGGGTTCTCCCCCGGCGGACACAACGCGGCGTTCTGGTCCTCCCAGCTCACGCCGGAGCTGACCTGGGCCGCGCCGCTGCTGACGGCCTGACCTTCTGGCCGCTAGCCCGGCAGCGAGATCCGGCCCTCGGCCGCGGCCTGACCGATGTCGTGACGGAAGTGGCTGCCCGGCAGGCGGATACCGGCGATGGTGTGGTACGCGGATTCCCGCGCCGCGGCCAGATCGGCGCCGACCCCGACGACCGCCAGCACCCGGCCACCCGAGGACACCACGCTGCCGTCGTCGCGGCGCGCGGTGCCGGCGTGCAGCACCCCCGGCGCGTCCGCGCCGTGGATCACGTCACCGACCCGGGGCCGGCCGGGATAGTTCTCCGCGGCCACCACCACCGCGACCGCGGATCCGTCGCGCCACTGCAGAGGTGGCTGTTCGGCCAGTTCCTCTGTGGCGGCGGCGCGCAGCAGTTGACCGAGCGGCGAGTCGAGCAGGGCGAGCACCGCCTGGGTCTCGGGATCGCCGAAACGGCAGTTGAATTCCACGACCGCGGGACCGTTGGAGGTGATCGCCAGGCCGGCGTACAACAGGCCGGAGAATGCGCTGCCGCGCCGGACCATCTCGGCGGCAACGGGTTTGACGATCTCGTCGACGATCTGGCGGGTGACCTCGGCGGGCAGCCACGGCAGCGGGGTGTAGGCCCCCATCCCGCCGGTGTTGGGTCCGGTGTCCCCGTCGCCGACCCGCTTGAAATCCTGCGCGGGCAACAGCGGAACCACCGTCTCACCGTCGACCACACAGAACAGCGACACCTCGGGACCGTCCAGGAACGACTCGAGCAGCACCGGATGACCGGCGTCGAGCAGGCTCGCGGCATGTGCGCGGGCGGCGTCGCGGTCGGTCGTGACGACAACGCCCTTGCCCGCGGCGAGGCCGTCGTCTTTGACAACCCACGCCCGCTGGCCGGCCGGCGGACCGAAGCGGTCCAGCGCCGCGTCGAGGTGGGCGGGATTGTCGACGATCTCGCTTCCCGCGGTGCGCACCCCGGCGGCGGCCATCACGTCCTTGGCGAACGCCTTGGACCCCTCGATCCGGGCGGCGTCCTTCGTCGGGCCGAAGCACGCGATACCCGCGGCGCGCACGGCGTCGGCGACGCCGAGCACCAGCGGCACCTCCGGCCCGATCACCACCAGATCGGCCCCGACCCGCTTGGCCAGCGCGACGACGGCGTCACCGGAGGTGACGTCGAGGTCGTACTGATCGGCGATCGAGGCGGTGCCGGCGTTGCCGGGCGCGACCGACAATCCGTCGACCTCCGGGTCTCGGCGCAGGGCAAGCAGCAGCGCGTGTTCACGGGCTCCGGATCCAACTACCAGGACGTGCACAGATGCCCACCCTAGTGGCAACGGGCCGGGCGGCATCCATCCGATTCGGCCATACAATTGTGAAGTCAGTGTATGGTCGGTCCTGAGTGCCGTACCTCACAGAGGAGTGAACGCCGATGACCGTCGAGAATGCCGCGGCGACGAGTTGCCCGTTTCTCCCCCGGGGATACGACTTCACCGATCCGGATGTGCTGCTCAGAGGCATTCCGGTCACCGAGTTCGCCGAGCTGCGCAAGACCGCTCCGGTGTGGTGGAACGCGCAGGAGGAGTCGATCTTCGACGACGGCGGCTACTGGGTGATCTCCCGCCACGAGGACATCAAGGCGATCTCCCGCAACGGGTCGGCGTGGTCCACCAATGCCAAGGGCGCGGTGATGCGGCTGCCCGACGGGGTCACCGCCGAACAGCTCGACCTGACCAAGGCACTGCTGATCAACCACGACGCCCCCGAACACACCCGGTTACGCAAGATCATCTCGCGACTGTTCACCCCGCGTGCCGTCGCCGGCATGGAGGCCAAGCTCGCCGACGCCGCCCGCGAGATCGTCCGCCGCGCCGCCGAGAAGGACCGTGGCAACTTCGTCGACGACGTCGCGACGATGCTGCCCCTGCAGGCGATCGCCGATCTGATCGGCGTCCCCGAGGGCGACCGCGAGAAGCTGTTCGGCTGGTCCAACGCGATCATGAACACCGACGACCCGGACTTCGACTCCGACCCGACGATGGCCAACGCCGAGCTGATGGGTTACGCGTACACGATGGCCGAGGAGCGGCGCCGCTGCCCGGCCGACGACATCGTCACCCGGCTGATCCAGGCCGATCTCGACGGCGACTCCCTCGGCGAGGTCGAGTTCGCGTTCTTCGTGATCCTGCTCGCGGTGGCCGGCAACGAGACCACCCGCAACGCGATGACCCACGGCATGAACGCGTTTTTCGACAACCCCGACCAGTGGGAGCTCTACAAGCGGGAGCGGCCGGAGACCGCGGTCGACGAGATCATCCGGTGGGCCACCCCGGTGCACTGCTTCCAGCGCACCGCGCTGGACGATGTCGAGGTCGGTGGGGTCACGATAGCCAAGGGACAACGGGTCGGGTTGTTCTACAGCTCGGCGAACTTCGACGACGAGGTGTTCGCCGACCCCTTCACCTTTGACATTTTGCGGAACCCGAACCCGCACTTGGCCTTCGGCGGTAACGGGGCTCACTTCTGCATCGGCGCGAATCTGGCGCGGATGGAGATCAAGTTGATGTTCGACGAGATCGCCGACCAGATCCCCGACATCTCGAAGCTCGCCGAGCCGCAACGGCTGCGCTCGGGCTGGATCAACGGGGTCAAGGACCTGCAGGTCGCCTACAGATAGCCGACCGCGGGATCCCGTCCGGCAGGTGGCCTAGAGTTCGTTCGTGCGCACCCACGGATGGTCAGGAGCCAAACCGGCCTCCGACGAGGAGGCCGTCGCCCGGATCCTGGCCGCGGCGGGCAAGGTGATCGAGGATCGCGGCGCCGACTTCAGCATCTCCGACGTCGCGCGCACCGTCGGCGTGACCCGCCAGACGGTGTATCGGTACTTCCCGTCCACGGAAGCCCTGCTCGTGGCGGGGGCGGTGCACGCCGTCGACGGCTTCCTCGAACGCCTGACCGCGCATATGGCCGGTGTCACCGACCCCCGCGAGGCTGTCGCAGAGGCGGTGGCGACCGCGCTGGAATGGCTGCCCCGGGAGAAGTACATCGGCCTGATCATGGTGCCGGGCCGCTCGACGCATGTGCAGTCGGTGACCTCGGACATCGCGTTGCGTTTTGCTCGCGACATGGTCGGGCGGCTGGACGTCGACTGGGCGCAGGCCGGTTTCGACGAAGACGAACTGGGCCAGCTCTCCGAGCACCTGCTGCGCATCATCCAGTCGTTCGTCCTCGACCCAGGACGCCCACCGCGCCACGGCGACGAGCTGCGCGGCTATCTGCGGCGATGGGTCGGCAACGCGATACTCCCGCACTGAAATTGGTGCCCAAGGGCCCGCGGCGCGCGTCCTAGACTCGAGAAATGAGCGTGCTGGCCGGCTTCTTGACGACATGGTCACGGGCCCGCGCGACCTTCGGTGCCGGAATCCCTCAGCCGGGCGGCGGATTCGACGACAGCCCGACATTGCGTGCGCTGGAGACCGACGCCCGGTCGGCGGGTCCGGGCGCCGACTGGAGCGGCACCGCAGCCGAAGCCTACGACGCCAGGAACGCCCGGCACGCCCGCATCCTGGGCAGGCTGGCGGACCTCGACCGGCGCGTCGGCGCCGAGGTAGACCGCTCGGCCGCTGTGGTCGCCTACGGACGCGAGCGGCTCGACGCGATCCGGCAATGGGTGACCGACGCCGCGGCGTCGGTGCCGAAAGGTGCTGTCGGGGAGCAGATGTTGGTACCCATCGTCGGCAAGGGCTCCGGAGCGATCGCCGAGATCGTCACGACGTCGAACAGCGAGCTGGCGGTGATCGCCGAGCGGATCCGCGGGCTCGGGGCCGAGTACGCCGGGCTCGGCGAGCCGACGACAGTTGCCGGGGTCGGCGAGCCGACGAAAGTTGCCGGCACGGACGACGGGGTCGAGGCCCTCGGAGTCGGTGACGATGCCGAAACCGACGGTGCCGTTGCGGAGACCACGCTGGATCTGGCCGACATCGTGTATCGAGCCCCGGGCGAACTGGGCAGGCCGTGGGAGATGGAACTGGTTGCGGGATCCGGGGTCTGGGTGCCGGACCCGAACGCACCCGGATACCGGCCCAAACCGCCCCGTGCCCCACTGGGTCTTGACGACATCGTCTACATTCCTGCGATTCCGGACGAATACGGCAAGCTCCCGTTGGGGCCGGCGAATCACATGGAACTGATTCCCGGTTCGGGCGCCTGGGTTCCCGACCCGAACAGCCCCGCGTACCGGCCCTCGATTCCCGAGGCGCCGGTCGACCTGTCGGAGATCCGAACCGGGGTCGATCCGAACGCGTTGATCCCCGCGGGCACCGTCGAGCTCTGGCCCCATGCCGGGATCGTCATGCCGGACCCGGCGCTGGGCCGTCCGCGCTAGCGGCCCCGCACGGCCGCAACGGCTTTGACGAGAAGGTCCGGCACCAGCGGCTCGTACTCGGCGTCTCGGTTCAGACGGGCCTGGACGCTGACGTACACGTGGCTTTCCAGACCCTCAGGGTCCTCCAGCAGCGCGCCGTAGTAGTAGTCGGTCAGCGCATTCTCGTCGACCTGGTTCTTCAGCGCCACCAGGCCGGCGTCGTCGATCGTCGGAGGAGTCAACTGCTGCACGGTCCCCTCCACGTGCAGCTGCGGCGCGGAGTACCGGAATCGTTGGCAGGCCGGATTCATCAGCTCGCTGGTCTGCACCGTGTCGGTGTACGCAACGATCCGGATCCCGCCTTCGCCGCGCACGGGATCACCGGAGACCCGCATGCCACTCGCCCCGGGCTGGACCTTCACCGGCTTCAACTGCAGCACGCACTCCTGCGGGTCCGCCTCGGCGGGTGTCCCGAAAAGAACGAAGTCCTCGGCGATCTCGGTGTTCTTCTCCGGATAGCGGGTCAGCCGGCCGGTCTGGACGATGTAGTCGGCCTCGGGGATCTCGGCGGCGACCTCGGAAAGCCGGGACAGGTCGAGCCCGGATTGCGCCGTCGACGCGTCAGGCTCCCCGCACGCGGTTGCCGCCACCGCCGACAGCACGATCACCGCCATCAGTCTCGCCGTCGCCACCATCGGTCCAGCCTAAACACGGCGGCCCGCCCCTCCGCGCACCAATCGGCGATGCACTAGACCACGGTGAGCGGTAGCGACTTCCGGTCCTCGAACACCCATGAAGCGCCGCCGGACACCTTGCACACCTGCACTTCGGAGAATTCCTTCGCCGGGGTGTCCGTGCGGATGACCCGCACCGTCCAGTCCGATTCGGTGCCGTCGAGTTCGGCGCGCAGGTGCGGGTCGACGCCCTGCACGATGGCCTGCACGGGAGAGTCGGCCATCGGGGACACCAACGAGATCCAGGCGCCGTCGTCGTGGGCCGGTGATCTGCGCACGCGAAGATGGTCGCGGTCCACGTCGACCGACACATAAGCCGCGGGGTTGAGCAGCGGGTGCAGTTCCAGCACCCGCAACGCCCCGGCGGCGTCCGCGGGGATCTTGAGTGCGTTGCGGATCCGCTCGGCGGCCACCCCCGCGATACCGATGAGGGACTTGTAGCGGATCGACTCCTCCAATGCCGCATCGCCGTTCGCCCGCGCCTGGACCGCCAGGTTGAACGACAATACGAGCAGGTGCATCTGCAGACACACCTCGTCGGCGATCCGCACGAGTGCCGAGTGCGAGAACGCACCGAAGTCCACGTCGGACACCAACGGCCCCGAATAGTCGGCCTGGCCTTCGTCGGCCGGGTCGATCGGATCGAGCTCGGTGTGATGGGCCCGGCTGGCCCCGACGATGTCGAGCTGCGGGATGAAATCCACCTCGGGGTATGACTCGTCGATGATCACCGTCCACCGGCAGTGCGGGTGGCGGTCGGCGGGTGTGCGCGGCGGACGGTGCACGGGTCGCACCTGGCACCTACGGTTGGTCGCCAGCGCGGTCGCGTCGAACGTCGGGTCCTCGATGTCGTGGCACATACCGCGGACGTAATCCTCGCCCATCGGCTCGACGTCGAGCAGCGCGCCGCAGTGGTCGAGGTGGAACTCGCCATGCCAGCGGTCGTGCACGGTGTAACGGAAGTCCATGAACTGCGGTGGCGCGCCGATGTCGAGCTGCAGCCCCTTGAAGATCGTGATGATGTCGACGCCCTCGTAGTTGAGCGCCTTCTGCATCCGCTTGGTGTAGAGCGGGCTGGCGCCCGCCCATTCCTCGATCGCGATCTGCAGCATCTCTTCACGGCCGAAACTGCTGATGCACCAAGCCATTCCGGAGCGGTCGATCAACTGGCCGATCAGCAGCAGCTCGGGGACCAGGGCAGCGAGCTCGTCGCGCGTCAGCGCGGCGTACCTACTCGTCATGGACTTTGCTGCCCGAATGCATCTGCACGGCGGCGTTCACGTTGGCCTTGCGGTCCTCGTCCTCACCGCGTTCGGCGGCCTTCTGGCGCTTCTTGATCACCTTGCTCACCGCGCCGTCGAGCTTGGAGCCCAGCGGGAAGCCCAGGTAATGGGTCAAAAAGACCGCCATCTCCTTGAGCTCCGCGCCGGTGAGCTCGCCGTTGGCCAGCGCCGCGTTCGCCTGGATCTCGGCCAGGTCGGAGTTGCCCACCGCGGCGACGGCCGTGAGCGTCATGATGCGCTTGTCGCGCATCGACAGGCCGGGCCGCGACCAGATGGTGCCGAAGAGATGGTCGACGGTCAGGTCGAAATATGGGTCGCCCTCGATATTGGGCATCTCCCAGCCATAGACCTCGTTCATCTTCTCGAGGCCCTTGCGCCGCAGCTCGTCCATCTCTTACTCCTTCGTGCTCGGACTGGTATGGGGCACGCCGAGACCGGCGGCCAGATCCCGCAGCGCGATCTCGGCCAGCGGCAGTTCCACGCCGGTGGCCTCGCCGAGGCCGAGCGCCAGCTTCAGGTCCTTTTCGGCCAGCCCGCGGGTGTGGACGAACATGTCGTGCAGGAAGTGGTCGGGTGCCAGCTGGGCGGTGTCGTCTCGAAACATGATGGCACCGGGCCCACCGCTCTGGGCATCGGAGTGGCGCACCACCCGACCCAGCTTCTGAAGGTCGATCCCCGCCGCTTCGGCCAGTCGCTGTGCCTCGCATGCGGCGGCGAACCCGATGAACGTCAGCATGTTCCTGGCGATCTTCATCCGCGTTCCCGCGCCGGGTTCGCCCGCCCGTACCACCATCGACGCCCACTTCTTGAACACCGGTTTGACGATGTCGTAGGCCGCGTCGTCGGCACCGACCATCACGGCGAGCTCGCCCTTGTCGGCGGCGCCCGCACCGCCGCTGACCGGCGCATCCACGACGTGTATTCCCTTGGGCCGCAGCTGCTGCGCGAGCTCTGCGGCAGTCCCGGGCTCGATGGTGGAGTGGATCGCGATGACGGTGCCCTCCCTGGCGTGGGCACCGAGCTCGGTGACGACATCGCGCACCTGCGCGTCGGTGAGCACGGTCACGCTGATCACGTCGGCGGCCGCGACATCGGCGACGGTGTCGGCCAGCGAGGCCCCGAGTTCGGCGAGCGGTGTCATCGCATCGGTGCGCACGTCGAACACGACCAGCCCGCCGGGCCAGTCGACGAGGCGCTTGGCCATCGGCGCCCCCTGGTTACCCAGGCCGATATAGCCGAGTTTCGGATGGGTCACCTTATGATCTGCCCGCCGTCGACGTTGAAGATCTGGCCGGTCACCCATTTGGCCTGATCCGACAGCAGGAACAGCAGCATGCCGACCAGATCATCGGGCTGACCCATGCGCGACAACGGGATTCCCTTGACGATGTCGGCCACCATCTCCTGCGGGGTGGTGGTCCGGTTGGCCTCGGTGTCGATGGGCCCTGGTGCGATCGCGTTGACCCGGATGTTCTGTCCGCCCAGCTCGGTCGCCAGCTGCTGGGTCAGGCCGTTGATCCCGACCTTGGCCAGCCCGTAGAAGTTGGAGTACAGCCATGCCGCGGTGGACGACTGGTTGACGATCGCGCCACCACCGCGCTTGGCCATCTTGCGGTAGACCGCGCGCGTGCACACCAGCGCACCGTCGAGGTTCACACTCATGAATTTCTTGTAGTAGTCCCAGTCGACGGTGATCAGGAAGTCGAGCTTCATCCCGCCGAAGATCGCGGCGTTGTTGACCAGGTAGTCGATCCCACCGAACTCCGAGAGCGCCTGAGCGGCCATCTCTTTGGCGGAGTCCGGATCGGACACGTCGACCCGCACCGCGAGGGCGTTGCCGCCCTCCCCCTTGATCCCGTCGGCGACCTTCTGGGCACCCTCGGTGTTGATGTCGGCGACCACGAC
Source organism: Mycolicibacterium parafortuitum (assembly GCF_010725485.1). Classification (NCBI taxonomy): domain Bacteria; kingdom Bacillati; phylum Actinomycetota; class Actinomycetes; order Mycobacteriales; family Mycobacteriaceae; genus Mycobacterium; species Mycolicibacterium parafortuitum. Next base: position 2,299,799 of record NZ_AP022598.1, on the reverse strand, counting down.
GGCGGCGCCCTCCCGCGCCAGCGCCTCGGCGTACGCCTGCCCGATGCCGCCGCCGGCACCGGTGACGATGGCCACCTTCTCCTTGAACTGATCTCCGTACAGACCCACTGTGTCTCCTTCTCAGACAGCCGTGGCGATCGCTTTGATCTCGAGGTACTCCTCGAAACCGGCGAGGCCCATCTCCCGGCCGATGCCGGATTGCTTGTAGCCGCCGAACGGCATGTCCGCCGAGTACCAGACACCGCCGTTGACGTTGACGGTGCCGACCCGCAGTCTCGCCGCGACCGCGTTGGCGCGGTCGAGATCCGGCGAGAAGACCGTGCCGGACAGGCCGTAGGGCGAATCGTTGGCGATCCGGACCGCGTCGTCGTCGCCGTCGTGCGCGATCACGGTCAGCACCGGGCCGAAGATCTCCTCGCGGGCGACCTTCGCGTTGTTGTCCAGACCGGCGATCACCGTCGGCTCGATGAAGAACCCCGTGTCGCGGCCCGCGGGACGGCCGCCGCCGCAGGCGAATCGGCCGCCCTCGGCGATCGCCGAGTCCAGATAACCCTGGATCCGGTCGCGCTGACGGGCCGAGATCACCGGGCCGCAGATCGTGCCCGGATCGGTGGGATCTCCTGGTTTGAGGCCGCCCATCGTCGCCGCGGCGGCCTCGACCGCCTCGTCGTAACGATTCCTGGGGACCACCAGCCGGGTGGTGATCGCGCAGCCCTGCCCCGCGTGCATCGATGCGGTGAACCCCGCCATCGCGCAGGCACCGGCCAGGTCGGCGTCGTCGAGGACCAGGAACGCCGACTTGCCGCCCAGCTCGAGGAAGACCTTCTTCAGTGTCGCCGAGCCGTCGGACATCACGGCCCTGCCGGTGTTGGTGGACCCGGTGAACGAAACCATGTCCACCCGTGGGTCTTTCGACAGCAGCGCGCCGACGCCATGGTCGCTGGACGTGACGATGTTGACCACCCCGGCGGGGAAATCGGTGTGCTCGGAAATCAGTTCGCCCAGCACCGCGGCCGCCCACGGTGTGTCGGGTGCCGGCTTGAGTACCAGCGTGTTGCCCGCCGCCAGTGCAGGACCGATCTTGGCCAGGTTGATCTGGTGCGGGAAGTTCCACGGCGTGATGGCGCCGACGACACCGACCGCCTCGCGGGCGATCCGGCGCGCGGTCTTGATACCCATCGGGGACGCGACGCCGAGATCGGTGCTCCACTGGTAGGACTCGGCGGTGTCCGCGCAGAACGTCAGGTCTTCGATGGGACCTTCGAGCTGGGCGGCCGCGGTCAGCATCCGGGGCGCGCCGACCTCGGCGATGGTCAGGTCCCGCAGCTCTTCGACATGGTCGCGCATCGCGGTCTGCAGCTGGCGGATGCACCGCACCCGCAGCTCGGTGTCGGTCGACCAGCCGGTGTCGTCGAAGGCCCGCCGCGCCGCCCCGATCGCCGCGCTCATGTCCTCGGCGCTCGCGTCGGCGGCGACGCCGAGGGCCTCCTCGGTCGCCGGATTGCTGGTGGTGAACGTGCCTGCGCTCCCGTCGACGAGCTTGCCGTCGATGAGCAGCTTGCTCTCGCGATCGGTCAGGATTGCCATCCGACCTCCTGTTTCATTCTGGACAACTGTCCGACAGAGTTCTCCGGAACCATAACCTCAGACGGTCACGGCAGGCAAGAACATGCCGCCACACCCGCCGATCAGCTCTGTCTAGCTGGGCTTTTCACTCCTAGCTTGCCCTCGGCGTATACCGTCGGATAACTTGGACATGTGTCCAGCGATGCTGTTGCCGCGCTCACACCCGAGTCGGGGCACCCGCCACGAAACCGTCGGCAGGAGGAGACCTTCCGCAAGGTGCTCGCCGCCGGGCTGGAGATGCTGCGCGAATCCTCGTACGCCGACCTGACCGTGCGTGCGGTCGCCGCCCGCGCCAAGGTGGCCCCCGCAACCGCCTACACGTACTTCTCGTCGAAGAACCACCTGATCGCCGAGATCTACCTGAACCTGATCAAGCAGGTCGACTACTTCACCGACGTCAACGACAGCACGGTGTCCCGGGTCGAGAAGACCCTGCGCAGCATGGCGCTGATGGTCGCCGACGAACCCGAGGTCGCCGCCGCGTGCACCACGGCACTGCTGTCGGGTAACGACGCGGCGGTGCGCTCGGTCCGTGAGCGCATCGGCGCCGAGATCCACCGCCGCATCCGCGCCGCCGTCGGGCCCGATCCCGACCCGCGTACCCTCGCCGCACTCGAGATGACGTTCTTCGGCGCGCTGGTCAACGCAGGCAGCGGCGCCTTCACCTATCACCAGATCGCCGACCGGTTGAGTTATGTGGTCGGGCTCATCGTGGGAGACGACAAATGACGATCAGCGACGTGACGCTGGACCCGTACAACTACGACTTCCACGAGGATCCGTACCCGTACTACCAGCGACTGCGCGACGAGGCGCCCCTGTACCACAACGCCGAACTCGGGTTCTGGGCGCTGTCACGGCATATCGACGTGCACAAGGGTTTCCGCAACAGCACCACGCTGTCCAACAAGTTCGGCGTCTCCCTCGATCCGGCGTCGCGGGGTCCGCACGCGTCGAAGACGATGTCGTTCCTTGCCATGGACGACCCGGACCATCTGCGGCTGCGCACCCTGGTCTCGAAGGGCTTCACCCCGCGCCGCATTCGCGAGCTGGAACCACGCGTCACCGAGATCGCCGTCGAGCACCTCGACTCCATGCTGGAGATCGCGCGCGAGACCGGATCCGTGGACTACGTCGACGAATTCGCCGGCAAGCTTCCGATGGACGTGATCTCGGAACTGATGGGGGTGCCGAAGGCCGACCGCACGCAGGTGCGCGCGTGGGCCGATGCGGTGATGCACCGCGAGGAGGGTGTCACCGACGTGCCCGACTCGGCGATCGAGGCGTCGCTGAACCTGATCGTCTACTACCAGGAGATGGTCGGGCAGCGCCGCAAGCAGGCGACCGACGACCTGACCACGGCGCTGCTGGAGGCCGAGATCGACGGGGACCGGCTCACCGACGACGAGATCATCGGCTTCATGTTCCTGATGGTCATCGCGGGCAACGAGACCACCACCAAACTGCTTGCCAATGCCGCGTTCTGGGGGCACCGCAATCCCGATCAGCTCGGACCGGTCTACGACGATCTGGAGCGGATTCCGTTGTGGGTGGAGGAGACGCTGCGCTTCGACACGTCCAGCCAGATCCTGGCCCGCACGGTCGTCGGTGAGCTCGAGCTCTACGACACTCTGATCCCTGACGGCGATGTGCTGCTGCTGCTGCCCGGCTCGGCGCATCGCGACGAGCGGGTCTTCGACAATCCCGACGATTTCGTCATCGGCCGTGAGATCGGTTCGAAACTGTTGAGTTTCGGCAGCGGCGCCCACTTCTGCCTCGGCGCGCATCTGGCGCGCATGGAGGCCCGGGTGGCGCTGGCCGAGTTGTTCAAGCGAATCCGCGGATACGAAGTGGACGAGGCCAACGCTGTCCGCGTCCACTCCAGCAATGTCCGCGGGTTCGCTCACCTCCCGATGTCCGTCAAGGTCCGCTGAAAGGCCTCTGTGCATGCCCCGTTTTGACCCGCTACCCGACCGTCGCCCCGCACTGGTCGCGGGAGCGTCCTCCGGAATCGGCGAGGCGACCGCGATCCGGCTGGCCCGCAACGGCTTCCCGGTCGCACTCGGTGCCCGCCGGGTCGAGAAGCTCGAGGAGATCGTCGGCAGGATCCGCGCCGACGGCGGTGAGGCGATCGCCGTGGCGCTCGATGTCACCGACCCGGACTCGGTGAAGGGCGCCGTCGAGCAGACCACCGCCGAGCTCGGTGAGATCGAGGTGTTGGTCGCCGGCGCGGGTGACACCAACTTCGGCAAGCTGCACGAGATGAGCACCGACGAGTTCACCGATCAGCTGCAAATCCATCTGGTCGGCGCCAACCGGCTGGCCACCGCGGTGCTGCCCGGCATGATAGAACGCCGCCGCGGCGATCTGATCTTCGTCGGATCCGATGTGGCACTGCGGCAACGGCCGCACATGGGCGCCTACGGCGCCGCCAAGGCCGGGCTGGTCGCGATGGTCACCAACCTGCAGATGGAACTCGAAGGCACCGGTGTGCGGGCCTCGATCGTGCACCCCGGCCCGACCCGCACCTCGATGGGCTGGAGCCTGCCCGCCGAGAAGATCGGTCCCGCCCTGGAGGATTGGGCCAAGTGGGGTCAGGCCCGGCACGACTACTTCATGCGTGCCGACGACCTGGCCCGGGCCATCACGTTCGTGGCCGAGACGCCGCGGGGCCACTACATCGCGACCATGGAGTTGCAGCCCGAGGCCCCGCTGGCCGACGTCAAGGACCGCCAGAAACTTGCTCTCGGTGAGGAGGGAATGCCGTCATGACGACAGCGATCGTGCCCCGGGTGTCCGGCGGCGAAGACGAGGAACACGGCCATCTGGAGGAGTTCCGCACGGATCCGATCGGCCTGATGCAGCGGGTCCGTGACGAGTGCGGTGACGTCGGCTGGTTCCAGCTGGCCGGCAAGCAGGTGGTGATGCTCTCGGGCGCCGACGCCAACGAGTTCTTCTTCCGCTCCACCGACAGCGAGCTCAACCAGGCCGAGGCCTACCCGTTCATGACGCCGATCTTCGGTGAGGGTGTGGTGTTCGACGCCGACCCCGAACGGCGTGCGGAGATGCTGCACAACACCGCGCTGCGCGGGGAACAGATGAAGGGTCACGCCGCGACGATCGAGAACGAGGTCAAGCGGATGATCGCCGACTGGGGTGACGAGGGCGAGATCGAACTGCTCGACTTCTTCGCCGAGCTGACCATCTACACCTCGACCGCGTGCCTGATCGGGCTCAAGTTCCGCAACCAGCTCGACTCGCGGTTCGCGAACTACTACCACCTGCTCGAGCGCGGCACGGATCCGCTCTGCTACGTCGACCCGTATCTTCCGATCGAGAGCTTCCGGATCCGCGACGAGGCCCGCGCCAGCCTGGTCGAGCTGGTCCAGGAGGTCATGCACGGCCGGATCGCCAACCCGCCCAAGGACAAGAGCGATCGCGACCTGCTCGACGTGCTGGTGTCGATCAAGGATGAGGACGGCAATCCGCGGTTCTCGGCCAACGAGGTCACCGGCATGTTCATCTCGCTGATGTTCGCCGGGCACCACACCAGCTCGGGCACGTCGTCGTGGACGCTGATCGAGTTGCTGCGCAACCCCGAGTTCTACGCGAAGGTCCAGCAGGAACTCGACGACCTGTACTCCGACGGCCAGGAAGTCAGTTTCCACGCACTGCGTCAGATCCCGAATCTCGACAACGCACTGAAGGAGACGCTGCGGCTGCATCCGCCGCTGATCATCCTGATGCGCGTGGCCCAGGACGAGTTCGAGGTCGCGGGCCATCCGATCCACAAGGGCCAGATGGTCGCCGCGTCGCCGGCCATCTCGAACCGGATCCCCGAGGACTTCCCGAACCCGGATGTCTTCGACCCCGACCGTTACAACAAGCCGCGGCAGGAAGATCTGATCAACCGGTGGACGTGGATCCCGTTCGGTGCGGGCAAGCACCGATGCGTCGGGGCCGCGTTCGCGCAGATGCAGATCAAGGCGATCTTCTCGGTGCTGTTGCGCGAGTACGAGTTCGAGATGGCCCAGCCCGCCGACAGCTACCGCAACGACCACTCGAAGATGGTGGTGCAGCTGGCGCGGCCGGCGAAGGTGCGCTACCGCAAGCGCACAAAGGCTTGAGCCGTGGGCTGCTACCGAATCGAACTGGACGAGGACCTGTGCCAGGGCCACGCGATGTGCGAGCTGGAGGCCCCGGATGTCTTCCGGGTGCCCAAACGCGGCGTCGTCGAGATCCTCGACCACGAACCGCCCGATGAATTACGCGACGCCGTCGAGATGGCCGTCGAGATGTGTCCAACCCGAGCACTGACCCTTATCGAGAAGGAGTAATCATGGCGTCATCCTCCAAACGCGAGGCACTGGAAGACTGGGTCGAGCGCTGGCTGCAGGCCAATAAGGACTCCGAGGCGGCAGGCGACTGGACGAACCTGGCCGACTTCTACACCGACGATGCGACCTACGGCTGGAACATCGGCCCCAAAGAGGACGTGATGTGCGTCGGTAAGCAGGAGATCCGCGACATCGCGCTCGGCCTGGAGATGGAGGGCCTGGAGAACTGGTACTACGAGTACCAGCGCACCCTGATCGACGAGAAGCAGAACGAGATCGTCGGCTTCTGGAAGCAGATCGCCAACAAGAGCGACGGCGGCACCGCCGAGATCTACGGCATCGGCGGCAGCTGGTTCCGGCTCAACGACCAGTTGCTGATCGAGTGGCAGCGCGACTTCTTCGACTTCGGGCATGTCGCCAAGGGCTACGCGAAGCTGATCGAGTCCGGGGATCTCACCCCGGCGATGCAGAAGCGCATCGAGCGGTCCCTTTCGGGCGAGCGGCTGCCCGGTTACTACCCCCTGGGGCAGGCTCCGGTCCCGATCTGGTAGAAACTCGACAGGTGTCAAGATGTGGCCCCGATGACACCTCGCAGGTGATGGAGGTCATAATGGACCGCAGAACAGGAACACGTTCCAATTTGTGCCTAGATTGACCATCCGGCGTGGCCGGCCGCCCTGGAGAACGCCGGGGTCGGGTTTTGCGAGTGGAGGTTCGCAGTGAAGACAAAAGGTGCTCTCATCTGGGAGTTCAACCAGCCGTGGTCGATCGAGGAGATCGAGATCGGCGACCCCGTCAAGGACGAGGTCAAGATCCAGATGGAAGCTTCGGGCATGTGCCACTCGGACCACCATCTGGTCACCGGCGACATCCCGATGGCAGGCTTCCCGGTGCTGGGCGGCCACGAGGGCGCGGGCATCGTGACCGAGGTCGGCCCCGGCGTCGAGGGCCTGGAGCCCGGCGATCACGTCGTGCTGTCGTTCATCCCGTCGTGCGGCGCGTGCCCGTCGTGTCAGGCCGGCATGCGTAACCTCTGCGACCTCGGAGCGATGCTGCTGCAGGGCACCGCGGTCTCCGACAACACCCACCGCATCCACGCCACCAAGAACGGCCAGCCCGTCATCCCGATGACGCTGCTGGGCACGTTCAGCCCGTACATGGTCGTGCACAAGAGTTCGGTCGTGAAGATCGACCCGTCCATCCCGTTCGAGGTCGCCTGCCTCGTCGGATGCGGTGTCACCACCGGCTACGGCTCCGCAGTGCGCAGCGCCGACGTCCGACCGGGCGACGACGTCGTCATCTCCGGTATCGGCGGCGTGGGGATGGGCGCGCTGCAGGGCGCCCTGAACGCGGGCGCCCGCAACATCTTCGCGATCGATCCGGTCGAGTGGAAGCGTGACCAGGCACTGAAGTTCGGCGCGACCCACGCCTACCCCGACATCTTCAGCGCGATGGCAGGCGTCGCCGAGATCACCCAGGGCCGGATGGCTGCCAAGACCATCATCACCACCGGTGAACTGCACGGCGAAGAGATCGACAACTACCTCAACATCACCGCCAAGGGCGGCACGTGCGTGGTGACCGCGGTCGCCAACATGGCCAAGTCCGACGTGACGTTGAACCTGTCGATGCTGACCCTGCTGCAGAAGAACCTGCAGGGCACCATCTTCGGCGGCGGCAATCCGCACCACGACATCCCGCAGCTGCTGTCGATGTACAAGGCCGGCCGGCTCAACCTCGACGACATGGTCACCCGGCAGTACAAGCTGGAACAGATCAACGACGGCTACCAGGACATGCTGGAAGGCCGAAACATCCGCGGCGTCATCCGCTACACCGACGCCGACCGGTAAATCCGGAATACTCCCGCGAAATTGCGTTCCAGCAGGGAAAGTTCGAGTAGCGCTCTGCTGGAATGCAATTTCGGCGGGGGTCGGACCGAAGGAGTCCCATGACAGAGACGGCCGAACTGACGCCGGTGGTCGCGGCGTCGCAGAACTCGTGGCGCTGCGTGCAGACCGGCGACCGCGAGGGCTGGCTGGCGCTGATGTCCGACGACGTCGTCGTCGAGGACCCGATCGGACAGGCCGTCACGAACCCGGACGGGACGGGTGTGCGCGGCAAGGAAGCCCTGGCCGCCTTCTACGACACCAACATCGGGCCGAACACGCTGCGGGTGACCTGCGAGGAACGATTCCCGTCCAGCAGCCCGAACGAGATCGCCTACATCCTGGTGTTGGAGACCACGTTCCCGAACGGATTCGTGGCGACCGTGCGCGGGGTGTTCACCTACCGGGTCGATGACGCCGGCCTGATCACCAACCTGCGCGGCTACTGGAACATGGATGCGATGACCTTCTCCGAGGCGGAGAAGACGGATTAGCGCCGTGGCCGTGCGGCCGCTGGACACCCGAGCCGCGGTGGTCGTCGGCGGTACCCGCGGCGTCGGCCTCGCGGTCGCCGAATTACTGGCGTCCCTCGGCGCCTCCGTAGTGGTCAACGGCCGTGACGGGTCCGCGGCGACCGAGGCCGCACAACGCATTCCGGGCGCGATCGCCCATCCCGGCTCACCGGCCGACCCCGCGGTCGCGGACGCGCTGATCGAAACCTGCATCCGCGAGTACGGCCGAATCGACATCCTGATCAACTGTGCGGGTACCGCCGAACCGTCCGGCTCCTCGATCCTGAACGTGACGCCGCAACAGTTCCAGGACCTGATGGACGCACACCTGGGCACGGTGTTCCAGACCTGCCGGGCCGCGGCGCCGGTTATGGTGGCACAGGGTGGCGGCGCGATCGTGAACACCAGCTCCTTTGCGTTCCTCGGTGATTACGGCGGCACCGGCTATCCGTCGGGCAAGGGAGCGGTGAACAGCTTGACCCTGGCCATCGCCGCCGAGCTCAAGGAGCACGGCGTGCGCGCCAACGTGGTGTGCCCGGGCGCGAAGACCCGGCTGTCGAGCGGCCCGGAGTACCAGGCGCACATCGCCGAGCTGAACCGCCGGGGGTTGCTCGACGACGTCAGCTTTCAAGGCGCGCTCGACGCCGCCCCGCCGGAGTACGCGGCGCCGACCTACGCGTACCTCGCCAGCGATCTGGCCAAGGACATCACCGGGCAGATCTTCATCGCCGCAGGCGGCTTCATCGGCCGGTTCGACCGCCAGAGCCCGGCGATCGTGGCCTACCGGGGCCACCACGACGAGCCGCCGTGGACCGTCGAGGAGATCGCCGCCCAGGTGCGCTGATCACGGCAACTGCGGTTTGATCTCCTCGATCACCCACTGCGCGTAGTCGAGATACTCGTCGACGCCTCGGACCTTCGGGATCGGGACCGCACTGACCGTGACACCCTGCTCCCCCAGCCAGCTCAGCTTGTCGACGATCTCGGCCGCGCTCATGCCCGGACGCGCGTGCGGATCCTTCTGCGCGACATGGCCTTCACCCACCCGGTTGGTGCCCAATCCGTGTACGACGTCGAACGGCCGCCCGTCGTAGTCGGACTGGGACTTGATGAACTCCAACCGTTCGGCGATCTGTTCTGGCGGCGTCAGGAACGACCACCACCCGGACGCGTACTTCGCGGCCCGGCGCAGCGCCGCGTCGGCGTCCCCACCGATCCAGATCGGAAGGTGGGGTTTCTGCGCGGGTTTGGGCTCGAAGGCGACCTCGGAGAACGATACGTACCTGCCCTCGAAGCTGGGGCGTTCGCTGGTCCACAGCTCCACGATCGCCGCCAGGTACTCGTCGGCGATGCGGCCGCGTTCGTGGAACGGCACACCGAGGGCATCGAATTCGCCCTGCAGCCAACCGACCCCGAAGGTGACCATCATCCGGCCGCTGCTCATCCAGTCCGCCGTCGCCAGCGCTTTGGCCAGCACGATCGGATGCTGCAGTGGCAGCACGGTGATACACGAGTTCAGCCGGATCCGCTCCGTCGCCCCGGCCAGGTACGCCTGCGCGGTCGTGGACTGCAGATAGTGCGGTCCGGACAACTCCAGATGCTCGGTGGGGATCACGAAATGCTCTGGGACCGCGATCATGTCGTAACCCCAGGCATCCGCGCACTTGGCCATCCGGGTCTGGTCCGCGCCGGTGACCGACGCCTCCCACGGTTGCGACATCGCCGGTAGCCGCAGCATGTGCGGCAACGCGAAGACGAGCTGCATGTCCGGCGCTACTTGAGCATGCTGCCGGCGTCGACGGTGACCGGTAGGCCGGTGATGTACCGGGCCTCGTCGGAGGCCAGGAACAGCACGGCGTTGCTGATGTCGACGGGCTCCACCCAACCGACCGGCAGCACGTGCATGAACTGCGCAGCCACGGCCAGGTCGTCCGGACCCGGATTCTCCAGGTCGGGGCGGAACAGTTTCATCGTGCCCTCGTTCATGAACAGCGGCGTGTTCACGTTGGTCGGGCAGACGGCGTTGACCCGGATCGAGTGCTGACCGAGCTCGACGGCGAAGGTCCGCATCAGCCCGATGACACCGTGTTTGGCGGCGATGTAGTGGCCGGTGTGGGGGTACGGCTTGAGCCCGCCGACCGAACTGGTGATAACGATCGACCCGCCGCGCCCACCGGAGAGCAGGTGCGGGACAGCGGCTTTGACCGACTTCCAGACTCCGGAGAGGTTGACGTCGATCATGTCGGTCCAGTCTTCTTCGCTGGTGTGGTCCAGCGTCTGACCACCATTGCCGATGCCCGCGTTGGCGACCACGATATCGAGGCGGCCCAACTGCTCGACCCCGGAGTCGACCGCGTTCTTGACCGCGGCGTAGTCGCGCACGTCGACTTCAGCCGCGACGATCCGGCGGCCGGTGCCCTTGACCAGGTCGACGGTTTGCGCCAGGTCGTCCGGCGTGGCCGGCGGGATGTCGGTGTGGGTACTGACCGGCCCGCACACGTCGATCGCGATGATGTCGGCGCCTTCTTCGGCGAGGCGAACCGCGTGGCTGCGCCCCTGTCCCCGCGCCGCGCCCGTGATGAACGCGACTTTGCCCTCGACCCGACCGCCCATGTGCCACCTCGATTTCAGACATCCATCGACTACTTGTCGATCGATCAGGAGATTGACACCGATCGCCTGGACTGTCAACCTCCTGACGCGGATCCGAGGGACTTGAGATGGCGGTCGACATAGGCACGCATCTCGTCGTGCCCGAGCGTGACCCCGACCGCGCTCTCGTTGCACAGACTGCGGGCGATCTGCGCGATCAACATCGAAATGACTACCGGAGGATGCTCGTCGAGGTCGATTCCGTTGGCGCGCAAAGCCACTGTGACCGCGGCGGTCTCGATATCGCGGACGCGTTCGGCGTAGGCGCGCAGTTCGACGCGAATCACCTTGCGGTGGTTGGCCAGCGCCATGAACTCGGTGTTGAGCCCCGTTCGGCTGGCATCACTGTTGATCAGCCACAGCGCACGGAGGGGATCGTCGTCGGCCAACGCGGCACGCATATGTTCCAGAGAAGTTTCCGCACCGGCCCGCAACACCTCGACGAACAGGTCGTCCATCGTCGGGAAGTAGTAGTAGACCAACGCCTGTTTCACACCGGCCTCAGCGGCGACACGGCGGGACGTCGCCGCGGCATACCCCTCGTCCCGCATGATCTTCGCGGTCGCTTCGATCAGGCGCTGACGGGCATTCACGTCACCGCCCCGGGTTTTCGGTGCGGCGGCCATTTCAGCCGCCGTCCGAGCCGTCGATGCTTGACCGTGCCTCGAACGCCGTGGTAAGCATGGCGCATTCTAGCAGTCTGATCGATCGATCAGGCAAGCGAAAGGATCGCCTCGATGACCGACCTCGCTTCGATGGACTTCTTCTCCGATTTCGCGCTCAGCCAGGATCCCTACGCGTACTGGGACCGCCTGCGCGCGTTGGGGCCGGTCCACCAGGAGCCGCACCACGGCGTGTGGGCGGTGACCGGCTACGACGAGGTACTGGCGGCGTTCAAGGATCACGGGTCGTTCTCGGCGGTCAACGCCATCGGCGGACCGTTCCCGCCTCTGCCGTTCACGCCCGAGGGCGACGACATCTCCGACCAGATCGAGGCGCATCGCCACCTGTTCCCGATCCACGAGCACATGGTCGTGATGGATCCGCCCGCCCACGAACGGGCCCGCTCACTACTGAACAAGCTCCTGACGCCTCGCCGGCTGAAGGAGAACGAGGACTACATGTGGCAGCTGGTCGACAGCCAGATCGACCGGATCATCGGTAACGGACGCTGCGAGTTCCTGGCCGAGTACGCCAAACCCTTTGCCACCTCGGCGATCATCGACCTGCTCGGCGTGCCGCAGGAGGACCGCGCGGAGTTCCTCGCCGCGCTGGGCGCTGAGCAGCCGGACGGCACCCGGGTCGGCGCGCTCGACGGCGCACCCGTCGGATCGGACCCGCTGCAGTACCTGGACGACAAGTTCCTCGGCTATCTCACCGAACGCCGCCGCGAGCCACGCGAGGACGTGCTGTCGGGGATGGCGACCGCGGTGTACCCCGACGGTTCGACACCCGAGCTCATCGAGGTGGTCAAGCCCGCCACGTTCCTGTTCGCGGCGGGCCAGGAGACGGTGACCAAACTGCTCAGCGCGGCGGCCAAGACACTGGCCGAACAGCCCGGGTTCCAGGAGGTGCTGCGGAAGAACCCGGACCGCATCCCGAACTTCATCGAAGAGTCGCTGCGGATGAACTCCCCCACCAAGGTGGACTTCCGCTTGGTGCGCAGGTCCACGACGCTCGGCGGGGTGCACCTGAAGGCCGGCAGCATCGTGATGCTCTGTCTCGGCGCCGCCAACCGGGACCCGCGCAAGTTCGAGGATCCGCACACGTTCCGCCCGGAGCGCAAGAACGTCCGCGAGCACATCGCGTTCGGCCGCGGCATCCACACCTGCGCGGGCGCTCCGCTGGCGCGGGTCGAGGGGCAGATCACGGTGCGACGACTGCTGGACCGGCTGCGCGACATCCGGTTCGACGAATCGGCCCACGGCTCGGCCGACGACCGCCGGTTCGCCTACGACCCGACGTTCCTGCTGCGCGGCCTGTCGGCACTGCACCTCGAATTCGAGCCGGCGCCATGACCTCTCGGCGGGTGCTCATCACCGGCGCCGGACAGGGCGTCGGCCGCGGACTGGCACTGGCCTTCGGCCGGTCCGGAGCCGAGGTACTGGTCAACGATCTACACCGGGAGCGCAGCGACGAGGTCGCCGACGAGATCCGGGCGGCAGGCGGCAGCGCGGTATCCACACCGTTCGACGTGTGCGACTACGGGTCGGTGGTCTCCGCACTCGCCGACACCGGACCGGTGGACGTGCTCGTCAACAACGCGGGCAATGCCGGCGCCGACGGATTCGGCGGCCGCGCCAAGTTCGCCGACACCGACCCGGGTGACTGGGAACCGTTCCTGCGGGTCAATCTGTACGGCGTGCTGCACTGCACCCGCGCGGTGCTGCCGTCGATGATCGCCAACTCGTGGGGGCGCATCCTGACGATCGTCTCGGATGCCGGCCGTACCGGTGACCCCGGCGGTGCGGTTTACGGTGCCGCCAAGGCGGGCGCCGCCGGCCTCACCCGGTCGCTGGCGCTGGAGAACGGCCGCCACAACATCACCGCCAACAACATCTCGCTCGGAACGATGCGCACGCCGATGACGGAGCCGTTGTGGGCCGAGCACGCCGATTCCCCTCAGGCCAAGGAGATCCTGCGCAACTACGCGGTCCGCCGCCCCGGGGTTCCCGAGGACGTCACCGAACTGGCGTTGCTACTGGCCGGCGATCAGGGGTCGTGGATCACCGGCCAGACAATCTGCGTCAACGGCGGCTACTCATTCGGCCTGTGAGCCACTGCGCTCGCGGAACTGTTCGCGCAGTTTGACTTTGAGCACCTTGCCGGTCGCGGTGTGCGGCAGCTCGTCGACGAACACCACGTCGTCGGGCAGCCACCACTTCGCGACCTGGCCGGACAGGTACTCCAGCAGATCGTCACGCGTGGCGTGGTGCCCGTTGCGCAGCACCGCGATCAGCAGCGGCCGCTCCTGCCACTTCGGGTGCGGCACACCGATCACCGCCGCCTCCGCGACGGCGGGATGGCCCATCGCGGCGTTCTCCAGGTCGATCGAACTGACCCACTCCCCGCCCGATTTGATGACGTCCTTGGTGCGGTCCACCAGTTGCAGGTAGCCGTCCGGGTCGATGGTCGCGACGTCGCCGGTCGGGAAGAACCCGTCGCCGTCGAGCTTGTCGCCGCCCTCGCCCCTGAAGTACCCGCTGGCGATCCACGGCCCGCGTACCCACACCTCGCCGAAAGCCTTCCCGTCCCATGGGAGTTCGTTTCCGTTGTCGTCGACGATCTTGAAGTCGACACCCCACACACCGCGGCCCTGTTTGAGCCTGAGCCGATGCTGTTCGTCGAGACTCAGCCCGGCGTGTTTGGGCAGCGGCCGCCCGACGACGCACAGCGGGCTGGTCTCGGTCATCCCCCAGCCCTGGAACGTCTCCGCGCCGAAGTCCCGCTCGAACCGTTCGATCATCGACAGTGGCAGCGCCGCACCCCCGGTTCCGGCGTAGTGCAGCCCGAGCTCGTGCGGGTCGATCTCGGGATGCTCGTCGAGGTAGGCGAACAGCATCATCCACACCGTCGGCACGCCCTGAGACTGGTTCACCCCTTCGGATTTCATCAACTGGTAGACCGATTCCCCGTCGAGGTGCGGCCCCGGCATCACCAGTTTGGCGCCGACCATCGCGGCGGTGTACGGCGTACCCCACGCGTTGGCGTGGAACATCGGCACCACGAGCAGGATCACCGACCCGCTGTGGATGTCGATGGCGTCGCGCGCGGCGGTCATCAGGGTGTGCAGCATCGTCGAACGATGGGAGTACAGAACACCTTTCGGGTTGCCTGTGGTCCCCGAGGTGTAGCACAGCGAGGACGCGCTGCGCTCGTCGAACTCGGGCCAGTCGTAGTGGGTGGACTGACGGCCGATGAACTCCTCCCAGCACAGCAGCCGGTCGGCGGGCACCCCGGCAACGTCGGGCATGTGTGCGCGGTCGGTCATCACGACGAAGTGCTCGACGGTCTCCAGCGCGGGTGCCAGCGCGCTGACCATCGACGCGAAGGTGATGTCGAAGAACAACACCCGGTCCTCGGCGTGGTTGATGATGTAGGTGATCTGCTCCGGGAACAGCCGCGGATTGACGGTGTGCATCACCGCCCCCGACCCCGAGACACCGAAGTACAGCGCGAGGTGGCGGTCGCTGTTCCATGCCAGCGTCGCGACCCGGTCGCCGCGCTCGACGCCGAGTTCGGCCAGTGCGTTGGCGACCTGCTTGGACCGCTCGCCGACCTCGCGCCAGGTGGTGCGCCGGATGTTGCCCTCAGGCAGGCGCGACACCAGTTCGGTGTCGCCGTGGAAGGTCGCCGCGTGGTCGATCAGCGACGAGATCATCAGCGGCCGATCCTGCATCAATCCCAGCATGCGGCCAGGCTAGAGCGAATCCGGCGCGAAAGGTGACGCTTGCGTGCGTTTTACGCGCCGGATCCGCACCACGCCGGTAGCGTCGGGGCCAGCAACGCCAGCGACGGGAGACGACCATGAGGCCGACGACGAAACGCTGTATCACCGCGGGGTTCGCGGCTGCGCTGCTGCCCGCGGTGTTGCTGACCACGGCGCCGACGGCCGTCGCCGGCTGCGTGTACGGCGGGCCGGTGCTGGGCAAGTGCGACGGGGCCGTACAGGCCGACGGCAACTGGGAGCGATGCGTGACCGTCGCCCAGTACGTACCGTCCGGCCTGAGCTCGCACCTGATCCCGGTCAAGCGGTGCGAGGTGATGGGGCCGTCCCGACCGCCCGGTGATCCGTCGTTCGCCGACCCTCCGTGGCACATCGACGGCTGATGCGGCACCGGTTAGCGTGAGCGCATGGCGACCATCTTCACCAAGATCATCAACCGCGAGATCCCCGGCCGATTCGTCTACGAGGACGACGACATCGTGTCGTTCCTGACGATCGCGCCGATGACGCAGGGCCACACGCTCGTCGTGCCGCGCGCGGAGATCGACAACTGGCAGGATGTCGAGCCCGCGGTGTTCGCCCGGGTGATGGAGGTGTCGCAGCTGATCGGCAAGGCGGTGTGCAAGGCGTTCGACACCGAGCGCGCCGGGGTGATCATCGCCGGGCTGGAGGTGCCGCACCTGCACGTGCACGTGTTCCCGGCCCGGAACCTGTCCGACTTCGGGTTCGCCAACGTCGACCAGAACCCGTCGCCCGAATCGCTCGACGAGGCGCAGTCCAAGATCAAGGACGCACTGGCGCAACTGAGTTGATCGGCTCCGTCTGCTGATCGTCGGTACCGGTCTGCTCCTCGCGCGAGCGCTCGTCGGTACCCGACCGCTCCTCGCGCGAGCGCTCGTCGGTACCCGACTGCTCCTCGCGCGAGCGCTCGTCGGTACCCGACTGGCTCCTCCTCGCGCGAGCGCTCGTCGGTACCCGACTGCTCCTCGCGCGAGCGCTCGTCGGTGATCCGCGGGAGCATCACAGTGAACCGGCACCCCTGCCCCGGCGCCGTCGTCACACTGACCCGCCCGCCGTGCGCGTACACCAGCGAGTCGACGATCGACAGGCCGAGGCCGGTGCCGCCGCTGGCCCGGGCCCGGGCCCGGGACGAGTCGGCGCGGTAGAACCGCTCGAACACCCGCTGCGCGTCCTCGGGGGTCATGCCGGGACCCTCGTCGCACACCTCGACCACCGCGGTCGCGTCGCTGGTGCCGACCCGGATGGTGACCCCGGCGGTCTCGGGGGTGTGCTGCAGGGCGTTGGCGACCAGGTTCGACAGCACCTGCCGGAGCCGGGGCTCGTCGCCGAGCACCTCAGGCGTCCCGGGGCCGTCGAAGACCTCCATCCGGATGGCGCGCTTCGGCGCGATCGACCGGGCGTCGTGCACGGCGTCGCTGGCGAGGGCCAGCAGATCGACACGGCGACGTTCCAGCGGACGCTGGGCATCCAGGCGCGCCAGCAGCAACAGGTCCTCGACAAGCAGACCCATCCGGCGCGACTCACTCTCGATGCGGCCCATCAGCATCTCGATATCGCGCGCCGCACCCTGGCGGTAGAGCTCGGCGAAGCCGCGGATCGTCGTCAGCGGAGTGCGCAGTTCGTGGCTCGCGTCGGTGATGAAACGCCGCATCCGGTCCTCGGAACTGCGCGCCTTCTCCGCCGAGGACTCCGACAACGCCATCGCACGCTGGATCTGGGCCAGCATTCCGTTGAGTGCCAACGACAACCGGCCCACCTCGGTGCGCGGGTCGCGTTCGGGGACGCGGCGGTCGAGCTGACCGGACGCGATCGCGGCCGCGGTCTGCTCCACCTCCGACAAGGGGCGCAGGCTGCGGTGCACCACCGCGTAACCGGCGATGCCGAGCACCAGTAGCACCGCGGCGCCGATCCCGACCTGGGTGTACACCAGCGAACGCATCGTGGACTTCACGTCGGACAGGTCGATCGCGACGGTGGTCAGTTCGCCGCGCAGCCCGCGGACCGTCATCGCCCGCCACTGCACGTCGGAGTGATCGACCGAACCGACCGTCACCGGTTCGGGGCCCACATCGTTGTCGGCGGGCAGCACCGGCTCGGCCTCACGATCGTTGATCACCATCCAGATATGCCCGTCGGGATCGATGCCGCGGACATAGAAGTCCGACGGCGGCCGGGCCGGGTTCGGATCGTCGGCCGAGGCTGTGGACAGCCGCCGCGGAACCTGCGCCCAGCCTCGGGACGCGTCGAGCAAGGTGTCGTCGACGCGGTTCATCAGGCTGTGCTGCATGATCGTGGTGACCGCGATCCCGGACGCCAGTAGGCCGCACGCCACCAGCAGGAGCGTCGCCGCGACGAGGCCGACCCGCAGCGGGACGCCGCGCCTCAGATGCCGAACGTCTCCCGCCACATAGCCATTGTCCAGCTCAGCGCGGTTCTCGAAGGACATAACCGACACCGCGCAGCGTATGCAGCAGTCGCTTCTCGCCGGTGTCGATCTTACGGCGCAGGTAGGAGACGTAGGACTCGACGACGTTGACGTCACCGCCGAAGTCGTAACGCCACACGTGGTCGAGGATCTTCGGCTTCGACAGGACCGTGCCTGCGTTGATGATGAAGTAGCGCAGCAGGGTGAACTCGGTCGGCGACAGCGACACCGGTTCGCCGGCCTTCCAGACCTCGTGGGTGTCCTCGTCGAGCTCGATGTCGGCGAAGGTCAACCGCGACGTGCGGGCCTCCTGGATGCCCGCACCGGCGCGGCGCAGCACCACCCGCAGGCGGGCGACCACCTCTTCGAGGCTGAACGGTTTCGTGACGTAGTCGTCGCCGCCGAGCGTCAGACCGGCGATCTTGTCCTGCAGCGAATCGCGCGCGGTCAGGAACAGGGCGGGGGCTTCGATACCGTCGGCCCGCAGCCTGCGGAGCAGCCCGAACCCGTCCATCCCGGGCATCATCACGTCGAGGATGATCGCGTCGGGACGGACCTCACGCGCCTTGTCCAAGGCGGCGGGGCCGTTGGACGCGGTGTGGACCTCGAATCCTTGGAACTTCAGACTCACGGAGAGCAGCTCGACGATGTTGGCCTCGTCGTCGACCACTAGTACTCGAGCCTCGGGCACGTTCTCTGGTACGGGCATGGCCATGCCGCCTCATGTTTCTCCGCGCAGTTGGAAATACGCTGCCTGCTACCTGTGCGCTTCCTGTGAGTTTACGTTTGTGGCGTCCATAGACTGAACGGATGAACTTCGCCAAAGCGCTGACCGACCTCGCGTTCGCGCCCATGCGCGCAGGTCTGGCGGTCGCCGATGCCGGAATCGGGGTGGCAAAAAGCGGTATCGACCTGGCGAGCCGTGCGCTCGGGGAGACCAGCGACGACACCCGCCAGACCCCGACGTCCTTCGCGTCGATGCTCGGCGTCGGAGATGCGGTGGAGCGCGCCAATCGGCTTGCCAAGCTGATGGACGAGGACCAACCGCTGGGCCGCGCGCTCGCGGCGGGCGGACCGATCGACCGGCTGCTGCAGCCCGGTGGCGTGGTCGACCGGTTGACTGCCCCCGGCGGCGCGCTGGACCGGATGACGCAGGAACAGAGCGGCCTGATGCGGGCCATCGAGCCCGGCGGGCTGGTCGACCAGTTGCTGTCCGAGGAGGGGCTGGTCGACCGACTGCTGGCCGAGGACGGCATCGCAGACCGGCTGTTCGCCGAGGGCGGTGTCGTCGACACGCTCACCGCCCGCAACGGCCCCCTGGAGCAGCTGGCCGCGGTCGCCGACACGCTGAACCGCCTGGCGCCGGGGCTGGAGGCGTTGGAGCCGACGATCGAGGCGCTGCGCGAAGCGGTGATCGTGCTCAGCCAGGTGGTGAACCCACTGAGCAACATCGCCGACCGCATCCCGCTGCCGGGACGCCGGCCTCGCAGCCGGCCGATGTCGCGGCCGGTGCCGTCGCAGCGGATCATCGAAGCCGAGGAGTGACACCTCAGGACTGACATGCGTTGGTGCAGAACACTTCCTGCCGACGAGTCTTCAGATCGGCTCCGCAGCCGAGACAAGACCTGACACCATCGCGAGTGCATCGACGGTGCACTCGGATCGCCGTACCACCCGGAAACGTGATCTCTGTGCACTCGCGGTGGCGGTCAGGCATCCGAGCGAGGGGCATTATCGGCACGCACGCCGAGACGATAGGATCGGCCACGTCTTCACCGGACACGCCTCCTTAGCTCAGTGGTAGAGCTCCCGTCTTGTAAACGGAAGGTCATCGGTTCAATCCCGATAGGAGGCTCCACAATCCGACGGGGCCCTTTGTCAGAGCCCGGCGTTAGCGTCTCAGCATGAGGCAGTGTCGCGGGTGCGGTGTATCACTCGTCAGGCGAAGTCAGAAACTCTACTGCAGCAACCGATGTCAAGCCATTGCCCGACGGAACGCGAGCACACAGCAGTGGCTGCAATCGGGTGAGGCATGGGTCGACACTCGGAGCGGTCACTATATCCGCCGACATCTGTTCTCAGCCCAGTCCGGCCGCTGCGCGATCTGCGGCGGCGCCGACAGGTGGATGGACCTCCCTCTCGCTTTCGTGGTCGACCACATCGACGGCAACCCGTCGAACAATCGTCGCGAGAACCTGCGCCTCATCTGTCCGAACTGCGATTCGCAGCTGCCGACCTACAAGAGCCGCAACCGTGGCAGAGGCCGTCACTACCGCCGGCAGCGGTACGCCGACGGCCGGTCCTTCTGAGCCCTGCCCGATCGCCGCCCTGCCCGATCGCTGTAGGCACTGCTGAGTGCCCGCCGCAGGCGCGGGTGAGGATCGGCTTCGACTTCACATCCACGCAGGCGATTTCGTTGCCACTGGTGCTGGGCGGGATGTTCGCGCGATCCGCGGCGGAACTGTGCAAACAGATTCCATGGATAAGTGTGAGCGCACCCGCGGTGGGACCGCGCCGCACGCCTGAGTTGCCGGTTCGGCCGCCGGGCAGCTCCGACGTGCCGACGGGCATGTCCGATCCTTTGCCAGGGTGGGGCTCCGGCCCGGGTCCCCGGACCTCTGTCATCGCCGGCGTCGCTCGGGTACCGTCGGCCGGTATCCGTGTGGAGTGCTGCAGTCCCGGTTTCACCCCATCAGTTCCAACGAACCACGTCGCTCCAGTTTCAACCGTCCCCGATCGCGGCAATACTCGGTACCGGGCCGAACACGAAAACCAACCTTGCGAAGGCGGAACTGTTGTCTGAAGCCGCGGAGTCGGAACTTGAAGACCAGGGCAACGAGGCCCCCGAGATCACCTACGACGAACATCTCCACCCCGCGCGACCGCGGTCGCTGCGGTTCCGGCCGCGCGTGCGCACGCCGTTCACCCGCCGGTCGGTGGCCAGGGACGGGACACCGACCGGCGACAACCCTGCCTACGTATCGTGGCTGATCAGCCAGTCGATGCTGGCCGACGCCAACGAGATCAGCCAGCAGTTCTCCGGACAGGGCTCGATGTGGCAGAACCCGTACGCGACGCCGAGTCCGCGCGGCGCTGTGGAGACGGCGTCGGTGTGGTTCACCGCCTACCCGCTGTCGTTGATCACGCGCTCCAACGAGTCCTTCCTCAAGGCGATGGCCGACCCTGAGATGTGGAAGGCGTTCGCCGAGATCGGCATCGAGGCGATCCACACCGGACCGGTCAAGCGGGCCGGCGGCATCTCCGGCTGGGAGCTGACCCCGAGCGTGGACGGGCACTTCGACCGGATCAGCACGCAGATCGACCCTGCCTTCGGCACCGAGGAGGAGTTCCGCCAGATGTGCGGAACCGCCAACTGGTACGGCGGCACCATCATCGACGACATCGTGCCCGGCCACACCGGGAAAGGCGCCGACTTCCGGCTCGCCGAGATGAAGTACGCCGACTACCCCGGCATCTATCACATGGTCGAGATCGACCCCCGCGACTGGGAGCACCTGCCCGATGTCCCGGCGGGCGCCGACTCGGTCAACATCGACTCCGACACCGAGGACTGGCTCGACAAGGCCGGCTACATCATCGGCAAGCTGCAGCGCGTCATCTTCTACGCCGAGGGCATCAAGGAGACCAACTGGAGCGTCACCCGTCCGGTCGTCGGCATCGACGGCGTCGAGCGGCGCTGGGTGTATCTGCACTACTTCAAGGACGGCCAGCCGTCGATCAACTGGCTCGACCCGTCGTTCGCCGGGATGCGCCTGGTCATCGGCGACGCGCTGCACTCGCTGACCGATCTCGGCACCGGCGGCCTGCGCCTGGACGCCAACGGTTTCCTCGGCGCCGAGAAGACCGCGGCCGAGGAGAGCGCCGCATGGTCGGAGGGCCATCCGCTCTCCGAGGCGGCGAACCATCTGATCGCGAGCATGGTCCGCAAGGTCGGCGGCTTCACGTTCCAGGAGCTCAACCTGACCATCGACGACATCCGCCAGATCGGCGAGGCCGGGGCGGATCTGTCGTACGACTTCATCACCCGCCCCGCCGTGCAGCACGCGCTGGCCGTCGCGGACACCGAGTTCCTCCGGCTGACGATGCGCACCACCCTCGAGCTCGGTATCGATCCGGCGTCGCTGGTCCACGCGTTGCAGAACCACGATGAACTCACCTACGAGCTGGTGCACTGGTCCAACGGCCATCGCGAGGACCTGTTCACCTACAAGGGCGAGGAGGTCACCGGCGAGGTCCTCGGCGAGATCGTGCGCACCGATCTTCGGGAGCGGCTCTCCGGTGACAACGCGCCGTACAACCTGGTCTTCACCACGAACGGAATCGCATGCACGTCCGCGACGATCATCGCCGCGACGCTGGGGATCACCGCCCTCGACGACATCACCGAGCCTGAGCAGATCGACCGAATCCGGCGGGCGCACCTGCTGCTGGCGATGTTCAACGCGCTGCAGCCCGGGGTCTTCGCGCTTTCGGGATGGGATGTGTGCGGCATGCTGACGCTGCCGCCCGCACAGATCCCCGAGTTGCTGCGCGGCGGAGACACCCGCTGGATCCACCGCGCGGCGCACGATCTGATGGGCGTCAATCCCGACGCGACCCAGTCGCCGGCGGGAATGCCCAGGGGCAGAAGCCTTTACGGGTCCATCCCGGATCAGCTCGCCGACGACACCAGCTTTCTGCGCCAGCTGCAGGCGATCCTGAAGGTCCGCTCGCACTACGGCATCGCCACCAGCCGCCAGATCGACATCCCGGAGGTGTCGCAGCGCGGGATGCTCGTGCTCGTCCACCAACTCGACACGGCCAACCAGTACCAGCTGACCGTGCTGAACTTCGCGAACGAAGACGTCACCGGCACCGTACGTTCGGAGAAGCTGCCGCCGGGCAGCGAGGTGTCCGACATGTTCTCCGGCCGCCACCTCGCCACCGTCGACGACCTGCACAGCTTCAGCGTCGAACTGACCGCACACCACGGCATGTCCCTGCTGGTGGACGCCCCCGCCGAGGACGAACAGACCGACTGAACCTCACCCGGTGAGCAGCACGACGCCGAGCATCACCGGCACCGAGAGCAACGTGCTGACCAGCGTGGCGTCCCGTGCCAGGTTGTCGCCGCGCTGATACAGCGCGGCGTAGGTGTTGATGTTCTGCGCCGACGGCAGTGCGGCCAGCACCGTCACCACCATCAACTGGTGCTGGTCGGCACCGAAGCCGAACCGAGCCAGCGAGTACGCCAGCGCAGGCATCACCAGGAGTTTGCACGCCACCGCCGCGCCGAGCTGGCGCCGGTCCGTCCGTTCGGTCTGTGCGCCGCGGGCGGTCAGCGAGATCCCGAAGGCCAGCAGCACCGTCGGGACCGCGAGCGCGGCCAGCAGTTCCATCGGGTCACGCAGCACCTGCGGAATCCCGATATCGGTGCTTGCGAGCACCAGGCCGACCGCGCTGGCCGCGATGATCGGGTTGGTGACCAGTGCGAACAGGCGGCGAGCAATTGAAAGATGTTGCCCCGCCTCGGAGTCCAGCAGCCCGACACTCACGGGTACCAGCACCAGCACCTGGAACAAGATCAAAGCCGATACTTCGGTGGTGCTGCCCAGCACGTAGGCGCTGATCGGGATTCCGAGATTGCCCGCGTTGACGTACGACGCCAGCATCGCCCCGATGGTCGCCTCCCCCGTCGGCCGGCGGGTCAGCTTGGCGACGACGAAGTACGCCGCGTACACGGTGACCGCGGCGATCGCGGAGACGAGCAGCGTCAGCGAGAACACCTGCTCGGGGTGCGCGTCGGCCAGGCTGAGTAACAGCAGCGCAGGCACCCCGATATGGAATGCCGTGCGGTTGAGGACCATCCTGGCGTTCTCGCCGAGCACTCCGCGCCAGCCCGCGATCACGCCGACGAGGATGACGACGATGATGACCGTGAAGGCCTGCAGGACCGCGAGCACGCCATCCGCCTCTCCGTCATCCGGCCGTGTCGGGTGACGACGTTATCGGGATCGCCGGCGACCGGCGAGACAGACCTACAGCCGGTTGCCAGACACCGTGCATGCTCCCCGGGACGGCATCGACACGTCGAACCCGGGGCAAAGCGGCACCGGCGGCCGCTTGATCCCGCAGCTTCATTGCCCGGGCCGGACAGCACGCCGGGAACCCCTGCCAGAGCACGTACCGGCACAGCGGCTGAATGTTTGCTGAAAAGACGGCGGAAGCGGCTTCGGGGCCAGATTGCTTATGATCACAGTAACGAAACGAATTCCGCGCCGATTCAACCTTTTGCTCGCCGCGCTCGCACGGATGCGATTGAATGGTGTGGGACGACGGGGGCAATCAAGGCTGTATTGAAGGGAAACCCATGGCTGCGGCAACGTACGTCGGTCGAGTCGGCGCCTTGGCCGTCGCGCTGGGCGTCGGATCAGCGATATTTGCAGGACAAGGCGTCGCGTGGGCCGACGAAGGGACATCGCCGTCGGCCAAACCCGCCGCCTCGGCGACCGCCCAGAAAGACACCTCCGACGGCAAGGACAGCACCGACGGCAAGGACAGCGACACCGGTAGCGCGACGGACGACGCGGACTCCCCCGCCGCGGAGGACGCCGATGATGATGCCGCCGCCGAGGATGCCGCCGGCGCTGCCGATGACGCCGACCCCGAGGACGACGGTGCCGACCCCGAAGACGAGGGTGCCGAACCGGCCGACGATCCCGACACCGAGACTGATCCCGAGGCCGACCCGGAGCCCGTTGTCGCCGACGATCCCGCGCCGCGCTCGTCGGCCAAGCCGACCGACACCCGCCCGCGGGCGACGGGCACGACGGCCGCGCCGGCTGCCGAACCCGACGCACCGACGCCGGTAGACGACACGAGCGGCGGGCACAACGGGACCGTCGACACCGCCGCGCCGACGGCCACGACAACCGCAGGCGACGGCTCAGATGACGACGCCGCCGCGGACACCGAGGACGTGCAGGCGTCGCAGCAGGAGGCCGCGACCGTCACCGTGGCCGCCGCAACCGTGACGGTCGCCGGCCAGGACCAGGCGGTGGCGAAAAAGCCCAACCTGATCACCGCGGTCGTCAAC
The DNA here is from genome assembly GCF_010725485.1 of Mycolicibacterium parafortuitum. NCBI lineage: Bacteria > Bacillati > Actinomycetota > Actinomycetes > Mycobacteriales > Mycobacteriaceae > Mycobacterium > Mycolicibacterium parafortuitum. The sequence continues at coordinate 2,274,794 of NZ_AP022598.1, read as the reverse complement.
GTCGTCAACAGCATGCTGGACTGGGCCAAGCAGAAAGCCGCGGCACAGCCGGGCGACGCCCCACAGCCGCCGTTCCTGTGGGCGCTGATGGCGTTCGCCCGCCGCGAGCTCGACACTCTGTTCGCCGCGCGGACGACGAACTCTCCGCGCGACGCGTCGTCCCCCTCGACCAGCCTCGCGGTGTCCGAAGCGGCCAACGCGGCCGCCGCTCCGACCCCGTCGTACTCACCGTGGCTCAACCCTCAGGTCAGTGAATCGACACGGTTCATCAGCTGGGTGACCGGAGCCAGGGTCTATCCCGGTGACTCGCTGCTGGCCAACACCCTCGGCCGGTTCGGCGTGTACGGCACCGACGTCGGCACGATGTGGGACAACGGCATGGTCGACGATCCGTCGACACCGTGGAACGAGAACCAGATCCTGATCGCCGTCGGCGACACATTCGGTGCCGCCGGCATGTCCGGCCGCCATCTCTACAACACACTGTTCCGCAGCGGCGATACCGACCTGTCCGACGGTATGACCATTCCGGACGGAGAGTGGTTCAACGGCAACATGTTCGGCGGCGCTCCGCTCGAATCGCCGACCCAGGCCCGGCCGATCATCAACCGGCCCTGGTGGGCGCCGGGGTCGGTGACACTGATCCCGACCGCGGGTGTCTCCGTGCCGACGGAGGTCACCGAGGAAACCCCGTTCGGCACCATCCAGTACGTCAACTTCATGTCCGTCACCAGGTGGGGCTCGTCGGGACGGTGGACCACCAACTACTCGGCGACGGCGTACTCGACCGACAACGGTGAGAACTTCACCGTCGCACCGGAAAGCGTGCGCTACAACTCGTTCCTGAGTGGTAACCGCAACTTCCAGCAGTCCGCGTACGTCAAGGGCGACGACGGCTATGTCTACGTCTACGGCACGCCGAACGGTCGCCAGGGCGCGGCCTACCTCGCCCGCGTCAAGCAGGACGACATCCTCGACGTCTCCAAGTACGAGTACTACAAGAAGGCGTCCTCGGGATGGTTCGGCTCCAGCCCGGCGCGATGGGTCGCCGGTAGCCCGTCCTCGGCGTCGGCCATCATCGGCAAGTCCGGCGGCCTGTTCGGCTTCCTGAAGCCGGGCTACACCGTGAGCGAGATGTCGGTGCAGTACAACGAGTATCTGCAGAAGTACATCGTGCTCTACGGCGATCAGGCCAACCGGATCGTGATGCGCACGTCGGACACCCCGGAGGGTGGCTGGTCGGATGCGATCGTGCTGATGAACCAGCAGCCCGGCGGGATCTACGCCCCGATGGCGCACCCGTGGTCACCGTCCACCCTGGGCACCGGTTCGGATCTGTACTGGAACCTGTCCCTGTGGTCGGAGTACAACATCATGCTGATGAAGACCGACCTGACCAAGATCTGACGGCCGGAACTCTCAGTCCGCGAACGAGATCGATGTCGTCGAGCATCCGGTGACGGGCCGATCCGGGAACGTCGCCGGGTCGGCGTCGGCGATGACCATGTCTCGGTAGAAGGCCCTGGTGGCGTCGGCGGAGCATTCGAAGTTCGCGTTGAGAACCTCGAAGCTGTCCGGATCCGCACCCTCGATGGTCCTGCCCATCCAGTAGACCCGGGCGCCGTCGACGGCGTACGGTCCCTTCACCGTGTAGAAGCTCGCCGGATCGGCGTCGGTGATCTGCGCGTCGAAGTAGAAGATCCGGTCGTCGTCGCGGGTATAGGCGCCGTCGAGGACGCGGAACGTGGCCGGCGCAGCGCCGGCGATCACGTTGTCGTTGACGAAGACCTCTCGGCTGTCCTTCGCGTACAGGTACTGGTCCGTATCCGAGATGATCACGAAATTGGTTGGGTCCTCGGACAATACGGTGCCGTCGCTCCAATACACGTTGACCCTGTCGCGTGCCAGCTCCCCGGGCAGCATCTCGAAGTGGTCCGGGTCGGTGCTGATCGGCTGGTCGCGCTGGTACACCCGATCCCGGTCTCGGGACAGGCCGGGACGTTCGAGCGGCCGGAACGAGTCCGCCCGCGCACCCTGCAACAGATGCCCGTTGATGAACACGCGCTCGCGATCTTTACCGTAGGTCCGGTCGAAGGCCTCGAACGTCGCCGAGTCCGCATCTTCGACCCGGAATGCCTTGCCGGGAAAAGGATTCAGATAGTAGACGGCATCACCTCGGACGTGGTAGCCGGGGTCGTCGGTCAGCGAGCTGGGCTCGGCGGCGCCGGCACAACCCGCCGACAGCGCGACGACCACGCCGAACACCCCGGCGACGGCTACAGCCAGGAGTCTGCGCATAGCACCATCGAAGCACCTAGACGACCGGGACATCGACGATCGGGTGATCGATTCCGGCTCCGGGCCCGTCGAAATGCCACCATTCACCGTCGTAGGCGGTGAATCCGCCCGCGGTCATCGCCTCCCGCAGCCGCGCCCGGTTGGCCTGCGCGGCGGCGCTGACCCCGTCGGTCGCGTAGGCGTGGCTGCGGGCGGTGAAGTCGTCGAAACCGGTACCCATGTCGACCAGCCCACGCGCGTCGGCGAGCGTCACATCCACCGAGCGGCCCGCGACGTGACTTCGGGCATACCGACCCGGCCGGGCCACCCAGGCCGGGTTGGGCACCGCCTCGAACATCCGCACCTGCACCCGGTGGGGCCGGTAGCAGTCCCAGAACACCAACCGTTCCCCGCCGGCACGCAGCCGATTCGCGGCGGTCACCAGTCCCGGCACCAGCGATTGGTGGACCAGGCAACGCGCCCCGGCCGGATAGAGCTGGATCCCGACGAAGTTGTTCGTCGTCGCGTAGCGCAGGTCGATCACCGCGTCCGGTACCACACTGCGCACGTCGACGAAACCGGCTGCGCGCGCGGCCTCCGACACCGGCGGGACCGGCGCCGCCGAGCCCGTCGCGGAGGTGCCCACCGCGGCGACGGTGGCCAACACCCCAATGATCAAGTAGCGCAGCGAGAAAACGCTCATGGGTTCAGCGTAGGCATACACTGCGCACGTGCGCGACATCCTCGACGAGTTGCTGGCGGTATGGCAGGCAGACGGCACCGCCGGACTCTCGACCGTCGTGCGGACCATGAAGTCGGCGCCGCGCCCGCCGGGAGCGGCGATGGTGGTGTCCCCCGAGGGCACCGTCGCCGGATCGGTGTCCGGCGGCTGCGTCGAGGGTGCCGTCTACGAGACCGCAACCGACGTCATCACGGGCGGGCACCCGGAGCTGCAGCGTTACGGCGTCAGTGACGACGACGCGTTCTCGGTCGGGCTGACCTGCGGTGGCATCATCGATATCTTCACAGAGCCCGTCTCGCGCAATACGTTTCCGCAACTGCAAGCCGTCGCCGACGACATCGCGGCCCACCGCGCCGTGGCCGTCGCGACGGTCATCGCGCATCCCGACCCGCAGCGGGTGGGCCGTCGGCTGATCGTCAGGAAGGACGACCGCGACGGCTCGCTGGGCTCGGCGCGCGCCGACGACGCGGTCGCCGACGACGCCCGCGGCCTGTTACTGGCGGGGCGGACCGCCGTGCTGACCTACGGGCCGGACGGCCAGCGTCAGGACGCCGGCATGGAGGTGTTCGTGTCCAGCTTCGCGCCGCGGCCGCGGATGCTGGTGTTCGGTGCCATCGACTTCGCCGCCGCGCTGGCGCAACAGGGCGCCTTCCTCGGCTACCGGGTCACCGTGTGCGACGCCAGGCCGGTGTTCGCCACTCCCGCACGCTTCCCCGCCGCCGAGGAGGTGGTCGTCGACTGGCCGCATCGGTACCTCGCCGCGCAGGCCGAACAAGAGAAGATCGACGGTCGCACCGCGATCTGCGTGCTGACCCACGATCCCAAGTTCGACGTACCGGTCCTCGAGGTGGCGTTGCGCCTGGCGGGGGCGAATCAGCCTGGCTACATCGGCGTGATGGGGTCGCGACGCACGCACGACGACCGGATGACACGCCTGCGCGAGGCCGGCCTGACCGAGGCCGAGCTGAGCCGGCTGGCCAGCCCGATCGGACTCGACCTCGGCGCCAGAACCCCCGAGGAGACCGCGGTGTCCATCGCGGCGGAGATCATCGCGCGCCGCTGGGGCGGTCGCGGACGCCCTCTGACGGAGACGGACGGACGCATCCACCACGAGACCGAAAGCGTCTGAACCGAGTTGCCACCAACCGTGAGACACGAGTGGTGGAAATGTCGCTCTCCGATGCGATAACGTCACTCTCTACAGTCCCAGGAGAGTGATCCACGTGACAGACACCGCAGTCGACTCCGTCACCCCGCGCTACGCCGGCCAGCGTGTTCCCCGGGTGGAAGACAGCCGCCTTCTCACTGGTCACGGTCGTTTCGTCGACGACATCATCCGCCCGGGCATGCTGCACGCGTGCTTCGTGCGCAGCCCGTTCGCGCGTGCCACCATCCGCGGGATCGACGTGTCGGCCGCACTGGCGCTGCCCGGCGTGCAGGCGGTGTTCACCGCGGCCGATCTCAACCCCGACGTGCGCGAGGCATGGCACGCGGTGGCAGGCAAGGACGTGCCGGACACCCCGCGCCCGCCGCTGGCCGAGGGTGAGGTCAAGTTCGTCGGCGACCCGGTCGCGCTCGTCATCGCCGACAGCCGCTACATCGCCGAAGACGCCGTCGATCTGGTCGACGTCGACTACGAACCGCTGCCCGCCGTGGCCGATTTCCGCAGAGCCGTCGGCGGCGCCGAAGCCGGCGTTCCGGTGGTGCACGAGGCCTACCCCGACAACGTCGCCGGCGGGATGGGCGGCATGCCGCCGGACGAGGAACTGTTCGCGTCCGCGCCGCACGTGGTCGAGGAGCACATCTATCAGCAGATGTACGTGCCGGTTCCGATGGAGACCCGCGGCCTGGTGGTCGAGTGGACGTCGACGACAGACGAACTCACCATCTGGGCGTCCACGCAGACCCCGCACGAACTTCGTGCGTTCGCCGCGCGGCTGCTCGGCATCCCGGCCCAGGGGGTTCGGGTGATCATGCGCGACACCGGCGGTGCGTTCGGCCAGAAGGTGGTGCCGATGCGCGAGGACATGTGCATCCTGCTGGCCGCACGGAAAGTGCCTTCGGCATTGAAGTGGATCGAGGACCGCCGCGAGAACCTGATGTCGGCAGGGCAGTCCCGCCACGTCGACGGCAAGGTCCGGATGGCGTTCGACGAGGACGGCAAGATCCTGGCCGCCGACATCGACTTCCTCCAGGACGTCGGGTCGTATCCGACTCCGTACCCGGTGCTGACCACCGCGGCGATCGGCATGTTCTTCCCCGGCCCGTACCGGGTGCCGAAGGCGAGCTTCAACTACAAGACGGTGTTCTCCAACACCCCCGGCCTGCACGCGTACCGCGGGCCGTGGCAGTACGAAACCCTCACCCGGGAGATCCTCCTCGACTGCGCGGCACGCAAGATCGGGATGGACCCCGTCGAACTGCGCCGCATCAACATCCTGCGCGGCGACGAGATGCCGTTCTTCAACCCGAACGGGATGCCGTACGACAACTGCGCGCCCGCAGACACTTTCGAGCAGGCCGTGAAGATCCTCGACCACGAGGGCTTCCGCAAGGAGCAGGCCGACGCGCTGGCCGAGGGTCGGTACATCGGGCTCGGTTTCTCGGCCTACATCGAGCCCACCGGCGCCGCGACCGGCAACCTCGCGACCGAAGGTGCGACCATCCGGATGGAGTCCACCGGCAAGATCAACGTGTATGTCAACGGCGGCTCGGCGGGCAACAGCATCGAGACAACGGTCGTGCAGCTGACCGCGGATGCGTTGGGCGCCAACATCGACGACGTCGCCACCATCCAGGGTGATACGGCGGTCACGCCCTACGGCGCCGGGACCCAGGGCAGTCGCAGCGCGCCGATGACCGCGGGTGCGGTCAACGAGGCGGGTTCGATCCTGCGCCGGCAGATCCTCGCCATCGCCGCGCAGATGCTCGGGGTCGAGGACACCGACGTCGAGCTCTCGAACTCGAAGGCGTCGGTGCGCAGCGACCCCGACAAGAGTGTCAGCTTCGCCGACATCGCCTACCGCTCGTATTACGACCCGGCACAACTCGGCGGCGTCTCCCCCACGCTGGAGGCCACCGCACGGTTCAACTCTCAGGCGATGATCCACTGGGCCAACGCCACTCACGTCTGCACCTGCGAGGTCGACATCGAGACCGGGCAGGTGTCGCTGACCCGTTACATCGTCAGCGAGGACGTCGGCCCGATGATCAACCCGAACATCGTCGAGGGCCAGGTGGCCGGCGGCACCGTGCAGGGCATCGGCGGGGCGCTGCTGGAGAAGCTCGCCTACGACGAGGCGGGCAACCCGGTCGCGTCGACGTTCGTCGACTATCTACTGCCGACGGCCACCGAGGTTCCGCCGATCGAGTTCGGCCATGTCGAGATCCCCGGCCCCGGCGTGGGTGGTTACAAGGGCGCCGGCGAAGGCGGCGCGATCGGTTCGCCACCCGCGGTCATCAACGCGATCAACGATGCGCTCGCGCCGCTCGGCGTGACCGTCACCCAACTGCCCGCCACCCCGGCCACGATTGTCGAGCTCATCGAGCACGCGTCCAGAAAGGACCACTGACGGTGGAACTGAACAACGAATTCCGCGTCGCGGTGCCGTCCGCGAAGGTTTGGGAGATGTTCACCGACGGTGAGCGAGTCGCGCCGTGCCTGCCCGGTGCCACCCTGCTCTCCGCCGACGGGGACACCTTCCACGGTGCGGTCAAGGTCAAGGTCGGCCCGATCACCGTGTCCTACAAAGGCACCGCGACCTACAAGGAGAAGGACGTCGCGGGACAGCGGATCGTGCTGCGCGCCGAAGGCAAGGAGACCAGGGGCAGCGGCACAGCGGCCGCGACGGTCACCGCCCAACTCAAGGACGAGGGCGACGCGACCCACGTCGGCATCACCACCGACCTGGCGATCTCCGGGAAGGCCGCCCAGTTCGGCCGCGGCGTGCTGGCCGACGTGGCGGGAAATCTTATCGCCCAATTCGCCCGCAGCCTGGAGGCCGAACTCGGCGCCGGCACCACCACCGCTACCCCGGCCGCCAGCACAACCGCCCCGACCGCCGAGAACGCCACCGCCGCAGCGCAACCCGCCGGCGACTCGGTCGATCTGCTCAAGGTCGTCGCGGTGCCGATGGCGAAGCGATTCGCCCCGGTGATCGCCGCGGCCGCGGCCGCGGGCGCAATCGGTTTCCTGATCGGCAGGCGCAAGCGCCAAGCACCCGCCGCGGTGCTCGCCGACGACCTGCAGGCCGCGCTGGCCCGGCTGCTGTCGTCATGAAAGCCGCCCCGTTCGCCTACCACCGGCCCGACAGCACCGCCGAAGCGGCATCGCTGCTCGGTGAACTCGGCGAGGACGCGAAAATCCTTGCCGGAGGCCAGAGTCTGGTCCCGATGCTCGCGATGCGCCTGACCCATTTCGAGAACCTGATCGACATCTCCCGCGTCGAGGAGCTGCGCAACATCGAGCTGCGCGACGACGCGGTGTGGATCGGCGCGGGCACTCCGCACGCGCTGGTCGGGATGGACGACGAAGTCGCGGAATCGGTCCCGCTGCTGACGCTGGCCACACCGCACATCGGGCACTTCCAGATCCGCACCCGGGGCACCCTCGGTGGCGCGATCGCGCACGCCGACCCCGCGGCCGAGTACGCCGCCGCCGCGCTGGCGCTCGACGCCGAGATCGAGGCGACGTCGACGCGCGGGACGCGCCGCATCCCGGCCGCCCGGTTCTTCACCGGCCTGTGGGAGACGGCGCTGGCCGCCGACGAGATCCTCACCGCCGTCGCGTTCCCGGTGTGGTCGGGCCGCTGCGGCTTCTCCGTGCACGAGTTCGCGCGCAGACACGGCGATTTCGCGATCGCCGGGGCCACGCTCGCCGTGCAGCTCGACGACCAGGACCGGGTGTCGCGCTGCGGGATCGGGCTGCTCGGCATGGGTTCCACGCCCGAACGCGGCATCCCCGCCGAGTCGGCGGTGCTCGGCAGGCATGTCACCGACATCACCGCGGAAGAGGTCGGCCGGCTGGCCGTCTCGACCCTCGAAGACATCCCGGCCGACCTGCAGGGCACGTCCGCCTACCGCGCCAAGGTCTGCGCGACGATGGTCGCCCGCGCGTGGACCGAGGCGATCACGGCCGCTCTTGAGACGACGGAGGCTGTCCATGCATGAGATCCCGGTCGAGGTCACGGTCAACGGTCGCAGGCATTCGGCGACCGTCGAACCCCGGCTGACACTGGCCGACTACCTGCGGGAGAAATGCGGGCTCACCGGCACCCACCTGGGTTGCGAGCACGGCGCATGCGGTGCGTGCACGGTACTGCTCGACGGCCAGGCGGTGCGCGCGTGCCTGGTGTTCGCCGTGCAGGTGGACGGCCAGGAGATCACCACCGTCGAAGGCATCGCCGGCGAGAACGGTGAGCTGTCCCCGGTGCAGGCCGCGATGAAGGAGTGCCACGGCCTGCAGTGTGGCTTCTGCACACCGGGGTTCGTCACCAGTATCACCGCGCTGCTTCGGGACAACCCGTCCCCGACCGACGAGGAGATCCGAGAGGGCCTTTCCGGCAACTTCTGTCGTTGCACCGGGTACCAGGGCATCGTCAACGCCGTAAAACGAGCTGCCGAGGCGACCGGCTAAGGGCATCCTCGAGGCCATGAGAATCGGATTCATCGGCCTCGGCAACATGGGCTCGGGCATGGCCGCCAACCTTGCGTCGGCCGGCCACCAGGTGCTTGCCTACAACAGATCCCCGGACAAGGTGTCGGCGCTCGCCGAACACGGAGCCATCCCGGCTGCCACCGTCGCGGCCGCCTGCGATGCCGACGTCGTGATCACGATGCTCGCCGACGACCACGCCGTCGATGCGGTGACGTTCGGCGACGCCGGCATCCTCGCATCCCTGCGGCCGAACGCGGTCCACGTCTCGGCGAGCACCATCAGCGTCGCACTGGCGGAGCGCCTGGCCACGGAGCACGCACAGGCCGGGCAGCGCTTCGTGTCCGCACCCGTGTTCGGCAGGCCCGAAGCCGCCGCGGCGGCCAAGCTGTTCGTCGTCGCGGCGGGTGACCCGGCCACGGTCGCCGACCTGCACCAGGTGTTCGACGCGATCGGTCAGCGCACCTTCGAGGTCGGGCAGGACCCGAACATCGCCAATCTGGTGAAGCTGTCCGGCAATTTCCTGATCGCATCGGTCATCGAGTCACTCGGCGAGGCGATGGCGCTGGTCGGCAAGGCCGGTGTCGATAAACAGGCCTACCTGGAGCTGCTTACATCGACACTGTTCGCCGCCCCGGCGTATCGGACCTACGGCGGTCTGCTGGCCCGTGAGGAGTTCGAGCCCGCCGGGTTCGCGGCGCACCTCGGACTCAAGGACGTCCGGCTGGTGCTGGCCGCCGGGGAAGAGCTCGAGGTGCCGTTGCCGGTCGCGAGCCTGCTCCGCGACCGCTTCCTGACCCTGTTGGCCGGCGGCGGCCGCGATCTGGACTGGTCTGCACTCGGCGCGCTGGCCGCGTGGGAGGCCGGCGGTCCCAAGCCCGGGCGCTGACCCCGCCGAAATTGCATTCCAGCAGGCCCGCACTCGAACTTCGGCTGCGTAGACGCAATTTCGGCGGCAGGAGCTACTCGGCGACGACGCCGCGCAGACCGTCGGCGCCGAACAACGGCTCCAGCATCGCGGACAGGTCGGGTCCGCGACGCAGCCCGTGCCCGCCGTCGACGTTGATGACCTGGCCGGTGATGAAGCCGGCCGCATCGCTGAGCAGGAACACCGCGAGGTTCGCGACATCCTGCACTTCACCGACGCGCGGCAGCGGCGTGCACTCCCGGTAGTCCTCGCTGAGCGCGGGCGTGTCGATGATCGGGGCGACCATGTCGGTCTTGGTCAGGCCGGGCCGGATCCCGTTGACCCGCACCGAGGACGGACCCAGCTCGTCGGCCGCGACCAACATCAGGTGGTCGAGGGCGGCCTTGCTCGGCCCGTACGCGCCGAACCACCGGTGGGTGTTGCTGGAGGCGATCGACGAGATTCCGATGAACGATCCACCCCCGCCGCGGACCAGCTCGCGCGCGGCGTGCTTGAGCACGTACATGGTTCCGTTGACGTTCAAATCGACGGTGTTACGCCAGGCGGCGGAGTCGATCTGGGTCAGCGGCCCGATCGTCTCGGAGCCGCCGGCGCTGTGCACCACCCCGTCGAGCCTGCCCCGCCAGGCGGTGGCCGCCGCGACCAGCCGCGCCGCGGAATCCTCGTCGGTCACGTCCGCGGACTCGTAGATCACCTGACCGGCGCCGTCGCCGGCCGACGCGGTGAGCTCGTCGGCGGCCGCGGCGAGTTTGTCGGTGTTGCGCCCGGCCAGCACCACGTTGCCGCCGGAGGCCACGACGGCCGCCGCGACCCCCTTGCCGATTCCACTACCGCCGCCGGTCACCAGCACGGTCCGATCCGCCAACGAAAGCAGCACGGGGGTCCCTCCGATATCTAGGTCGTATAACTAGAACGGGTTCCAGTTATACGTCACGGCTCGTCGCGGCGGGCCAACTTCGGGGCACCGAGTGTGCGCCAATCCGGCACGTTGGGCGGCAGGCCGACCGGGTAGCGGTTCTCGTTGTGCGCCGCCCAGTGCGCGTGGCCGAGTTCGTGGATGTGGAACGCGTGCCGCAACGCCTCGGCGAAGCCCATCGCGTCGCTTGCGGCGTTCACCGAGTCCTTGACCAGCAGCGCGGCCATGGTGGGCCGCTCGGCGATGCGCCGCGCGAACTCCACGGTCCTGTCCTCCAGTTCGGCACGCGGGAACACCTTCGACACCATGCCGAGCCGGTATGCCTCGTCGGCGTCGATCGCGTCGCCGGTGAGCAGCAGCTCCTTGGCCTTGCGCGCACCGAACTCCCACGGGTGCGCGTAGTACTCCACCCCGGGCATACCCATCCGCACCGCGACGACGTCGCTGAAGCGCGCGTCGTCGGAGGCGACGATCAGATCGCAGGCCCAGATCAGCATCAGTGCCGCGGAGATCGCGTTGCCCTGGACCTGGGCGATGGTGATCTTGCGCAGATCCCGCCAGCGGCTGGTGTTGTTGAAGAAGTAATGCCACTCCTGCAGGTAGGTGCGCTCGGAGATGGCCTCGCGAGTGGCACCGTTGAAACTGAACGTCGGGTGCTGACCCGGTCCGGGGGTGCGCTCGGCGATCGCCTCTTCGGAGCCCAGGTCGTGTCCGGCCGAGAAGTTCTTGCCACGCGCGGCGAGGATCACCACACGCACATCGTCGTCGGCTTCGGCCCGCCCGAACGCCTCGTCCAGCTGAACCAGCAGGGTCCGCGACTGCGCGTTCTGCGCGTCGGGCCGGTTCAGCCATATCCGCGCGATCCTTCCCTCGTCGAGGGTCTCGTATGTCACCTGATCCTGATCCGCCACACGTGACACATTACGGCCGAACTGTCACGTCCCGGCACGTAGGGGCCGGTTCGGGCCTCGCGGCCGTTTGCAGTGGTTGGCTAAGGTTGGTTCATGCCTGCGAAACCAGACCCCGCCGAGATCGGCGACGTGGAGCCCATCGCCGACAGCACCGAGCGTCAGGCCCGCCGTGTGGTCGCCGCGTACGCCACCGACGCCGACGAGTGCCGCGTCTTCCTGGCGATGCTGGGCATCGGACCGGCCAAGCTCGCCGACGCGTAATGACAGCCGAGAGCGGTCCCGAGGTCCGCTCCGGCACGGGGCAGTCTTTGCCGCCTACGGCGACGGCTGACTTCGTGGTCGTCGCCAACCGGCTGCCGATCGATCAGGTTCGGCTGCCCGACGGCAGCACCGAGTGGAAGCGCAGCCCCGGCGGTCTGGTGACCGCGCTGGAGCCCCTGCTGCGACGCCGCCACGGCGCGTGGATCGGCTGGCCGGGAGTGCCCGAGGACGCCGACGACCCTGATGCGGCCACCGAGCCCATCGAGCAGGACGGTATGACGCTCGTCCCCGTCCGGCTGTCGGCCGACGACGTCGAGGAGTACTACGAGGGCTTCTCGAACGCCACCCTGTGGCCGCTCTACCACGACGTCATCGTCAAGCCTATCTACCACCGCGAGTGGTGGGAGTCCTACGTCGACGTGAACCGTCGCTTCGCCGAGGCCGCCGCGCGTACCGCGGCCGAGGGGGCCACGGTCTGGGTCCAGGACTATCAGCTGCAGTTGGTGCCCAAGATGCTGCGGATGCTGCGCCCCGATCTGACCATCGGCTTCTTTCTGCACATCCCGTTCCCGCCGGTCGAGCTCTTCCTGCAGATGCCGTGGCGCACCGAGATCATCGAGGGCCTTCTCGGCGCCGATCTCGTCGGCTTCCATCTGCCCGGCGGCGCGCAGAACTTCCTGATCCTGTCCCGCAGGCTGCTCGGCGCGCAGACCTCGCGCGGCAACGTCGGGGTGCGGTCGCGGTTCGGCGAGGTCCAGTTCGGTTTCCGGACGGTCAAGGTGGGTGCGTTCCCGATCTCCATCGACTCCGCCGAGCTCGACCAGCAGGCCCGCACCCGCACGGTCCGCCAGCGCGCCAAGGAGATCCGCGCGGAACTGGGTAATCCGCGCAAGATCCTGCTCGGGGTGGACCGGCTCGACTACACCAAGGGCATCGACGTGCGCCTGCGCGCGTTCTCGGAGCTGCTGGAAGAGGGCCGCATCGACCCGTCGGACACGGTGCTGGTGCAGCTGGCGACCCCGAGCCGCGAGCGCGTCGAGAGCTACATCGCGATGCGCGAGGACATCGAACGCCAGGTCGGCCACGTCAACGGCGAATTCGGCGAGGTCGGCCACCCCGTGCTGCACTACCTGCACCGGCCGGTCCCCCGGGAGGATCTGGTCGCGTTCTTCGTCGCCGCCGACGTGATGCTGGTGACGCCGTTGCGCGACGGGATGAACCTGGTCGCCAAGGAGTACGTCGCCTGCCGCAGCGATCTCGGGGGCGCGTTGGTGCTCAGTGAGTTCACCGGCGCCGCAGCGGAGTTGCGTCAGGCCTACCTGACCAATCCGCACCACCTCGAAGGGGTCAAGGACGCGATCGAGGCCGCGCTGACCCAGGCTCCTGAAGAGGGCAGGCGCCGCATGCGGGCGATGCGCCGCCAGGTCCTGGTCCACGATGTGGACCGGTGGGCGCGTGCGTTCCTGGACGCGCTGGCGTCGAAAGAACCGCTGGACGCGGAGTGACCCCGGGCCGGGGATAGCATTCCGACGGAGTTGCACACCACCGGGACTTCGGCGAAAGGCATACCGATGGGCACCTATGCGATCACCGGCTCCGCGTCCGGAATGGGCGCGGCGGCGGTGAAACGGCTTCGCGCCGACGGGCACACCGTGATCACGGTGGACATCAAGGACGCCGACGTCGTCGCCGACCTGTCCACCGCGAGCGGGCGCAGCCATGCCGCCGAGCAGGTGCTCACGCTGTGCGACGGCCGTCTCGACGGCGCGGTGCTTGCCGCAGGCCTCGGCCCGAGCAAGGACGCCGGCCGGCTGCGGATGATCGCCACCGTCAACTACCTCGGCGTGGTCGACTTGCTGAACCGCTGGCGGGACGCGCTCGCGGCGGCGACGAACGCGAAAGTCGTGGTGATCGGCAGCAATTCGACCACCACCACCCCGGCCGTGCCGGGCCGCGCGGTGCGCGCGCTGCTGGCCGGCGACGTCGACCGGGCACTGCGGGCCGTGCGCCTGTACGGCCCGGGCAAACCGGCGATGATGTACGCGGCGTCGAAGATCGCGGTGACCCGCTGGGCACGCCGCCACGCCGTACTTCCGGAGTGGGCGGGCGCGGGGATCCGGCTCAACGTCCTCGCGCCCGGCGCGGTGATGACGCCGCTGCTGCAAGAACAACTCGACAACAAGAGTCAGGCAAAGTTCGTCGAACGGTTCCCGGTTCCCGTCGGCGGATACGGCGACCCCGATCTGCTTGCCGCGTGGATGTGTTTCCTGCTCTCCGATGCCGCCGACTTCGTGTGCGGCAGCGTGATTTTCGTCGATGGCGGGACGGACGCGCTGTTCCGTGCCGACGAGTGGCCGCGCCCGGTGCCCGTGCGCCGGATCGGCGGCTACCTCAGACGATTCCTGGGTCGCTGACTCGCGCCGCCGCGAACGACTCGATGATGGCCTGCCGCGGCGGCCGCCACGTCAGGCCGAGATCCTCGGTGGTGGCCCGATCGTCGGTCGGCGTGGCCGAGGTCAGCAGCAACGCCGCCTCGTAGCTGAGCCCGTCACCGAGCGGCACATAGCGGCCGACGACGTCGGAGATCCGCCCGAGCGCCAGAAGCGCCTTCGGCGGCAACGGAACCCGCCGCACGGGCTGCCCCAGCCCGGCCTCCAGCGCATCGATCATCTGGTCGAACGTCAGCATCACCCCGCCGCAGACATAACGGCGCGGACCGCGCCCCGGCCGCATCAGGCGGGTGTGCACGTCGGCGACATCACGCACGTCGATCATCTGCATGCCCGCGCGGACCCGCGGCGCGATCCGCGCCCGCACGATGGGCGCCCAGCCGCGTTCGGTGACGCCTGCCGCGGTCCAGAACGCGCGCCCGACCACGCTGGACGGGTAGGTCACCACCACGGGCGCCCCGGCGTCCTGCAGCTTGCGCGCGGCGCGGTCGGCGTAGCCCTTGGTCTTGGCGTAGCTGCTGCGCCCGTCGGAGGTGGGGGTATCGGCGGAGATGACGCCGTCGGACGGCGGGAACAGCGCGCTGTAGCTGCTCACCGACACGACCGGATCGAGGCCGAGTTCCGCTGCGCGGGAGAGGATCTGCTCGGTGGCGTACGCGTTGATGTCCCACATCAACTGCGCGCGACGCTCGTCGGTGCCGACCACACCTGCCGCATGCACCACCGCGTCCATCCCGGCGAGCAACTCGGTGACCGTCGCCTCCGAGCGGATGTCCCCGACGACGATCGAGACGTCGCCCAACGCGCGCAGCCGGGTGATCACCGGCGCATGCTGCTCCTGGGGCAGGACCAGCAGCCGGATGCTGTGCTGAGCCTCCAGCAGGGCGCGCACCGTGTGCGCGCCGAGGTAGCCGATGCCACCGGTGACCGCGATACGAATGATGCCTCCTCGTCACACCGCCGCAGCGGCGGTGGGTGAACTCAGACCGGGTGATTCGGGTAGAGGGTCTAGATGGGGGTGATGTAGGCGATCAGCCATTTGCCGTCGACCTTCTTGTAGTCGACACGCAGTCTGCTGCCGTCGTAGACCGACTCCTTGGACTTGTCGGTCACCGTGCGGTTCATATACACCATCACCGACGCCGAAGTACGGTGCGCGTCAAGGACACCGGTGCCGACGGTATGCGCCTGGCTGATCAGCTGACGGTCCCTGGCCTGCGGGATGATCTCGTTGGTGACCCGGTCCTCGAACTCCTGCCGGTACTCCGGGGTCAGCATCGGGTACACCTCGGCGAAATTGCGTTCCACCGTCTGGTAGTCGAATCCGAACACCCGCGGGATCTGTTCGGAGGCCAGCGTCGGCAGTTCCGCCCGCGCCTGCTCCTCACCGTCGAGTTGCACCCGGGTCCAATACAGCCAGCCGCCGACCGCGGACAGCGCGACGAACCCTGCGGCCAGTACCACCGCGAGGGACCCGATCAGCCTGCCGCGCCACCCGGTCATCAGTTGCCCCCGTCGGGGTATTTGAGGTCGTATGCCGTCATGTGACCGTTGTCGTCCTCGTGGACGATCACCCGCATGCGGTAGGGCTCCGACGGTGCGTTGTTGCCGTCGAGGTCGGTGACGGTCACCCGCACCGACACCAGAACGGCCGCGTTGTCCGCGATCTCGTCGATCTTCTCCAGAGCGGCGCCGTTGACCACCGCTTCCGAGGAGGCATTGGTGTCGCGGAACAGCAGCTTGAGGTTCTCGACATTGCCGTCCTGCGTCATCATCGCGCGCAGCGGGCCGCTGGTGCCGTCGACGAACCGGTTCACGCTCTCGTCGATGGTGTTCTGGGTGTAGCTGAACATGTTGACCACCGACTGCGCCGCGGTGTCGACGAAGCGGCGCTCACGGTCCTGCTTGGCCTCGATGCTGCGCTGCTGATCCAGCATCACCATCACCGCCGCGACGAGGGCGACGACCGCGACGAACGTGACCGCGATCGACGCGATCGCCACCAGGCGCCGGTTCGGCTGCCGCCGCGGCGGAGGGCCCACCGGCGAGACCCGGCGCACCGGCTGGGGCACCTCGATGCTGACCCCGGTCGGTACCGGGGTCGCCTCGAGCTTGGCCGGACCCGCGGCACGCGACGCGCGGCGACGCTCCCGCTTGGGGGGCTGAACAGACTCTTGCACTACCTACACCTGCTTCGGCGCCAACATCAGATCGACCCAGTTCTCCGCAGGCGCCAGCTTGTCGGAACCGGGCGCGTACACGCCGACTCCACCTGCCGGGTCGACGAACTTGCCGTTCCGATCGTAGGTCGCCACCGATGTCGAACTGGCCAAGGGGGCCTCCGCCGGCAGCGGCGCACCTCCGGCGGGTGGCGCGGGCGCGGGCACAGGCGGTGCGGGCGCGGGCGCGGGCGGCGCCAGCGGGGGCCGGCCGTACGGCGGCACCACCTGATCCGGCGGCGAGAAGTACGGCCACGGAGGTGGCGGCGGACCGTCGGCGGGCGGGACCGGCAGCGGGAACGGTGCGTGCGGCGCAGGACCGGGCCCTGGCGCCACCCCCGGCGGCAGCTGCACCGCGGGCGGACCCGGATCCGGATCGACCTGCGGCGGGATCATCGGGAACTTGTTGGGCGGCAGGATGTTCCGGCCATCCTCGATCGGCGTACCGGGCGGGACCGGCGGACCGCGCCACGGGTTGTTGCCCAGCGGCACATACCCGCGGGGATCGCGGCAGAGTTGGACGGTCGGCGCCCGCTTGCCCGGGAACTCCTGGCACGGGTAGTTGCGCGCCCCGCGCACGACGCTCGGGTCGTTCTGCGGCACCTTGCAGTACAGGTCGGTGGGCAGTTCACGCAGCGTGGTGTCGGCCGGGGAGCGGATCTGGGTCGCCGGGACGAAGCCGGTCGCGCATGGCGGCGGATCCTGCAGGTGGATCTTGAAGTCCAGCTTGCCGCCCTCATCGGTCGGCACGCCGCCCGCCACGGTGTTCAGTGCGGCCAGCAGCGCGGGGAACACCACCAGGGCGTGCTCGAGGGACTTGTTGTAGATCACCCCGATCCGGCCGAAGTTGGCCAGGTTCGCCGCCAACATCGGGAATGACGGCCGGATGCCGTCGAACGTCTCATTGGCGACCTCGGCGGTGCCGGGCACCGTCTGCAGCGTGGTGCGCAACTGCGGATCGGCGTTGGCCACCTCGGTGGTCAGCCTGCCCAACCCCTCGGCGAGCGAACGGATGTCGTCGCCGCTGCGGATCTGGGCCTGCAGGAACGGACCGGCCTGGTCGATCAGCTGCGAGACCTCGTCGTAGTTCGCGTTGGCCTCGTCGACGAGCAACCTCGACGACTGGATCAGACGGGCCAGTTCCGGGCCGGAGCCGTTGAACGCCTTGAACGTCTCGCCGAGCAGGTCCTGCAACCGGCTGTCGGTGACGCTCTGGACCAGGTTCTCGGCCTCCTGCAGCAGGCCGGCGACGTCCTGGCCGATCGCGGTGCGGTCCACGGTGATGTCGGATCCGTTGCGCAGCATCGTCTCGGACGCGTCCTCGGGCGGCACCAGGTCGACGTACTGCTCGCCGATCGCCGACACGCTCTTGACCGTCGCGGTGACGTTCTCCGGAACCGGTGTACCGCTGTTCAACTGCATGTGCGCGACGACGCCGGTGTCCGACAGGCCCACCGACGTGACGTGACCGATCGTCACGCCGCGGTAGGTCACGTTGGCGTTCTGGTACAGGCCGCCGCCCGCCTCGAAGTTGGCGGTCACGTCGTAGGCGCCGATCCCGACGGCCGACGGCACGCGCAGGTAGAACAGCGACACCGCGCCGACGCTGAGCACCGTGACGATCGCGAAGATCATCAGCTGGATGCGGGTCAGACGGGTCAGCATTACGGCGCCCCCTCGTGTTGCGTCGCGGTGCCCGGCGGGATCTTGAACGGATCGGCCGCCTGCCCGGAGAGGTTGGCCATCGCACCGGTGAGGAAGTCAGGAGGATTGACGACCTCGCTGATGCGCTTCATGTTCGGGTCCAGACCCAGCGAGGTGGTGAAGACCGACTCACCCACGCGTCGCAAGGTCAGGTCGAACGTGGTGTACACGTTCAGGTAGTCACCGCGCACGGCGTTGCGCAGGTACTTGTAGTGGAACGGGAAAGTCGGCAGGAACTCAAGGTCCTTGATGAAGAAGTCGGCGTTGTCGTTGAGCGCCTTGAGCACCGGGAACAGATCCTTGAAGTCCGCGGCGAAATCGTCCTTGGTCTCCCGCAGCACCCGCGACGCCACCTCGGCGAAGCTGCGCAGCGCGCCGAACGCATCGACGAGTTGGGCGCGGTTGTCGTTGAGCACCTTCAGCGCCTCAGGCAAGGTGTCGAGCGTGCGGCCCAGGCTGTCCTTGCTGCCCGCGAGGATCCCGGCGAAGCGATTCAGTCCGTCGGCCGCGGCGATGATGTCGTTGGTCTGGCGGTCCAGTGACGCGGTCAGCTCCGCCAACCGCGGGATCAGGCCTTCGAACGTGCCCGTCCGGCCCGCGACCGCGTTGTAGGTCTCATCGGTGATGTCCTGCAGCGCACCCAGATTGCCCTTGTTGACCACGACGCCGAGCGACGACAGCACCTGTTCGGTGGTCGGATAGTTGTCGACGTTCTCGATCGGGATCTGTGCGCCTTCGGCCAGTTCGCCGCTGCCGCCGTCGAGGGGTTCGGCGAGCTCGATGTGCTGCGAACCCAGCAGCGAGGTCTGCGCCACCCGCGCGATCACGTTGGCGGGCAGCTTGACGTTGCCGTCCAGCGACAGCTGCAGCTCGGCGAAGAACGTGCCGTCGGGGCGCTGCACGGCGTCCACTCCGGACACACTTCCGACCGTGACGTCGTCGACCATCACCGGTGAGTTCTGCGGCAGCGTCGCGACATCGGGCAACTGGATGCTGACCTTGTACCCGCCGCTGCCATGCCCGGCGGTGCCGGGCATGTTCAGCGAGTTCAGACCACCGAACTGGCATCCGGTCAGCAGCAGAGCGACCGACGACAGTCCCAGGGCGCGGCGGATCATCGGCCCGCCTCCGCCGGTCCGGGCGCCACGGGTGCCGGATCGGGCTCGGGACCGCCGGCGTGCGACGCGGACGTCTCCGGACCCTGCGTCGGGACCAGCAGCGAGGTCAGGTCGGCATCCGGTGCGACCTTCGGGGGCGTGACGCCGGGGGCGTTCTGCCACTGCAGGTACGGCACTGGCGTTCTGGCCTTGGCCTCGGTCTCAGGGGTGTCGTAGATGATCTGCCCCTTGTAGGCGGTGATGCTGTTGATCGGGTGGAACATGATCGGCGGATAGTTCATCGTGATGCGCTTGAACACGGGACCCATCCGCTGACGGCAGATCTCGGCCCTCTTGTAGTTGTCGGGGGTGGCGGCCGCGTCGAAGGTGCCGCCGCAGATGAACTGCACCGGGTTCGCGAAGTTCGGCAGCGTCAGCAGCCCGCCGACCGTGCCCTGGGCGGGGTTGTAGATGTTGTAGAAGTTGCTCAGGCCGTTGGGCGTGATGTGCAGGATCTGCTCGATGTCGTCACTGTGCTCGGTCAGCAGGTTCGTGAACTCGGTCAGCCGGTTGACCTGTCCGATCAGCGCCTCGTTGCTGTCCCCGAGGAAACCGCGCACGTCCGACAGCGCCTGGTTCAGGGTCCCGAGGGTGACGTCGAGATCGTTGGACGCGTCGGCCAGCACCTGGGACACCGAGGCGACATGGTTGGAGAACTGCACGATCTGCTCGTTGCTGTTCGACAGCGCGTCGACGAGCACTTGAAGGTTGCGGATGGTGCCGAACAGGTCCGCGCGCGAATCACCAAGGCGCCCGGCGGTTTGCGACAACTCGCGCAGAGCGTTGCGGAAGCTGTCGCCGTTGCCGTCGAAGGTGTCGGCGGCCTGGTTGACGACCTCGGTCAGCGGGCCCTGCACCGAACCCTGGTGCGGTCCGAGCTGGGCGCTCAGCGCCGTCAGTTGTTCCTTGACCTCGTCCCACTCCACCGGCACCGCGGTGCGGTCCAGTCCGATCTCCGCGCCGTCGGCCATCGCCGCGCCGCCGGTGAACGCCGGCGTCAGCTGAATGAACCTGGCGGACACCAGGTTCGGCGAGATCACCAGCGCCTTGGCCTCGGCGGGCACCTTCACGTCGCCGTCGATGGTCATCGTGATCTTGACGTCACCGGCCCGGGGTTCGATCTTGTCGATGGTGCCGACCGGCACGCCGACCACCCGGACGTCGTCGCCCGGGTACAGCCCCACCGCGGAGGTGAAGTAGGCGACGACCTTGTGCCCGGCACGGTTGGGCCACACCAGGTACGCGCCGACCGCCAGCGTGACAACCAGCACGGCGGCAAGCGCGGCACGAACCCATCGGTTCCGCTTCAGCGAATTCTCCTGCGTCATGGTGACTTCGGCCTGATGATCATCCGCTCCGAGATGTAACCACGGAGCATGTCCGACAGGCTGTCAGGCAGCTTGCCCGGCTGGAAGTAGGTGTCCAGCAGCACTTCGGCGATCGGGGCGGGCGGCAGGCCGTACAGGTTGATCTGGAAACCAGGACCCGATCCGACGACCTCGCCGAGCGCGGTCGCGTAGGCAGGCAGCCGCTTGAGCGCCTCGCTGAGGTGCTCACGACGTTCGAGCAGGTTGTCCAGCACCAGGTTCAGCTTCTCCAGGGCCGGCTTGAACTCGCGCCTGTTGTCGGCGACGAACCCCGAGATCTGCTTCGACACGTCGTCGATGCCCGCGATCAGGTTGCTCAATGCCTGGCGGCGCTCGTCGAGGGCCGCGAACAGCAGGTTGCCGTCGGTGATCAGCTGGTTGACCTGACCGGAGCGCTCCGCCAGCGTGTCCGACACGTTCTTGGCGTGCCCGAGCAGTTGAGCGAGCGCCTCGTCGCGCGCGTTGAGGCTGCGGGACAGGCTCGTGACGCCGTCGAGCGCCGAGCGCAGCTGCGGGGTCGCCTCTTTCAGCGAATCGGTGATCGTCTGCAACGCCTGCTCGAACTTCGGCTTGTCCAGCTCGCTGACGTTCTGTCCGAGATCCTGCAGCGCGGTGTTCAACGTGTAGGGCGTGGTGGTGCGGCCCAGCGGGATGACGGTGGAGTCCCCTCCGCCCTTCGGCGTGACTGCCAGCGATTTCTCGCCGAGCACGGTGTCGGTCTTGATCGCGACCAGAGACTGGTCGCCGACCTTGACGTCGCGGTTGACGGTAAAGGTGATCTTCGCCGCGTCACCGGCGAGCGCGACGTCGGTGACCTTGCCGACGACGATGCCGGACACGTTGACCTCGTTGCCCGGGATGATGCCACCGGCATCGGCGAAGTACGCCTCGTACGGCTTGCCCTGCGGGAAGAACGGCAGGCTCGAGTATCCGAACGACACCAGCACCAGGCAGGCGACCAGGACGATGCCGAAGATGCCGGTGCGCAACGGGTTCGAGTCGTCGGTTCTAGCCATCTTCAGAACACCTCCCCTTGCTCGGATCCGGCGGTCCGCCGAACGGGACCAGGATGTCGCTTCCCGCCGGGCCGTTGATCTTCAACCGTGTCGAGCAGTAGAAGATGTTGAAGAACGAGCCGTACGCGCCAAGCGCGTTGAGCCGCAGGTAGTTCTCGGCGAGCGGTTCGATGACCTTGTTCACGTCGGCCTTGCGCTCGTCCATCCGCTGGGCGAACGGCCGCACGTTCTCGATGACGCCCTGTACCGGCCTGCGTGAGGTCTCCAGCATCTCGGTCAGGTCGTTCTCGGCGGAGGCCAGCGGGCCGATCGCGCCGGCGATCGGGTCACGGCCCTCGGCGAGCCCGGTGATCAGCTTCTGCAACTGGTCGACGCTGGCGTTGAACTGGGCGCCCTTCTCGTCGACGGTGCTCAGCACGGTGTTGAGGTTGGTGATCACGTCGCCGATCAGCTGGTCGCGGGCCGCGAGGTTCTGGGTGAAGGCGCTGGTGTTGGCCAGCATCGCCGACAGTGCGCCGCCCTCCCCCTGCAGCAGCTCGATCACCGCGTTGCTGATCTCGTTGACCTTCCCGCCGTCGAGACCCTTCAACACCGGCTTGAGCCCGCCGAGCAGGGCGTCGAGGTCCAGCGCGGGCTGGGTGTTGGTGATGGTGCCGCCGCTGGGCAGCTTCACGAGATCGCCCGGGCCCGAGGTGATCTCGAGGTACCGGTCACCGACCAGGTTCTCGTAGCGCACCACGGCTCTGGTCGAGGTGTACAGCTGGTAGCGGTCGTTGACGGTGAACTCGACGTCGACGGAGTTGTCCGGATTGAGTTTGAGCCCCTCGACGGTTCCGACCGGCACGCCGGCGATCCGGACGTCCTGGCCGGCCTTCAGGCGGGACGCGTTCTCGAACTTGGCGTGGTACTTGTCCTCCGACGCGAACCGGAACTCGCCGAACACGACGATCAACGCGGCGGCGACCACCAGCATCACCACGGTGAACACGCTGACGCTGATCAGGGTTCTTCTGTCGCGATTCATCAGAAGCCTCGCTTCTTCAGCAACGGCTCTTCGCGCAAGCGCTCATCGCAGCGCAAGATGCTCATCAGAAGTCGTCCCTTTCCGCGAACGCGCCGTTGAACAGGAACTGCAGTGTCGACGGTGCGTCGAACTGGAGCTCGGTGTTCGGCTGGTACGGCACATAGGCGTTGTCGGTGACGAGGAACGGCGTGTGATACCAGGAGCCGCCGTACTGCTTGCTCGGGACGTCAGGAAGGCCACGGCAGTTCGGGCCGCCGGAGGCGTTGACGATCGGCAGGCTCTCCGGGTACGTGTACGCCGGCGAACCCGGAAGGAAGTTCGACGACACGAACAGGCCCGGACGGATACCGCCGATGATCGGGGCGAACCGGTCGATCGCGTTCGCGGTGCCCTTCAGCGTGCAGCCGATCACCGGGGAGTACTCACCGGCCACCTTCAACGGTGCGCGCAGCCGCTGCACCGCGGCGATGTAGTCGTCGGCGCCGGGCTCCAGCGTCGCGGTGCCGTTGTTGGCCAGACCCGTTGCCGCGAGCAGCGCGGCGTTCAGGTTGTCCCGCTCGTCGACGATCGTCTTGCTGATCGCCGGCGCGTTCTCGAGCACGCGCACCAGGTCCGGTCCGGCGTCGGCGTAGATGTCGGCGACCACCGCGGTGCGGCGCAGGTCCTCCTGCAGCGCCGGTAGCTTCGGATTGAGTTGGCTCACGTAGTAATTCAGACCGGACAGCAGCGCCCCGACGTCGTCGCCGTGCCCGCGCATGCCCTCCCCGATCGCGGACAGGGTCGCGTTGAGGTTGATCGGATCGATCTTGTCCAGCAGGTCGGTCAGGCTCTGGAACAGCGTGTTGACCTCGAGCTGCACGAAGTCGGAGGTGACCTCCGCGCCCGGGCGCAGCCTCTCGCCGCTGGGGCGCTCGGGCGGCAGGAACTCCACCGACTTCGCGCCGAAGATCGTGGTGCCACCGATACGCACGGGAGCGTTCTCGGGGATGTAGCGCATATCGTCACGGTTGATCGCCAGCGTCAACTTGGCCCCGTTGCCCGCGTATTCGATCGACTCGACCTTGCCGACCTGGATCCCGCGGTACTTCACCTTGGCATCGGCATCCATCACCAAGCCGGCCCGCGGGGACAGCACGGTGACCTTGTCGGTGGGGGTGAACGCGGCGGTGTAGGACAGGTAGGTGAACACCACCGCGGCAAGAACCAGCGCAGCGAGGATCGCCGCAGCGATCCTCACATGGCTGCGCTTGGCGTCACCGTCGGCCATCGTGTTGCGTCCTTATCCGGAGAGGTTGAAGTTGCCCGACGCGCCGTAAACGGCGAGCGAGATGAACAGCACGATCGTGACCACGACGATCAGGGAGGTGCGCACGGCCTGTCCGACGGCGATGCCGACGCCGACGGGTCCACCCGAGGCGTTGTAGCCGTAGTACGTGTGCACCAGCATCACCGCGATCGCCATCACGATCGCCTGCAGGAACGACCACAACAGGTCGCTCGGGATCAGGAACGTGTTGAAGTAATGGTCGTACAGGCCGCCCGACTGGCCGTTGATGTACACCGTGGTGAAGCGGGCGGCGAAGAACGCCGCGAGCACCGACAGCGCGTACAGCGGCACGATCGCGATCAGCCCGGCGATCAGCCGGGTCGACACCAGATACGAAACCGCGTGTACTGCCATCGATTCCACGGCATCGATCTCCTCGGCGACCCGCATCGCGCCCAACTGCGCGGTCGCACCCGCGCCGATGGTCGCGGCGAGCGCGATACCGGCGATCACCGGCGCGACGATGCGCACGTTCAAGAACGCCGACAGGAATCCGGTGAGCGCCTCGATGCCGATGTTGCCGAGCGATGAATAGCCCTGCACGGCGATCACGCCGCCGGAGGCCAGCGTCATGAACGCCGCGACACCGACGGTGCCGCCGATCATCACCAGCGCGCCGGTACCCATGGACATTTCGGCGATGAGCCGGATCGTCTCCTTGCGGTACCGGGTCGCCGCGTTGGGGACGTACCGGAACGTCTCGCCGAAGAACAGTGCCTGCTCGCCGACGCTGTCGACGAGGCGGGGGAACACCCGCAGCATACGGCGGAGCCGGACGGTCGCGTCGTAACTCATTCCTAGCGCACCAGCACTCTCACGCCGATCGCCGTCATGATCACGTTGATCACGAACAGGCAGATGAACGCGTAGACCACCGTCTCGTTGACGGCGTTGCCGACGCCCTTGGGCCCGCCCTGGACCGTCAGGCCGCGGTAGCAGCCGACGAGCCCGGCCACCACACCGAACAGCAGCGCCTTGATCTCGGCGAGGACCAGCTCACCGAGCCCTGTCAGCACCGTCAGCCCGTTGATGAAAGCCCCGGGGTTGACGCCCTGCAGGAACACCGAGAACACGTAACCGCCTGCGAGGCCGATCATGCAGACCAGGCCGTTGAGCAGCAGCGCGACGAACGTCGACGCCAGCACGCGGGGCACCACGAGGCGCTGGATCGGGTCGATACCGAGCACCCGCATCGCGTCGATCTCCTCGCGGATGGTGCGCGCCCCGAGATCTGCGCAGATCGCGGTCGCACCCGCGCCGGCCACGACGAGCACCGTCACCACCGGACCCAGCTGGGTGATGGTGCCGAACGCGGTACCCGCCCCGGACAGATCGGCGGCACCGATCTCGCGCAGCAGGATGTTCAGCGTGAACGCGACCAGCACGGTGAACGGGATCGCGACCAACAACGTCGGCACCAGCGAAACACGCGCGATCATCCAGGTCTGCTCGAGAAACTCCCTGAATTGGAACGGGCGGCGGAACGTCTTGACGAACGTGTCCAAGGACATTTCCACGAACCCGCCCACGGCCCGCGCTGGCGCCGCAAGCTGTTCGATCAACCTCGGCTCCGTTCTTAGGTCAAACAGGGTTCTCGGGTCAGCGGGGTGACAGAACGGGGGACGATCCGTGTGGCGAAGTGCCAGGGACGTACCGTCCGGGCCGTGTTCCTACCCGTGGTCTAAGCGTTGCTCTTAGTGAGCCGGATCATACTAACTAGAACGTGTTCGCAGTGTCAAAGCGCACAATATCCGGTTCATACTCTTAATTTACGCAGCTCACAGCCGGTGTGACACAGGTCATTCTAGAACGTGTTCTAGCAGCACTGGAGCCGCGTGAACCGGTCGGGATCAGGCCGGATCCCCCAGCCCCATCGCCGCCGAGAAGCTGCGCCCCGGATCCCTGTCAGCAAAGTAACCCTGCAGTGTCGAGGACAACGCCGACGGATCCCAGGCGTCCCCGTCGGCACTGAATTGCGCCTCCGCCGTCGGAGCCGCGATCAGCGTCACCGTCGGACCATAAACGATGAACAGCTGTCCGTTGACGCCTTCGGCGGCCGGAGAGGCAAGGAACCGGACCAGGTTCACGACGTGCTCGGGTGAGAGCGGGTCGACCCCACCGTCTGGCAACTCCGGAGCGTCACCGAACACACCGGCCGTCATCGCGGTGCGGGCTCGCGGCGCGATCGCGTTGGCGCGCACCCCGAACCGTTCCAACGCGCGGGCGGCCGACAGTGTCAGAGCCGTGATCCCGGCCTTGGCGGCGCCGTAGTTGGGCTGGCCGACCGGGCCCGACAGTCCGGCCTCCGACGAGGTGTTGATGATCCGGCCGTACACCGTGCCCGCTTTGTCGCCGTCCCCAGCTTGTTTGGCCTTCTCCCGCCAGTAGGCCGCCGCGTTGCGGGTCAGCAGGAAGTGGCCCCGCAGATGCACGGCGATGACCGCGTCCCACTCCTCGTCGGACATGTTGAACAGGATGCGGTCGCGGGTGATCCCGGCGTTGTTCACCACGATCCCGAGACCGCCGAGCCCGTCCGCGGTCGCGACCAGCTCGTCCGCGGTGGAGCGCTGGCTGATGTCGCCGGCGACCGCGACGCCCTTGGCGCCCGTCGCGGCGATCTCGTCGAGCACGTCGGACTTGTCGAGTGCGGCGGCGATGTCGTTGACGACGACGGTGGCGCCTGCTTTGGCGAGGCCGACGGCTTCCGCGCGGCCCAGGCCGGCGGCCGCTCCGGTGACCACCGCGACGCGGCCGGACAGATCAGTTTCAGTCAACTTACGAATACCTCTAGTCGTGTCGGATCAGGGCGGCGCGGGGGCACTCGGCGATGGACTGTTCGGCCAGCGCCTCTTCACCGGCGGGCACCGGGTCGGCCTTCACGACGGCGTAGTCCTCGTCGTCGAGCTCGAACAGGTCGGGGGCAATTCCGACACACACGGCGTTGCCCTCGCAACGGTCACGATCCACTTCCACTCGCATGAGCATCTCCTGTCGGTCCGGGCTGCTGGTCCGATCTTGCTAGGCGTCCAGTGTGTCAGCACCTGGACCCCAAGACTAGAACGTGTTACAACGAGGGTGGACCGGAGGTACGCGTTCGGCGCGCACCGATCCACCCGGGACTAAGGCTTGCAGACTAGTGAGGACCACGCGATGCGGATCGGCTACACCCCTGAACAAGAGGAGTTGCGGCGTGAGTTGCGGGCGTACTTCACCAAGCTGATGACGCCCGAGCGGGCGGAGGCGTTGGCCGCCAGCGACGGTGAGATGGGCCGCGGGAACGTGTACCGCGAGACGGTCGCGCAGATGGGCAAGGACGGCTGGCTCACGCTGTCGTGGCCGAAGGAGTTCGGCGGCCAGGCGCGGCCCCCGATGGACGGCCTGATCTTCAACGACGAGGCCGCCATCGCGAATGTGCCGGTCCCGTTCCTGACGATCAACAGCGTCGCGCCGACGATCATGCACTTCGGCACCGAGGAGCAGAAGAACTTCTTCCTGCCGCGCATCGCCAAGGGGGAACTGCACTTCTCCATCGGCTACTCCGAGCCCGGCGCCGGTACCGACCTCGCGTCGCTGCGCACCTCGGCGGTGCACGACGGCGACGACTACGTGATCAACGGCCAGAAGATGTGGACGAGTCTGATCGCGTACGCCGACTACGTATGGCTGGCCGTGCGCACCAATCCCGAGGCCAAGAAGCACCGGGGTATCTCGATGCTGATCGTCCCCACCACTGCCGAGGGCTTCTCGTGGACCCCGGTGCACACCATGTCCGGGGTCGACACCAGTGCGACCTATTACCAGGACGTGCGGGTGCCGAAGTCGGCACTGGTCGGCGAGGAGAACGGTGGCTGGAAACTCGTCACCAACCAGCTCAACCACGAACGCGTCGCGCTGGTGTCGGCGCAGCCGATCTTCGTGGCCCTCAACGGCGTCCGCGAATGGGCGCAGAACACCAAGGACGTGCACGGCAAGCGGATGATCGACTCCGAATGGGTGCAGCTGAACCTGGCCCGGGTGCACGCCAAGGCCGAGGTGCTCAAGCTGATCAACTGGGAGCTGGCCTCGGCATCGGACGCGGCGCCGTCGCCGGCGGACGCGTCGGCGGCCAAGGTGTTCGGCACCGAGCTGGCCACCGAGGCGTACCGGTTGTTGATGGAGGTCCTCGGGACCGCTGCCACGCTGCGGCCGAACTCCCCCGGCGCGCTGCTGCGCGGCCGCGTCGAGCGCATGCACCGCTCCTGCCTGATCCTGACCTTCGGCGGCGGTACCAACGAGATTCAGCGCGACATCATCGGCATGGTCGCGCTCGGCCTGCCCCGAGTGAACCGGTAAGGAAGACTTCTCATGGACTTCACGACCACAGAAGCCAGCGAGGACCTCGGCGGTCTCGTGCGGACGATCACCGAGTCGGTGTGCACGCCGGAGCACCAGCGTGAGCTCGACGCGCTCAGTTCCGAATCCGGCGGCCGTTTCGACCGAACGCTCTGGAGCAAGCTGATCGACGCCGACATCCTGTCCACCACCGCCCCGGAGTCGGTGGGCGGCGGCGGATTCGGCGTGCTCGAAGAGGTCGCCGTGCTGGTCGCCCTGGGACGTCAGCTCTCGGCGGTGCCGTATCTGGAATCGGTGGTGCTCGGTGTCGGAGCGCTGGCCCGGTTCGGCTCGGAGGCCCTGCAGCAGCACTGGGCGGCGCCGGCGATCAAGGGTGAGAAGGTGATCGCGATCGCCCTCGACGGTGAGATGGGCGACGGGCCGGTGCGCGCCACCGGTTCCGGCGACGGGTTCACGCTGACCGGCACCAGGACGCAGGTCGCGTTCGGTGCCTGTGCGGATGCGTTCCTCGTGCCCGCCGAAACCGATTCCGGCGTCGCGGTGTTCCTGGTCGACGCCACCGACGCGGGTGTCGGGGTGTCCGCGCTGGACACCACAGGCCACGGCAGCGTCGCGCGGCTACAGCTGCAGGGGGTTGCCGTCGGAGCCGACCGCCGCATCGGCGGCGCCGAGGTGCTTGACTGGCTGGTGATCCGGAACGCCTTGGCGCGCAGTGCCTATCAGCTCGGCGTGGTGGAACGCGCGCTGGAGCTGACAGCGACTTATGCGCGTGAGCGCGAGCAGTTCGACCGGCCGATCGGCAGCTTCCAAGCGGTGTCCTCGCGGTTGGCCGACGGCTACATCGACATCAAGGGATTGCGGCTGACCCTGACGCAGGCCGCGTGGCGGGTCTCGGAAGATCTTCCCGCCGACGTGGACGTCGCCAGCGCGGCGTTCTGGGCGGCCGAGGCGGGACACCGCGTCGCGCACACCGCGGTGCACGTGCACGGCGGTGTGGGCATCGACGTCGACCACCCCGTGCACCGGTACTTCCTGGCCGCCAAGCAGACCGAGTTCGCGCTCGGCGGGGCTACCGGGCAGCTGCTGCGCATCGGCCGCACCCTGGCCGACACCCCGGCTTGACCGCGGCCACCGCACCGACCGTCTCCGCGCTGCTCGCGGACCTCGCCGAGGTCGACGACCGTGGGGTGCGCTGGGTCGACCCCGACTCCGGCTCGGTGTCGTTCGTCAGCTGGCGCAACCACATTCGCGACGGTGCGGCGCTGGCGTCGGTGCTGCGCGACCGCCTCGACGGAGGCCGGCCCGCCCATGTCGGCGTGCTGTTGGGCAACACCCCCTTCTTCGGTACCGTGCTGGTCGCCGCGGCACTGTCGGGGATAGTGCCCGTCGGGCTGAACCCGACCCGGCGCGGTGACGCGCTGCGGCGCGACATCGACCACGCCGACTGCCAGTTGGTGCTTGCCGATACCGAGAACGCCCAGCCCGGCATCGACGCGATCGACGTCGAATCCGGCGAGTTCGCCGCCGAACTCGCCGCGCGCCGAGACGCGTCGGTGGAGTTCCGGGCAAGCGATCCCGGCGACCTCTTCATGTTGATCTTCACGTCCGGGACCAGCGGGGACCCGAAAGCCGTCCGGTGCACCCACGAGAAGGTCGCGTTCCCCGGGCGGATGCTCGCCGAACGTTTCGGGTTGGGACCCGCGGACACGTGTTACCTGTCGATGCCGCTGTTCCATTCGAACGCGATCATGGCGGGCTGGGCACCCGCGGTGGCCGCCGGTGCATCGATCGGGCTGCGCCGCAAATTCTCCGCTTCGCAGTTCTTTCCGGACGTCCGGCGCTTCGATGCGACGTACGCCAACTACGTCGGCAAACCGCTGTCCTACATCCTGGCCACCCCGCAGCGCCCCGACGACGCCGACAACCCGCTGCGGATCGCGTACGGGAACGAAGGTGCGCCACGTGATCTGGTCAGGTTCGCCGAACGCTTCGACGTGCGGGTGGTCGACGGGTTCGGCTCCAGCGAGGGCGGGGTGTCCATCGCCCGTACCCCCGACACTCCCGACGGCGCGCTGGGCCCGCTGCTGGGCGGAGTGACGATCGTCGACGTCGACACCGGCGCCGAGTGCCCGCCGGGTGTGGTCGGCGAGCTCGTCAACACCGACGGCCCCGGTCAGTTCCGCGGCTATTACAAGGATCCCGACGCCGAGGCCGAGCGGATGCGTGGTGGCGTTTACCACAGCGGCGATCTGGCCTACCGCGACGAGAACGGGTACGCGTACTTCGCCGGGCGCCTCGGTGACTGGATGCGGGTGGACGGTGAGAATCTCGGCACCGCGCCGATCGAGCGGATCCTGATGCGTCATCCCGAGATCAGCGAGGTCGCCGTCTACCCGATCCCGGACCCCGCGGTCGGAGATCAGGTGATGGCCGCCCTGGTACTGCGCGACGGCGCCGGCTTCGATCCGGCGCGATTCGCCGAATTCCTGGCCTCGCAAACAGATCTGGGCCCCAAGCAGTGGCCGGCGTACGTGCGGGTGTGCACCGAGCTGCCGCGCACCGAGACGTTCAAGGTGCTCAAGCGGCATCTGTCGGCCGAAGCCACCGCCTGCGCCGACCCGGTCCATCCGGTTCCCCGGTCGCGGCGCTGACAGCGGTGGCCCACGAGGTCAATGTGCCGGAAATCGAGGTCGGCCGCATCGTCGTCGACGATGATCTCCTGGTGACCGAAGGATCATTGACGGCGATCGCTGCGCGGCGGTACCTCGGCCAGAAGTTCCATGCCTGACCGGCATCCCGACGTCGCCTCGATGCTGCTCGCCCGCCTCGGCGACGAGCGGCTCGGACTGCGGACCCGTGACCGCGACTGGACGTGGGACGAGGTGGTCGGCGAATCGGCGGCCCGCGCCGGCCTGGCTCGGCAGCTGCGTATCCCGGGCCCGTTCCACGTCGGCGTTCTTCTGGAGAACGTCCCCGACTTCGTGTTCTGGCTCGGCGCAGCCGCGCTCGCCGGTGCGGCCGTCGTCGGATTGAACCCGACCCGCGGCGGGGCCGATCTGGCCGCCGACATCCGGCACGCGGAATGTCAGCTGATCGTCACCGACGCCGACGGGGCGCACCGGTTGCATGGCATCGACCACGGCCTGCCCAAGGACCGGGTCCTGATCGTCGACGACCCCGGGTATCGCGACGCTGTCGCCGCGCACCGCACGGCACCGGCCGCGGTGTCCGGAGTCGGCCCCGATTCCCTGTTCCTGCTGCTGTTCACGTCCGGAACCACCGGGACGTCGAAGGCGGTCAAGTGCAGCCAGGGCCGGCTGTCCAGGATCGCGTACGCGGCGACGGAGAAGTTCGGCCACCACCGCGGGGACGTGGACTACTGCTGCATGCCGCTGTTCCACGGCAACGCCATCATGGCGCTGTGGGCGCCGGCACTTGTCAACGGCGCCACCGTCTGTCTGACCCCCTCGTTCTCGGCGTCGCGGTTCCTGCCCGACATCCGGTACTTCGGGGCCACGTTCTTCACCTATGTCGGCAAGGCGCTGGCGTACCTGATGGCGACCCCCGAAGAGCCCGACGACGCGGACAACACGTTGACCCGTGGGTTCGGCACCGAGGCCTCGCCGGAGGACCAGGCCGAGTTCCGCCGTCGCTTCGGTGCCGAACTGTTCGAGGGATACGGTTCCAGCGAGGGCGGCGCGGTCGCGGCCCCCGATCCCACCGCACCGGCCGCCGCACTCGGCCGGCCCGCCCACCAGGACGTGGTCGTCGTCGACCCGCAGACGCTGATTCCATGCCCGGCAGCGGTTCTCGACGCGCAGGGCAAGGTGACGAACGCGGACGAGGCCATCGGCGAGATCGTCGACCGCCGCGGCGCCCGGGATTTCGAGGGGTACTGGCGCAACGACGCCGCCGACGCGGAGCGGGTGCGCAACGGCTGGTACTGGTCCGGCGATCTGGGATACGTGGACACCCAGGGGTTCCTGTACTTCGCCGGTAGGCGCGGCGACTGGATCCGCGTCGACGGTGAGAACACATCGGCGCTCGCGATCGAGCGGGTGCTGCGCCGCCATCCCGAGGTGATCGCCGCGGCGGTCTACGGGGTCCCGGATCCACGGTCGGGAGACCAGGTGATGGCCGCGGTCGAGGTCGCCGAGCCGGACACGTTCGACGTCGACGCGTTCGCGGTCTTCGTCTCCTCCCAGGAGGATCTGGGCTCCAAGGGTTTTCCACGGTTGCTGCGGGTGTCGCCACGGCTTCCGGCGACCGGGTCGAACAAGATCCTCAAGCGCGATCTGCAGGCGCAGCGCTGGCACACCGAGGAGCGGGTGTACCGCTGGGCGGGCCGCGGCCGTCCGGACTACCGGCTGATGACCGCTGAGGACCGCGCGGCATTGGACGAGGAGTTCGCACAACACGGAAGGGCGAGTTATGTCGGATGAGCGCTTGCGCGAAGACCAAACCCATTGGGATGAGACCACCGACGTCCTCGTCGCGGGGTCGGGTGCGGGCGGGGTCACCGGTGCCTACACCGCAGCGCGCGAGGGTCTGTCCGTGATTCTCGTGGAGGCGACGGAGAAGTTCGGCGGGACCACGGCGTACTCCGGCGGCGGCGGGATGTGGTTCCCGTGCAATCCGGTGCTGAAACGGGCCGGCGCCGACGACACCATCGAGGACGCACTCGAGTACTACACCGCCGTGGTGGGTGACCGCACCCCACGCGCGCTGCAGGAGGCCTATGTCCGCGGCGGCGCACCGCTGATCGAGTACCTGGAAACCGATGAGCTGCTGAAGTTCTCGCTGCTCCCGTGGCCCGACTACTTCGGTAAGGCACCGAAGTCACGCGCGGACGGGATGCGTCACATCGCGGCCAAACCGTGGAAGGTCGCCGCTGCGCCGAAGTTCCGCGAGCTGATCCGCGGGCCCCTCGACACCGACCGCCTGAGCCATCCGGTTCCGGAGGACTACTACGTGGGCGGGCGTGCGCTGATCGCCCGGTTCCTGGCCGCCGCCGAACGCCATCCGGGATCCTCGGCACGGCTGAACACCGCACTGGTGGAGCTGGTCGTCGAGGACGGCAGGGTCGTCGGCGCCGTCGTGGAGACCGACGGACAGCGCCGCAGGATCCGGACCACCCGCGGTGTCCTGTTGGCGGCCGGGGGGTTCGAATGCAACGACGACATGCGGGCGCGCTACGGCGTACCGGGCAGCTCCCGGGACACCATGGGGCCGTGGGGTAATCGCGGCCTGGCCCACCAGGCCGCGATCGCCGTCGGCGCGGACACCGACCTGATGGATCAGGCCTGGTGGTCCCCCGGTCTGACCCATCCCGACGGCACCTCGGCGTTCGCGTTGTGGTTCACCGGCGGGATCTTCGTCGACGATCAGGGCCGTCGGTTCGTCAACGAGTCGGCGGCCTACGACCGGATCGGCCGGGCCGTGCTGGACGCGATGGCCGACGGCCGGGTCACATTGCCGTTCTGGATGATCTACGACGACAGCGACAACGGTGTCCCGCCGGTCAAGGCGACCAACGTGTCGATGGTCGAATCCGAGAAATACGTGGCGGCGGGGCTGTGGCGCAGCGCGGACACGCTGGAGGAACTCGCCACCGCGATCGGCGTGCCCCCGGCCAATCTCGTCGAGTCGGTGTCCCGGTTCAACGACTTCGTCCGCGACGGCGTCGACCAGGACTTCGGTCGCGGCGACGAGGCATACGACCGAGCGTTCTCCGGTGGCGCCCCACCGCTGTACGCGATCGAGAAGGGCCCGTTCCACGCCGCCGCGTTCGGCGTCTCCGATCTCGGCACCAAAGGTGGGTTGCGCACCGACACCGTCGGGCGTGTACTCGACGCGGCGGACCACGTGATCCCGGGCCTGTACGCGGCGGGCAACACGATGGCCGCGCCCAGCGGGACGGTGTATCCGGGCGGCGGAAACCCGATCGGCACCAGCATGGTGTTCAGCCATTTGGCCGTGCTGGACATGGTGAGAGGAGGCACGCCATGAGCGGTACGGACACGGTGCGTCACATCGACACCGGGCAGGAGATGACACGGTTCGCGCGCGGCTGGCACTGCCTGGGTCTCGCGGAGTCCTTCCGCGACGGGCGCCCCCACGGCATCGATGCGTTCGGCACCATGCTGGTGGTGTTCGCCGACTCCGACGGCCAGATCCACGTGTTGGACGGCTACTGCAGGCATATGGGCGGCAACCTGGCCCAGGGCGAGATCAAGGGCGACCAGATCGCGTGCCCGTTCCACGACTGGCGCTGGGGTGGCGACGGCAGATGCACGCTGGTCCCGTACGCCAAGCGCACCCCGCGGCTGGCGCGCACCCGGGCCTGGCCCACGACGGAGGTCAACGGCCAGCTGCTGGTGTGGCACGACCCGGAGGGTTCGGCGCCCGCGACGGAACTGATCCCGCCGACGATCGAGGGTTTCGACGAGGGCCGCTGGTCGCCGTGGCAGTGGAGTTCGGTGCTGATCGAGGGTGCGCACTGCCGCGAGATCGTGGACAACGTCGTCGACATGGCGCATTTCTTCTACATCCATCATGCGTATCCGACGTACTTCAAGAACGTCATCGATGGCCACACCGCGAGCCAGTTCATGGAGTCCAAACCGCGCCCGGACTACACACCGAATCCCGAGAAGCTCTGGGATGGAACGTATCTGCGATCCGAGGCGACGTACTTCGGTCCCGCGTACATGATCAACTGGTTGCACAACGACCTCGGCCCGGATTTCACCGTCGAGGTCGCGCTGATCAACTGCCACTACCCCGTCACCCATCACTCGTTCATGCTGCAGTGGGGTGTGGCGGTGCGGGAGATGCCGGGACTGCCCGCCGACAACGCCGCGAAACTGGCCGGCGCGATGAACAGTTCGTTCGGTGAGGGCTTCCTTCAAGACGTGGAGATCTGGAAGAACAAGTCGCCGATCGAGAACCCGCTACTCACCGAGGAAGACGGACCGGTATACCAGCTGCGGCGCTGGTACGAGCAGTTCTATGTCGACGCGGCCGCCGTGACACCGGACATGACCGCCCGCTACGAGCAGGAGGTCGACACCACCCACGCCTACGAGCTGTGGCAACAGGAGGTGGACCGCAACATGGCGGCGCGAAAGATCGACATCCGCTGAGTTCTGCCACTCTGCGAGCACATCGCCGATCTTGATCTACGCTTCGCTGGACAGCACGAAATGTCCTCCGACAGGGGTTGGCCATGAAGCGCAGCGTTGTCACCTGCTCCGCCGCGGTCGCCGCGGCGCTCGCGCTCGTCGTCTCCGGCTGCGGCAATTCGGAGACCACGTCCTCGCCCGAGACCTCATCTTCGTCCGAAGCCTCTGGCTCCTCCCCCACGGCCGAGACGTCGACGAGCACCGCCGCGCCCGGCACTGCGCGCATCGCGCCCCGCGAGCAGGCCCCCGACGGACCCGCGCCGACGATCGCCGACTACATCAAGGAGAACGGCATCGAGGAGTCGCCGGTGAAACGCGGCGATCCCGGCGCTCCACTGATCGACCTGCCCGTCCCGGACGGCTGGGAGGACGCCGGCGCGGAGACGCCCGAATGGGCATACGGCGCGATCATCTACACCGGTCCGGAAGCGACCGAGTACTCGCCGAGCATCGTCGCACTGCTCTCGAAGCTGGTGGGCGACGTCGACCCGCAGGCCGTCCTCGATGCCGCCGCCGGCGAGGCCGGCAATCTGCCCGGCTGGGAACCGATGAACGAGGGAAAGATGACGACGCTGGGCGACTACCCGGCCTTCCAGCTCGGCGGCACCTGGGTCCAGGACGGGGTCACGAAGATGGCCGCGCAGAAGACGGTCGTGATCCCGGGCGGCGACGGGTCGTGGTACGTGTTGCAGCTCAACGCCGACTCACTGGAAAGTCAGCTCGACGTGCTGGGCCCGGCGACCCTCGCGATCGACGACGAGACGGTGATCACCCCGCGCTAGCCCCGCAACCGGACCGTCAGCCCGATACCAGTGACGGCAGCACCACCTCGATCAAGTGCGGTCCCGGTTCGGCGAACGCCGCGGTCAGGGCGGCCGCGAGTTCCTCGGCGGTGGTGGCGCGCCGGGCAGGCACCCCCATACCCTCGGCAATTTTCACGAAATCGATTGTCGGACTTCCGAGATCGAGGAGCCGCTGTGCCTGGGGGCCAGCCGGTGCGTCATCGGCCGCGCCCACGCGTTGCAGTTCGATCCGCAGGATGTCGTAAGCACCGTTGTTGAGGATCACGGTGGTCACGTCCAGTTGTTCGCGGGCCTGCGTCCACAGCGCCGACAGCGTGTACATCGCCGAACCGTCGGCCTGCAGCGACAGCACCGGCCGCTCGGGCGCGGCGATGGCGGCACCGATCGCGGCGGGCATACCGTAGCCGATCGCGCCGCCGGTCAGCGTCAGCACGTCGTGGGCGGGTGCACCCGCCGTCGCGGCGGCCACCCCGACGCCCGCGGTGTTCGATTCGTCGACGATCACCGCGTCCTCCGGTAGCAGCGCACCGATCACCGCGGCGGTCGAGAACGCGGTGAGCGCGCCGGTCGGCATCTCGGGCCGCCGCAACGGCGCGACGGGGACCACGGTGTCCCCGCCGAGTTCGTCGGCGAGCGCCTCAAGCGCCGCGGTGGCGCCGGAATGCGTTGCCAGTGTGTGCACTTCGCATCCGGCGGGCACCAGGTCGCTAGGACGTCCGGGATAGGCGAAGAACGACACCGGCGATGCGGCGCCGGCCAGGATCAGATGCTCGGCCCCTGCGAGCTGTTCCTCGGCGGCTT
The DNA here is from genome assembly GCF_010725485.1 of Mycolicibacterium parafortuitum. NCBI lineage: Bacteria > Bacillati > Actinomycetota > Actinomycetes > Mycobacteriales > Mycobacteriaceae > Mycobacterium > Mycolicibacterium parafortuitum. The sequence continues at coordinate 2,237,722 of NZ_AP022598.1, read as the reverse complement.
CGGCGAAGTACGCGAGGCGTTCGATCACCGGTACGCCCGCCCCGCGCCGCAGCCGGGTCGGGAACGTCTCGCACAGCACGCGGGCGCCGGTGGCCTCGGCGATGCGCGCGGCAGCCGACAGACCCGCGCCCCTGGCCGCGTCGCCACCGATGAGCAGCACCGTGGCAGCACCGGAATCCAGCGCGGCGACCGCGTCGCGGACCGCGTCGTCGTCTACCACCGCCGCAGCGGCCGGAGTCGGGAACGGATCGGGAACATGGTCGCTCCGCAAGCTCCGCTCCGCCGGCTCACTGTCGGTCCACGACACATCGGCGGGCAGGATCAGCGTCGACACCACACCGGCCCGGCCGGCGGCCACCGCGGCGGCCACGTCGACGGCGATGTCGCCGGTGTCGAGGGTGCGGCGCACCCAGCCCGACACCGTGCGCGCCACCGCGTCGATATCGGATTCCAGTGGTGCGTCGTACTTCTTGTGGTACGTCGCGTGGTCGCCCACGACCACGACCATCGGCACATGTGCGCGCCGCGCGTTGTGCAGGTTGGCCAGCCCGTTACCGAGACCCGGCCCGAGGTGCAGGAGCACGCAGGCGGGCCGGTCGGCCATCCGGGCGTAGCCGTCGGCTGCGCCGGTGGCCACCCCTTCGAACAGCGTGAGCACGCCCCGCATCTGCGGCACCGCATCCAGCCCGGCGACGAAGTGCATCTCCGAGGTTCCGGGGTTGGCGAAACACACGTCCACACCGTGGGCGACGAGTGCGCTGAGCAGAGACCGGGCGCCGTTCACCCCTGTGGTTATACGCCGGGGCTAGTTGTCGCGGATGCCATCCAGACGTTTCGTGGCCTCTTCGAATCCGCTGACCAATTCGGCGACGATGTCGGCGACGGGCCGGATCTCGTTCATCCGGCCGACGATCTGGCCCACCGGCATCGCGACCGTGGTCGGATCACTGGATTCGCTCATGCGCTGATGCGCCTCGCTGACGAGGATGTTCTGCAGCGGCATCGGCAGCGGATCGGGGGCGCCCTCGGCGTCCCACGCGTCGGTCCAGCGGCTCTTGAGCAACCGGGCAGGCTTGCCCGTGTAGATACGGCGGCGCACCGTGTCGGCCGAGGTCGCGTTCAGCATGGCTTCCTGGATCACCGAACGGCCCGACGGCAACCGGACACCGAGGTCGTACTCGGCGGAGGTCAGGAACGCCGACCCCATCCAGACACCCTGCGCGCCGAGAGCCAGCGCGGCGGCCACCTGCCTTCCGGTACCGATCCCGCCCGCCGCCAGCACCGGCGCCTTGCCGTCGAGGGCGTCGACGATCTCGGGCCACAGCACCATCGAGCCGATCTCACCGGTGTGCCCACCGGCCTCGTGGCCCTGGGCGACAACGATGTCGACGCCGTTCTCGACATGGCGCAGAGCGTGTTTCGGCGAGCCGGCGAGCGCGGCGACCGGCACTCCGGCCGCGTGCACCTGGTCGATGACATCCTTGGGCGGTGAGCCCAGCGCGTTGGCGATCAGCTTGATCGGATGCTTGAGCGCGACCTCGACGTGGCTGCGCGCCACCGAATGCAGCCAGCCCAGAACGCCTTCGGAGCGCTCCTCGTCCTCGGGCAGCGGCGGCACACCGAGGTCGGCGAGCGTCTTGTCGACGAACTCGCGGTGCTCGGCCGGGATCAGCTTGTTGATGTCGACGGAGGTGCCCTCGGTCGGGACCTTCGCCGGCATCACGATGTCGACGCCGTACGGCTTACCGTCGGTGTTGGCGTCCATCCACTGCAGGACGTTCTCTAGGTCGTCGGCGTCGTTGAACCGCACGCAGCCCAGCACGCCCAGACCGCCGGCCTTGCTGACCGCGGCGGCCACCTTCTCCGACGGGGTGAAGACGAACAGCGGGTATTCGATGCCGAAACGGTCACACAGTTCGGTTTTCACTTCGCTCCTACATGCTTGGCGTGGACCTCGTCGGCCGGCCGTTCCTCGGTGGTGTCCTTGGCCCAGCGGTAGTCGGGCTTGCCCGCGGGTGAACGCTTGACCTCGCCGACGTACCACAGGCTGCGCGGCACCTTGTAACCGGCGATCTCGGAGCGCACGTGCGCGTCCAGTTCCGCGAGGGTCGGGCGGGTGCCCGCACGCGGCTGCACCACGGCGGCGACATGCTGACCGAACCGCTCGTCCGGGACGCCGACGACAAGCGCGTCGAACACGTCGGGATGCCCCTTCAGCGCGGCCTCGACCTCTTCGGGGTAGATCTTCTCGCCGCCGCTGTTGATCGACACCGACCCGCGGCCGAGCATCGTGACGCTGCCGTCCTCCTCGACGGTGGCGTAGTCACCCGGGATCGCGTAGCGCACGCCGTTGATGGTCCGGAACGTCTCGGCGGTCTTCTTCTCGTCCTTGTAATAGCCGACCGGGATGTGGCCCCGCTTGGCGATCACACCGCGCACGCCGCTGCCGGGCTTGACCTCGTTGCCGTCGTCGTCGATCACGACGACGTTCTTGTCGATGGTCACCCGGGGGCCACCGGTGTGGGACTGACCCTTGGCGACGACGCTGCTGCCGCCGAAGCCGGTCTCCGACGAGCCGATGGAATCGGTGATGATGCGGTTGGGCAGCAGCTCGAGGAACTTCTCCTTGATGCTGGTGGAGAACAGCGCCGCGGTGCTGGCCAGCAGGAACAGACTCGACAGGTCGTACTGCTTGCCCTCCTCCTGATGCGCGATCAACGCGTCGAGCAGCGGGCGGGCCATCGCGTCGCCGGTGAAGAACAGCAGGTTGACCTTGTGCTTGTCGATGGTCTCCCAGACCTCTTCGGGGTCGAACTCGGGCACCAGCAAGGTGGTCTGCCCGGCGAACAACGCCATCCAGGTGGCCGACTGCGTCGCACCGTGAATCATCGGCGGAATCGGGTAGCGCACCATCGGGCCGCTCTCCACGGCCTGCTTGGCCAGCCCGTACTCATCGGCGATCGGCTCACCGGTGGCGAAGTCGGTGCCGCCGAACAGGACTCGGTAGATGTCCTCGTGGCGCCACATCACGCCCTTGGGGAACCCCGTGGTGCCGCCGGTGTAGAGCAGATAGATGTCGTCCTCGCTGCGCGGACCGAAGTCCCGCTCCGGCGATCCCTGGGCCAGCGCGGCGTTGAACTCCACCCCGCCGTAGCGCTGGAAGTCGTCGTCGGATCCGTCCTCGATGACGATCACGGTCTTCACCGCCGGCGTCTCCGGCAGCACGTTGGCCACCCGGTCGGAGTACCGGCGCTCGTGGATCAGGGCCACCATGTCGGAGTTGTCGAACAGGTACTTCAGCTCGCCCTCGACGTAGCGGAAGTTGATGTTCACCAGGATGGCGCCGGCCTTGATGATGCCCAGCATCCCGATGACGATCTCGATGCGGTTCCGGCAGTACAGCCCGACCTTGTCGTCTTTCTTCACACCCTCGTCGAGCAGGTAGTGAGCCAGCCGGTTGGCTCTCTCCTCCAACTCGGCGTAGGTCAGCGTCTCGTCGCCCGAAATGAGGGCGACGCGGTCAGGCACAGCGTCAATGGCGTGCTCGGCGAGATCGGCGATGTTCAGGGCCACGGCTCTAAACTAGAACGTGTTACATTTCCAGACAAGTCTGTGGCATCGACGCTGGAAGGCGGATCAATTCGTGAGCGACGAACAAAACCCGGAAAAGGCTCCCGACGCCCTCGTCGAACAGCGGGGACACACCCTGATCGTCACGATGAACCGGCCGGAAAAACGCAACGCGCTGTCCGCCGAAATGATGCAGATCATGGTCGAGGCCTGGGATCGCGTCGACTCCGATCCCGAGATCCGCAGCTGCATCCTGACCGGCGCGGGTGGGGCGTTCTGTGCGGGCATGGACCTCAAGAAGGCCGACAGCCAGTCCCCCGGCGACTCGTTCAAAAGCGGCTACGACCCGTCGAAGATCCCGGCGCTGCTCAAGGGCCGTCGGCTGAAGAAGCCACTGATCGCCGCGGTCGAGGGCGCCGCGATCGCCGGCGGCACCGAGATCCTGCAGGGCACCGACATCCGCGTCGCGGGTGAGAGCGCCAAGTTCGGTGTGTCGGAGGCCAAGTGGAGCCTCTACCCGATGGGTGGTTCGGCGGTCCGGCTGGTCCGGCAGATCCCTTACACCGTCGCCTGCGACATCCTGCTGACCGGACGCCACATCAGCGCTGCCGAGGCCAAGGAGTTCGGCCTGATCGGGCACGTGGTTCCCGACGGGCAGGCGCTGACGAAGGCGCTCGAGATCGCCGAGGTCATCAACGGCAACGGCCCCCTGGCCGTGCAGGCGATCCTGAAGACCATCCGCGAGACTGAGGGCATGCACGAGGAGGAGGCCTTCGGGCCTGACACCGCCAACGGTATCCCGGTGTTCCTGTCCGAGGACTCCAAGGAAGGCCCGAAGGCGTTCCTGGAGAAGCGCAAACCGGTCTGGAAGCTGAAGTAGGCAAGCACCACGCAAATGTGGGCCTTGTGTACGCGGATCGCTCGAAACCCGTACACAAGGCCCACATTCACAACTGTCGAAGGCGAACCCCTCAGTCCAGGACCTTCGCCGTCGGCGTGAAGACCACCGGCATCGATTCCAGGCCGCTGACGAAGTTGGCCGGCCGCAACGGAAGCATGCCCGGGTCGGCGAGACGCAGATCCGGCAGCCGTTGCAGCAGCTTGCCGAGCATCAGCTTGAGCTCAAGCCGTGCCAGCTGGTTACCCAGGCAGAAGTGGGTGCCGAAGCCGAACGCGACGTGGTTGTTCGGGCTGCGGTGGATGTCGAAGGACTCCGGGTTCTCGAAGACGGCTTCGTCGAAGTTCGCCGATTCGAACATCAGCATGATCTTCTCGCCGGATTTCAGCTCGGTGCCGTGGAACTCGGTGTCGGCGGTCAGGGTCCGGCACATGTTCTTCACCGGCGACGTCCAGCGCAGCATCTCTTCGATCGCACTCGGCAGCAGTTCGTGATTCGCCACCACCTGCTGCCACTGATCCTGATGGCGCAGAAGCTGTTCGGTGCCGCCGGACAGAGTGTGGCGGGTGGTCTCGTCACCGCCGATCAGGATCAGCAGCGTCTCGAACACGATCTCGTCGTCGGACATCCGCGAGCCCTCGACCTCGGCGTTGACCAGGATCGAGAACAGGTCGTCGCGGGGGTTGGCGCGCCGGTCGGCGATCACCTCCATGGTGAACGCGGTGTAGGCGGCGAAGGTGTCCATCAGTTTCTGGATGACCTGCTCGTCCACGGTGGAGGACAGCCCGCACACCAGATCGTCCGACCACGTCAGCAGCATGTCGCGTTCGTCGGGCAGCACGCCGAGCATGTCGCCGATCACCGCCATCGGCAGCGGCGCCGCGATGTCGCGGACGAAGTCGCATTCGCCGCGTTCACACACCGCGTCGATCAGTGTGTCGCAGAGCTTTTCGATCGACGGCACCTTGTCCATCACCCGCTTGCGGGTGAATCCGGAGTTGACCAGCTTGCGACGCAGCAGGTGGGCCGGATCGTCCATGTCGATCATGTACGGCATACCGGGCTGGTCCGGGCGGATCCCGCCCGTGCTGGAGAACAGCTCGGGGTTGCGCTCGGCGTCGAGTACCGCCTGATGCGTGGTCGCGGCGGCGAGTCCGTTGCGGTCGCGGAACACCGGCTGATTGGCGCGCATCCATGCGTACGCCGCCCGCGCCGCGGGTCCGTCGGCGTAGAAATTGCCATCGGCAAGGTCGACGTCCAGACCGGTCTCAACAGTGGATGTCATTATGCTCCTACGATTTTGGCGTCGGCGAAGGTCATGTCGACGTTGGCTGCCGAACTCGACACGAGTGCGCGCCGGGGCAAGCCTAGGGCGGCGAGCTCGGCCGCGTAGGGATGTTCGCCAAGTCGCAGCGAAACGCCCCCGGGGCGGTACCGCACCCCCGAGAGCACCATCTGACCCTCGGTCTCGCGGGCGACGCCGTCGAGATACGAGTAGGTCGAGTGGACCTGGGGGCGGCCCGCGAACCTGTCGGGAATCGGCAGGCCGGGTGCGAACTCCATGCTCACCACCCGCTGGCCGTCGATGCTGACGTCGAACCCGAACCGTCGGCCGTCTCCGCGGACGGTGAAATCCGCCATCACCTTCGGATAGCCCCAGATCGTCCGGCCGGCTTCGAGGGTGAACGGTTGGTCGACGGGAAGGTGGTGGACGAACGCGCCGGCCGACTGAAGCGCACGCACGCCTGTGGCCTGCGACCCGGGCGGGTTCACCATCACATTGGTGCCGTACTCGTAGTACTCGCCGAGGTCGGTGTCGAGGTAGCGCATCAGCATCAGCACGACCAAGGCGCGCCGGCCTCCCCTGCCGAATCGGCAGACCCGCATTCCGCTGTAGTCGATCATCCGCTGCGCGGCGTCTGCGTCGACGACGAACATCGCGGTGTGCTGATGGGCGGTGCGGACCCGCACGGGCATCGTCAGGACGGTGCCTGCGATCGTGTGCTGGGAGCGCGAAGACACAGTGTCATCGGTCACACCGCCAATCTAGAACCTCACTAGACAGTCGGCAAGAATCTGTCTAGTCGAGTGTGTTCAGACCAGGGCGGCGAGGTCCCGAATCTGCTCGGTGGAGCGCGCGCCGACGACCATCATCGTGACCCCGGACGCCTCCCACGCCTTGATCTGCTCCTGTACGTAGCCCAGGTCGCCGACGATCGCGGAGTCGTCGACCAGCTCGTCCGGGATCGCCTTGGCGGCTTCGTCTTTGCGGTCACTGCGGAACAGCCGGGTCACGTCCTCGACGACCTCGGCGTAGCCCATCCGGCGGTACACGTCGGCGTGGAAGTTGGTGCCCTCCGCACCCATCCCGCCCACGTAGAGCGCCAGGTGCGGCTTCATCAGCTCCATGATCGCGGGACGGTCGTCGGTGACGACCACCTGCGCGGTCGCGCAGATCTCGAACGTCTCCCGCGTCCGCCGCGCGCCGGGACGGGCGAACCCTTCGTCGAGCCACTCGTTGTACATACCGGCGATGCGGGGCGAGTAGAAGATCGGCAGCCAGCCGTCACAGATCTCGGCGGCCAGCGCGACGTTCTTGGGCCCCTCGGCGCCGAGCATCACCGGGATGTCGGCGCGCAGCGGGTGCGTGATCGGCTTGAGGTTCTTCCCGAGCCCGGTGGTGCCCTCGCCGGTCAGTGGCAGCGGGTAGTGCGGCCCGTCGCTGTGCACCGGAGCTTCGCGGGCCCACACCTGCCGAAGGATGTCGATGTACTCGCGTGTGCGGGCCAGCGGCTTCGGGAATTTGGCGCCGTACCAGCCTTCGACGACCTGCGGTCCGGACACCCCGAGGCCGAGGATGTGCCGTCCCCCCGACAGGTGGTCGAGCGTCAGCGCCGCCATCGCGCACGCGGTCGGGGTGCGCGCGGACAGTTGGACGACCGAGGTGCCCAGTCGCATGCGTTTGGTCTCGCGGCCCCACCACGCGAGCGGGGTGTAGGCATCCGACCCCCACGCCTCGGCGGTGAAGACCGTGTCGAAGCCGGCGTCCTCCGCGGCGGCGACGAGCTCGGCGTGATTCTCGGGCGGCTTCGCGCCCCAATAGCCCAACTGAAGACCCAGTTTCATCGCCTACCCACTTCCGCCGACGGACACCTTCTTGAAACCATTCTTAGAACCTGTTCTACTCGATGCCGTGACCACCAGCCAAAGCAGCCCGGTGCAGATCGATACGCATGAGCCGCCGCTATCCGCGCCGCTGAAGCTCGCATTCGACTACACCCGTTCAGTAGGACCACTCCTGGGCGCGTTCTTCACCGCACTGCGTGAGCGGCGCATCGTCGGAGTGCGCGGATCAGACGGCAGGGTGCATGTCCCGCCGGCCGAATACGACCCCGTCACCTGGGAGCAATTGACGGAGATCGTACCGGTCGCCAGTGTCGGCACGGTGCTGTCCTGGACGTGGCAATCGCACCCGCTCGACGGCCAGCCGTTGGATCGGCCGTTCGCGTTCGCGCTGATCAAGCTCGACGGTGCCGACACCCCGCTGCTGCACGCCGTCGATGCCGGGACCGCCGACGCCATCAGCACCGGTGCGCGCGTGCACGCACACTGGGTCGACGAGCCCGTCGGCGCGATCACCGACATCGCGTACTTCGCGCTCGGCGACCAACCCGAGGACGTCCCGCCCGCCCCCGAGGGCCTGGACCCGGTGACGATGGTCGTGACCCCGTCGGCGATCGAGATCCAGCACACCGCTTCGCTTCCCGAGAGCACGTTCCTGCGCGCCCTCGAACAGGGCCGCCTCCTGGGGGCCCGCAGCGGCGAGAACGGCAAGGTGTACTTCCCGCCGAAGGAGGCCGACCCGGCCACCGGGCTCGAGCTCGACAACTTCGTCGAACTGCCCGACAAGGGCACGGTGACGACCTTCGCGATCATCAACATCCCGTTCGCCGGTCAGCGCATCAAGCCGCCGTACGTCGCGGCCTACGTGCTGCTCGACGGTGCCGACATCCCGTTCCTGCACCTGGTCACCGAGATCGATCCGTCCGAGGTCCGGATGGGAATGCGGGTCCAGGCGGTGTGGAAACCCCAGGAGGAATGGGGCCTCGGCATCGACAACATCGACTACTTCCGGCCGACAGGTGAACCCGACGCCGACTACGACACGTACAAGCATCACCTGTAGACAAGGGAAAACCCCATGACTTTCGACAATTCAGTTGCAGTGGTCGGGTTCGCGCACGCGCCCCACGTCCGCCGCACCAACGGCACCACCAATGGTGTCGAAATGCTGATGCCGTGCTTCCGTCAGCTGTACACCGAACTCGGCCTGAAGCAGACCGACATCGGTTTCTGGTGCTCGGGCTCCTCCGATTACCTTGCCGGCCGCGCGTTTTCGTTCATCTCGGCGATCGACTCGATCGGTGCGGTTCCGCCGATCAACGAATCGCACGTCGAGATGGACGCGGCGTGGGCGCTCTACGAGGCCTACATCAAGATCCTGACCGGCGAAGTGGAGACCGCGCTGGTCTACGGGTTCGGCAAGTCGTCGGCAGGCGTGCTGCGCCGGGTGCTGGCCCTGCAGACCGACCCGTACACCGTCGCGCCGCTGATGCCGGATTCGGTGAGCATCGCGGGCCTGCAGGCCCGTTTCGGTCTGGACGCGGGCAAGTGGACAGCCGAGCAGATGGCCCAGGTCGCGCTGGATGCCCAGGCCGCCGGGCCGCGGGTGGACCGTCTTGAGCCCGGCACCAGCGTGCAGGAGCTCCTGGATCAACCGTTCTTCGCGGATCCGCTGCGCCGCCACGACATCGCGCCGATCACCGACGGCGCGTCGGCGATCGTGCTCGCCTCCGGCGCCCGGGCCCGGGAACTGCGCGAGCGGCCCGCCTGGATCACCGGGATCGAGCACCGCATCGAGACCCCGGTGCTGGGTGCCCGCGATCTGACCACGTCGCCGTCGACCGCCGCGTCGGCCGCCGCCGCGACGAACGGCGACCCCGGCTCCATCGAGATCGCGGAGCTCTACGCGCCGTTCAGCCATCAGCAGCTGATCCTCAAGGAGGCGATCGGGCTGGGCGACGCGACGAAGATCAACCCGTCCGGCGGTGCACTGGCCGCGAACCCGATGTTCTCGGCCGGCCTGGAACGCATCGGTTTCGCCGCCCGGCACATCTTCGACGGCAATGCCTCGCGGGTGCTGGCCCACGCCACGAGCGGGCCTGCGCTGCAACAGAATCTGGTCGCGGTCTTGGAAGGTGAAGTCTGATGGGTAAGAGGCTCGCAGCCGTTCTGGGCACCGGACAGACGAAGTACGTCGCCAAGCGCAAGGACGTCTCGATGAACGGCCTGGTGCGCGAGGCGATCGACCGCGCACTCGAGGACGCCGGGGTGACCCTGGCCGACATCGACGCCGTGGTCGTCGGCAAGGCGCCGGACTTCTTCGAGGGTGTCATGATGCCGGAGCTGTTCATGGCCGACGCCACCGGCGCGACGGGCAAGCCGTTGATCCGGGTGCACACCGCAGGCTCGGTGGGCGGATCGACGGCGATCGTGGCGGCAAGCCTGGTCCAGTCGGGCAAGTACCGCCGGGTGCTGACGATGGCCTGGGAGAAGCAGTCCGAGTCGAATGCGATGTGGGCGCTGAGCATTCCGGTGCCGTTCACCAAGCCGGTCGGCGCGGGTGCGGGTGGCTACTTCGCACCGCACGTGCGTGCCTACATCCGGCGCTCGGGCGCCCCGACGCACATCGGTGCGATGGTCGCGGTCAAGGATCGCCTCAACGGAGCCAAGAACCCGTTGGCACACCTGCATCAGCCCGACATCACCCTGGAGAAGGTGATGTCCTCACCGATGCTGTGGGATCCGATCCGCTACGACGAGACGTGCCCGTCCTCGGACGGTGCCGCGGCACTGGTGATCGGCGACGAGGCGAGCGCGGACGCCCGTGTCGCCGAAGGGCATCCGGTCGCGTGGATCCATGGCACCGCGCTGCGCACCGAGCCGCTGGCCTACGCCGGCCGTGACCAGGTGAACCCGCAGGCCAGCCGCGACGCCGCGGCGGCACTGTGGAAGGCCGCCGGAATCACCAGCCCGATCGACGAGATCGACGTCGCCGAGGTGTACGTGCCGTTCTCGTGGTACGAGCCGATGTGGCTGGAGAGCCTCGGCTTCGCGCCCGAGGGCGAGGGCTGGAAGCTGACCGAGGCCGGTGAGACCGCGATCGGCGGCCGCATCCCGTTCAACCCGTCCGGTGGTGTGCTGTCCTCCAATCCGATCGGCGCGTCGGGCATGATCCGCTTCGCCGAATCCGCCATCCAGGTCATGAACAAGGCCGGCGAGCATCAGGTGCCGGACGCACGCAAGGCCATGGGCCACGCGTACGGCGGTGGTGCGCAGTACTTCTCGATGTGGGTGGTCGGTTCCGACAAGCCCGCCTGACGGATCAGGCCAGGGACCCGTTCCAGACGGTGCGGACCAGACGGTCGATCGCCTCGTCGTTCAGCGCGGGCATGCCGAGCATCAGCCGGTAGTACGGCGGGGACACCACGGCGTCGACGACGAGTTCGACGTCGGTGTCCGCCGCCAGTTCGCCGCGGTCGACTGCGGTAGCGACGGTCACCGCGACGGCGCCCCGTCGGGGCCCGATCCACTGGTCGCGGAGTGCTTGCTGGATGGCGGGTTCGGACGCCGACGCCGCGATCACATTGCGCAGCAGGGGCCCGACCGTCGGGTCGACGAGGATCGTGTTGAGGGCGCGGACGTGGTGGATGACCGCCTCCATTGATGTGCTGCCGGGCGGCCGGGTGATCGAATCGCGAACCGACTCGAGCAACCCTTCGAGCACGATCGCCGCCGCCGACGGCCACCACTTGTAGATCGTGGTGCGACTGACCTCGGCGCGTTTGGCGATCGCCTCGACGGTCGCCGCCGAGGAACCGCCTTCGAGGGCGAGTTCGGCCGCGGCAGCAAGCACAGCGGTGCGTACCGCCTCACTGCGGGGGCGTCCACGACGGCTGGCCACGGGGTCAGCTTAAGGCGGCGGTCCGTCTCGATCCGGCCACGGCGACGATCAGACAGACGCCGGCGGCGAGGGCGCCGAACCCGAACATCACCGGATAGCTCACGTGCGCGGCGAGCAGGGCCATCGCGGCGGGTACGCCGAAGCCGAGATAGCTCAGGCTGTAGAACACGGCGGTCAGACCGGCGAGGTCGTCAGCGGTGGCGATGCGCTGAATCTCCTGCAGACCCGCCAGCAGTGCCATCCCGTACCCGGCGCCGAGCGCGGCGGCGGCGATCAATGCCGCCCAGACGGTCAACAGTGACGCGGCCGCGACGGCCAGTGCCATACCGGCCGCCACCAGTACGAGAGCGACGAGAGCTCCGCTTCGACCGTCGGCGACGATGTGGCGGCCGAGGTGCTGGACGGTGAACGCGACACCGAGCGTCACTGCGCACAGCAGCGCCGAGAACGCGATCGGCGCGGCCCCGACGCGCTCGGTCATCAGTGCGGGAAGCACCGCATAGGCCGACGCCCCGGCACCGAACACCCAGGGAGCGACCGGTACGACGACGAACAGGAACCGGCGATGCGATGCGCTCGGGATCGCCAGATCGGACCACCATGGCTTCCCCGATGCGTCTAGGGGGTCAGCTCGTCGGGTCTCCGGAGCGGTGATCAGCAGCGCTGCGGCCGCGAGCGCCATCACCGCGTTGATCGCGTACGGCAGCACCGTCGGTGCGGGACCCCACTGTGCGAGGACACCCGCGACGGCGGCGCCGAATCCGAACCCGGCGGTCAGGCTCATCGCGGCCCGGCGCGCTCCCGCGTCGCCGACATCCCAGGGTGGTCTGGACAGTTCTTTGATCCAGCTGCCGCCGACGGCCATCGCCAGGCCGAGCGCGAGTCCGCTGAACACCCGGCCCACGCCGAGCGTCCAGGCGGATTCGGCGCCGACGGCAAGGATCAGCGAGCCGATCCCGGCGAGCACCGGGGCGGGCAGCATCAGCGGGCGGCGACCGAAGCGGTCCGACAGCGGTCCACCGATCAACAGCGCGGGCACGATGCCCAGCACGTAGGCGAACAGCAGCAGATCGACCGTGACCGGCGTGAAGCCGCCCTCGGTCCGATACATCACGAGCAGCGGAGTGAACTCGTTGCCGCCCCACGCGATCGCGAAGGTCGACGCGGCGACGGCCGCCCACCGGCGAGCGCGCCCGGCCGAGACCTGCGCAGCGACCACGGCAGTCACGGCACCCCCTCCCACTTACTGAACACTTTGTGCACTATATAACAGTCTCCCAGCGGGTACCCGTTCGGGCGACAGCGGGACGCGAGTGGGATGCGCAACATTCCGCGCAGGTCGGGACGGTTCGATTGCGCCGCAGCGGGAAAAAACTGTAACGTGTTCTAGTTAGAAGCCACACACACTGGGAGGCCCGAGGTGAGCACCGAAACGGCTGGCATTCGCGAGATCGACACCGGCGCCCTGCCCGACCGGTTCGCCCGGGGCTGGCACTGCCTGGGCCCGGTGAAGAACTTCCTGGACGGGAAGCCGCACGGCATCGAGATCTTCGGCACGATGCTGGTGGTCTTCGCCGACTCCAAGGGCGAAGTGAACGTCCTCGACGGTTACTGCCGGCACATGGGCGGCAACCTGGCCCAGGGCGAGATCAAGGGCGACGAGGTCGCCTGCCCGTTCCACGATTGGCGCTGGGGCGGGGACGGCAAGTGCAAGCTGGTCCCCTACGCCAAGCGCACCCCGCGGTTGGCCCGCACCCGCGCGTGGCACACCGACGTGCGCGGTGGCCTGCTCTTCGTGTGGCACGACCACGAGGGCAACCCACCCCAGCCCGAGGTGCGGATCCCTGACATCCCGGAGTGGTCCAGCGGCGAATGGACCGACTGGAAGTGGAACACGATGCTCATCGAGGGCAGCAACTGCCGCGAGATCATCGACAACGTCACCGACATGGCCCACTTCTTCTACATCCACTTCGGCCTGCCGACGTACTTCAAGAACGTGTTCGAAGGCCACATCGCCAGCCAGTACCTGCACAACGTGGGCCGCCCGGACGTCAACGACATGGGCACGGCATACGGCGAGGCCTCCCTGGACTCCGAGGCCAGCTACTTCGGCCCGTCGTTCATGATCAATTGGCTGCACAACAAGTACGGTGACTTCAAGGCCGAGTCGATCCTGATCAACTGCCACTACCCGGTCACCCAGGACTCGTTCGTGCTGCAGTGGGGCGTGATCGTGGAGAAGCCCAAGGGTCTGGACGACAAGACCACCGAGAAGCTCGCCGACGCGTTCACCGACGGCGTCAGCAAGGGCTTCCTGCAGGATGTCGAGATCTGGAAGCACAAGACGCGCATCGACAATCCGCTGCTGGTCGAAGAGGACGGCGCGGTCTACCAGATGCGCCGGTGGTACCAGCAGTTCTATGTCGACGTCGCCGACGTGACGCCGGAGATGACCGACCGTTTCGAGATGGAGGTCGACACCACGGCCGCCGTCGAGAAATGGAACGTCGAGGTCGAGCAGAACCTGAAGAACAGGGAAGCCGAAAAGCAGGCCACATGAGCGACACGCCGGATGTGGACCGCCTCGCCAAGTCGATGCTGCTGCTTCACGGGCACGACGACGAGGAGCATCACCACGGCCACACTCCGGGCCCCGGCTCGCCGGGATCCTGGCGCAAGGCACCGGATTTCGCGTCCGATCCGGTGCGCGCCGCCGCGGTGCGGGAAGCCAGCCTTCGCGACCGCGAGCGCTACCTGTCCTCAGGGCTGGTCTCGATCGACTGTCGCTTCTGTCACGTCGCGGTGCAGGTGAAGAAGCTCGGTCCGGCCCACACCTCGGTGCAGTGGAACAGCGAGGCCACCGCGCGCTGCGCGCACTTCTCCGAGATCAGGGCCGCCGGCGGCGACCCGGCTCGCGAAAGGGCTTGCCCCCGACTGGCCGACAGCATCCGTCACGCGGTGGCCGAGGGGTGCCTGGAGGAGTACTCCAGCGCCCCGGCCCCCGGCGACGGCGACGACTGATCAGCCGCGCTCACAGCCCGGCGAACCGCTCCTTGACCTGCTCGGCGGTCAGCCCGTAATCGGCCAGTGAGTAGGTGTGCTTCGGGGCACGGGGACCCTTCTTGCTCTCCTCGTGGGTCTCGGCGACCGCTGCCCGGGCGGTGTCGGGGAAGTCGATGCCGAAGGCGCGGTAGATGTCCTCGACGGCGCCGACCGGGTCCTTGATCAGCTCGAAGTAGTCCAGATCGTAGAACTGCGCCGGATCGTGTTTCGGCCGTTCGGCGTTGAACAACTCCAGGCCACGTGACCACGTCTCCATGGAGTCGGCGCCGATGACCTCACCGGTGAACGTGGTCGACCACCCCTCGGTGGTGTGCTGGGCCAGCGAGCACATCGACGCCATGATGGTCTCGACCGGCCGGTGGCACTGCACCACCAGCGCGTCGGGATAGGTCGCGAACAGCGCGTCGAGAGCGAACAGATGGCTGGGATTCTTGAGGACCCAACGCTTCTCGGGGTCGTTGAGCCCGATCAGCTGCAGATTGCGCCGGTGCCGCTGATACGGCTTGGTCCAGTCCTGTCGCGACAGCCACTGCGAGTAGGTCGGCACGTGAGCGAGCGTCTCGTAGGACACCGAGTGCAGGGACTGGCGCAGCAACTGCCAGCACTCCTCGACCTCGTCGGCGGTCATGAAGTGCAGGCCGGTGTAGTCCGGGTTCTCCTCGTGCGCCTTCGTGAACTGGGCATCGAGCTGCTGGAAAACCGGATTCTGCGACCATGTTTCGCGTGGCGGACGCGGCTGCGGGAATTCCGCGAGCCACAGCTCCAGACCCTGGTGGCGAGGGTCCGCGGCGAGCAGACGGTGCACGGCGGTCGTGCCGGTGCGCGGCAGACCGGTCACGAAGATCGGGCGCTCGATCGTCACGTCGGCGTGCTCGGGGTACTGCTTGAAGGCCGCTTCCGAGACCAGCCGCGCGACCAGCGCGTTCCTGGCGAAGAACCGCTGCATCTTGCTGCCCAACTCGGTGAGGTTCGCGTCCCGTTGGTAGGACTCCAGGAGCACCCCGAGCGCTTCCCGATAGTTGTCGTCGTCGGAACCGAAATCGTCGAGACCGCAAGCCTTCACCGCCGAGGCGTGCAGATCCTCGACGGTCCCGACATTTGTTCTCGGGCTCACGCCTTGAACTCCCCGCAGTTGACGTCGAGGGCCTGGCCGGTGATGCCGCTGGACAGATCACTGGCCATGAACAGGATCGCCGAGGCGACCTCGTCCTCGGTGGGCAGCCGCTTGAGATCCGACGCCGCCGCCGTGGCCTTGTAGATCTCCTCGACGGTGGTGCCGTACTTGCCGGCCTGATGGGTGAAGTAGGACTCCAAGGTGCCGCCCCAGATATAGCCGGGCAGAACGGAGTTCACCCGGATTCCCTGATCCCCCAGCTCGGTGGCCAGGGTCTGCGACATCGCCAGCAGAGCCGACTTGGCCATCTTGTAGGCGCCGTACTTGGCCTGCGAATGCCGCACCACCATGGAGTTCACGTTCACGACGGAACCCTTGCTCTCGGCCAGCGCCGGGGTGAACGCCTGCACCATGCGCAGCGCACCGAACACCGTCAACTCGATGGCATCTTTCATGTGCTCGAACGTGGTGTTGGCGAACGGCTTCATCGACGGAACGCGGAACGCGTTGTTGATCAGCACATCGACCCGGCCGTACGTCTCCAGCGTCTCGTCGACGAGGTTGGCCACCTGCGCGTCGTCGGTGATGTCGGTACCCACCGACAGCGCGCGCCTTCCGAGGTCGGTGATCTGCTTGGCGACGTCCTCGAGCCGCTCCACGGTCCGTGCGGCCAGCACCACATCCGCACCGGACTCGGCGCAGCGCCGCGCCAATGTGGTGCCCAGCGCGGGTCCGACGCCGCTGATCACGACGACCTTGTTCTCCAGCAGGGGAAGCGCACCCGCCATCTGTCAGCCCACCATTCTTTCGCCGATCTGTTTCTGGCGCAGCGCGATTCGCGCCCGCCATTCGTCGTCCGAGATCTTGTTCGACTCGTAGTACGGCAGCGCCGCGGGGACATCGTCGATCTGCACCAGGTCCACCGTCGGGCCGTCGGCCGGGGTCATCTCACGCGACACCCGTTGCCAGCGGAACTGCAGGAATCCCTTGCGGTGCCCGAGTGTCTCCACCCAGTTCGTCACCCCGGGACTGCGGTCGGCGACCACGATCCGGATCTTGCCGTCCGGATCCGCCTGAGCCTGCGTGCCGTTCAGCGAGGTCTGGTGATTGATGTAGTCCATCGAGATGTACCAGAGGCTGCCGAGCTGGAATCCGAGATACGGCGCGTCGCTGACCGGCAGCGTGATGACCAGCGCCTGTTCCTCGGCCAGTTCGAACCTGCCGACCGACGAGTACTGCGTCGCGAGGCCGCCCGGGGTCAGCCTCGGCGCGACCATCGTGTTGGGCACGCTGTCGTTGTAGAACCACTCCGGGAACTGCAGCCAGGTCTTCACGCGCTGCACCAACTGCTTGCCCGCGACGGCGTAGCGCTTGTCGATCAGCTCGCGGGTCAACGGCGGCGGGGCGGTTCCCGCGGTGTCGGTACGGGCGATCGCGAAAGTGCCGCGCTGCGCCGACCAGTCGTTGTACACCTCGCGGATGACCAGCTGCGACGGCACCGCCGGGGTGAACCGCCATTCGAAGGTGCCGTCCGCGGCGATGTCGAGTTTGCGGTCGTCGAAAGCGGTTTCACTGTCGGGCACGACTTCGTCGGTGTACTCGCCACCGAGCAGTTGGAAGCTCACGTCGGTGGTGGTTCCGCGACGTCCGGTGACGACGTACTCGTGGCCCGGCTGCACGCGGGTGCCGAAGTACAGGGTGTCGGGGTTGTCGAGGGCCATCTTGGTGAACGGCCCGGTCCCGCTGTGCAGGAACGGATGATCGCGGTCGTAGTCGAAGGCGACGTGGGTGCAGGCAGCGATACAGCCCGCCAGATACTGCAGACCCTCGAGCAGGTCGGCCTCGGATTCGATGAAGGACGCGGAGCAGACAAGGTTCTCGGCTTCGGCGATGGCGTCGGCCAGTGGCTGTGCGAACACAGTGGAGAAACTAGAACCCGTTCCATCAGGAGTCAATATATCGACCGCCTCGGTTCATATTTGGAACGCGTCCCCGCTATAGTTCCGCGCATGCTCCCATCGGTGCAGCCGGGCCGCGCGTCCCCGCCCACCCATCGCGTGGTCCGACTCCTGGACTTCCTCGCGGGCCGGCCCACGGAGCGGTTCGGCATCAGCGACCTCGCCAGAAGGGTCGGGCTCAGCAAGCCGACCTGCCTCGGCATCGTCACCTCGTTGACCGAGGCGGGATATCTGGTGCGCGATCCGGCCGACAAGACCTACCGCCTCGGCCCGTCGCTGATCACGCTCGGACATCGGGCCCAGGAGTCGATGCGGGTCAGTCCCGCCGCCCGCGAGCACCTCCGGCAGCTGTCCGCGCGCTACGGTGCGACCGCCGCACTGTCTGGTGTCGTCGACGACCGGATTCGGCTGCTGGACCTGGTGGCCCCGGCGGGCGTGCGTCCCGGGGTGGAGGTCGGGCAGAGTTACCCGTTCGCGCCGCCGGTCGGGTTGATGTTCGTGCTGTGGGATGACGAGGCCGAACGCGACTGGCTCAGAAGACAGCCGACGATCCCGCTACGCACCGATTCCGAGCGGCTACGACGCGTCGTGACCTCGTGCCGCGCCCACGGGTACCTGGTGGAGCGGCAGACCCCGGGCGGACGCCGGTTGTACGCGTTGATGGCCGGGATGCCGACCGACCTGCCCGACGAACTGCGGGCCCTGTTGGGCGAGCTCGTCTCCGATGTCGGTGAGCGGGTGTACCTGCGCGAGGAGAATCCCGGCCGCGGCAGACACGACATCGCCGTGATCTCGGCGCCGGTGTACGACCACTACCGCCGACAGGTGATGGTCACGTCCATGCACATCGGAAAAGCGTTGACCGACAGTGAGATCAGCGAGCGTGCTCGTGCGGTCGTGGCCGCGGCCGACGCCGTGACCGAACAACTGGGCGGTATGAAGCCGACAGGCTGGCCGCCGCTCAGCGATGGGCGCGCCGCCGCAACGTGACCGGCAGACCGTCGGCCGGGGTCGGCCCGGTCCCCCAGCTCAGCAGCGGCCGGTAACCGGGAGGGACACGCCATTCGAAGTGCCGAAGTAGTTGGTGCAGAACGACTTTGACGTTCATATCGGCGAACTGCTGCCCCAGGCACTTGTGCACGCCGCCGCCGAACGGTGCGAACGCATACCGGTGCACCGGCGAGGCGTCGGCTCCGCCCAGGAAGCGCCCGGGATCGAATCGGTCGGGATCCGGCCACCAGTCCGCCAGGCGCATCGAGGCGTAGACGTTGATCGCGACCTGGGTCTTACGCGGCACGAAGTGTCCGGCGACCTCGGTGTCGGTGATCGTCTGCCGGAACAGGGTGCCGGCAGGCGCGTACATCCGCAGGATCTCTTTGAATGCGGCATCCAACAACGGAAACGCGCCGTCCAGATCGGCCAGCGTCAGCTCATCATCGGGCGACGCGAGCGCTTCATCACGTAATGCGCTCTGCCACAGAAGGTTTCGACCAAGTTCATATGTCAGCATCGAGATCGCTATCGCACTGGTGTCGTGTGCGGCCATCAGCAGGAAGATCATGTGGTTGACGATGTCGGCATCGGTGAAGCGCTCGCCGTCGTCGCTGCGGCTGTGACACATCATCGAGAACAGGTCGGTCCCGCCACCGGCGCGTCGCGCGGGGATCTGTTCGGCGAAGTAGCGTTCGAGGCGTTCCCTGGCACGTAACCCGCGAGCCCAGATCCCGCCGGGAACGTCGGCGCGGATCATGGCCTGCCCGCCGCACACGGTGTCGTGGAAGTCCGCCGCCAGCTGATCGGCTTCTGGCCCCAGTACCGCTCCGACGAACACTTCCGCCGCCTGGTCGAGCAGCAGTTCCTTGACCGCGGTGTAGAACGGGAACCCGTGCGCGGACGGCCAGCCCGTCACGGTGCGGACGATGCCGGGCCGCATCAGGTCCAGATACCCGTCCAGCGCGCTGCGGGTGAACGCCTGCTGCATGATCCGCCGGTGGTCGCGATGCTCCTCGAAGTCGAGAAGCATGATGCCGCGGTGAAAGAACGGTCCGATGACCGGCGCCCACCCGCGGGTACTGGAGAATGCCTTGTCCCTGTTGATCCAGACCGTCTCGAGCGCCTCCGGCCCGATCGCCTGGACGACTCGGAAGCCGACGCCCCCGGCCCACGACACCGGGCCGAACTTCTCATAGCGCTCGCGCGCGAAATCCAGCGGCTCGACCAGCGTGCTCAGGATGTGCCCGAGCACGGGGAAGCCGTAGTTGCCCATCACCGGCCGCAGGTTCGACCCCGCCGGCGGGCGGGCCAGTTCCCGGACCGAACTGGGATAGCGGGCCGCGAACGCTGCCGCGGTGCTCTGCAGCCGCCGCTTGGCCGCTGTCACCGGATCAGCCAGCACACTGGTCATCGAGCACTCCGGTCGAGATGGTTGTTGCGCATTCCACCAGCTCCGCTCTTTGGTACAGGACCGTGCCAGATACTCTGGTACCGAACCGTGCCAGAATGGCGGGGTGGAGTCAAGGATCTGCGGCGCGCGAGTGCCGGTGGCCCGGTGACCGCGACGCCACGGCGCACCTACGGCGGGCAGAGCGCTGATGCGCGCCGCAGTGCGCGGCGGGCCCGGCTCCTGGACGCGGCGATCGACGCGATCGCCGACAATGCGTGGCGCACCCTGACCGTCGACCGGTTGTGCGCCGGCGCGGGTTTGAACAAGCGGTACTTCTACGAGAGCTTCGCCAACCTCGACGAGGTGGCGGCCGCCGCCGTCGACGACATCGCCGACGACGTCCGCTCGGCGACGGTCGATGCCGCAGCGCGCACCGCTGCCGAGCCGCTGGACCGCCAGGCGCTGGCCGTCGTCGATGCGCTGGTCCGGGCCTTGGTCGACGACCCGCGACGGGGCCGGATACTGCTCGGCGGGGTTGCGGGTTCTGCTGTCCTACAACAGCATCGAGCGAAGGTCATGCGCAGCCTGACCGCCGTCTTGGTATCGCACGCCCGCAACGTGCACGGCGTCGAACTGGAGAACGATCCGCTCGCGGCCGTCGCCCCGGCGTTCCTCGTCGGGGGTACCGCCGATGCCATCCTGGCCTATCTCAATGGTCGCGCCAGGATCTCGATCGATGATCTGGTCACCGCGTTGACCACGCTCTGGCTCATCACCGGCAACGGGGCCGCCGAGGTCGCGCGGCACCGCCTGGGCGATTGACGGAGGCCTCAGCTGACGGCGGCCAGTGCGAACGGCAGCACCTCGGCCGCACCGGCCGCACGCACCGCGCGTGCGGCCATCGTCAGCGTCCACCCGGTGTCGGTCAGGTCGTCGACCAGTAGCACCGTAGCCCCGGTGACCCCGGTCGGTTCGCTCCACGCGTTCTGCAGGGCGGCCACCCGGTAGGCCGAGTTCGCGGCGGAAGTGGGCCGATGGGTGGGCGAATACTGCAGTACGCCAAGGTCTTGCAGGCGTCCGACCTCGGCGAGCCGGGACGTCAGCGAGGTGATCAGCTTGGGGCGGGTCGCCGAGTCCAGTGCCAGCACCGCAGTCGGGCGCTGCTGCCAGTCCCAGGCTTTCAGCACCGCGATGGCGGCGCCCAGCACGTCGTCGGAGGCCTCGGCGTCCGGTTCGGCAAGCAACGTCCGCAGCCGCGCACCCCAGCCGAGGTCGGTCAGTCGCCCGATCGCCCGGCCCGGTGCGGGCCCGTCGGTGATACGGCCCGACAAGTCGATGCCCAGCTTGCCCAAGCCGGTGGGCCACTGCTTGCGCGGCGCGATCTCGACGCCCGGCCGCATCAGGCGCTGCCGGGTGGCCTCGGCCGCGCCGGCGTCGACGTCGGCGTGGTAGCGCGGGCCGGCACAGTTGTCGCACCGGCCGCACGGCTGCGGACCGAGTTCGGGGTCGTCGAGTTGGCTGCGCAGAAACGACATCCGGCAGCGGTCGGTGCTCTGGTAGTCGAGCATGGCCTGCTGCTCGCGCTTGCGCGCTTCGTCGAGGCGGCGGTAGCGGTCCTCGTCGTACTCCCACGGCTGCCCGGTGCTGATCCAGCCGCCCTTGACCCGACGCACCGCGCCGTCGACGTCGAGCACCTTGAGCACCATCTCCAGGCGGGACCGGTTGAGGTCCACCAGCGGTTCGAGTGCCGCCGTGGACTGCGCACGGTCAGGCTCGAGAGCGTCGATCACCCTGCGCACCAGGGCTTCCGGCGGGAAGGCCACCGACGCGAAGTAACGCCACACATCGGCGTCCTCACGTCCGGGCAGCAGGATCACCTCCGCGCTTGCGGTGGACCGTCCGGCGCGGCCGACCTGCTGGTAGTAGGCGATCGGCGACGACGGCGCACCGAGGTGCACGACGAAGCCGAGATCGGGCTTGTCGAATCCCATACCCAGCGCCGAGGTCGCGATCAGCGCCTTGACCCGGTTGGCCAGGAGGTCGGCTTCGAGTTGTTCGCGTTCGGCGGCCTCGGTGCCACCGGTGTATGCGGCCACCGCGTGGCCCTGCTCGCGCAGCAGTGCGGCGATGTCGTTGGCCTGCGCGACGGTCAGGGTGTAGACGATCCCCGACCCGGGCAGCGAATCCAGGTGGGCGGCAAGCCACGCCGCGCGCTGCGCCGGCCCGCCCGCGTGTACCACCGACAGCCGCAGCGACTCCCGGTCCAGTCCGCCGCGCAGCACCAAAGTGTCGGTGCCGCCGACCCCCAGCTGAGCCGCCACGTCGGCGACCACGCGATCGTTGGCGGTCGCGGTGGTGGCCAGCACCGGGACGTCGGTGCCCAGTTCGGCGATCAGGGTGCGGATGCGGCGGTAGTCGGGCCGGAAGTCGTGACCCCAGTCCGAGACACAGTGCGCCTCATCGACGACCACCAGCCCGGCGTCGGCGGCCAGTGCGGGTAGTACCGCATCGCGGAAGTCGGGATTGTTCAGGCGCTCGGGGCTGACCAGCAGGACATCGAGCTCGCCGGCATTGACGCGTTGGTGGACATCGTCCCATTCGGTGACGTTGCTGGAGTTGATGGTCGCCGCGCGGACACCGGCGCGGGCGGCGGCGTCGACCTGGTTGCGCATCAGCGCCAGCAACGGCGACACGATGACGGTGGGGCCGCGGCCCGCGGCCCGAAGCAGCTTCGCCGCGATGAAGTAGACCGCCGACTTTCCCCATCCGGTGCGCTGCACCACCAGCGCCCTGCGCCGCTGCACGACCAGCGCTTCGATGGCGGTCCACTGGTCGTCCCGCAGCTGCGCGTGCGGGCCCGCCAGCTGTTCGAGGAGGGTCTGGGCTTGGGCTCTCGTCGCCATCAGACCATCGTGCCGGGCCTGTCCGACACACAGACACGGACCCGGGGCTTATCGCCCCGGGCCCGTGGACCGTCTGGATACTGCGAGGTCAGGCCGTCGGAGCGGCCGGTGACTCCGCCTCCGGGGTCATCGAGGGCTCGACGACCTGGGGCACCTCCGCCGGCACCTCAGCGGCGCCCGGGGTACTGCCCCAGACCGCCTGAGCGACCGGTGTCGGCGCCAAGTCCAGATTGCACTCCGTCTTCAGAGCGCTGACCGGCTGGAAGATGTTCTTCAGCTCCTGCTCCACCTGCGGGTTCTGCTGGAAGAACGCCTGGTAGGCCGCCTGGGCCTGTTCCTGCGGCTGCGCCGAGATGGCCGACAGCGCCTCGTTGGTCTGCGGGTTCGCCGTCAGGTAGGCGCCCTCGGAAGCCGCCGCGGTGCTCACCGTGCCGGCCACACCGGCAGCGGAGCAATCGGCCGCGGGTCCGGGTGTGGGGGCCGGCTGAGCGCTGGCCACAGGGGCGACGATCGCCGCCGACCCGAAGGCAAGCAGTCCTCCGGCGAACATGCCGAATAGGCCGCGGCGAACGGTCGTAACGGACGTGTTCATGAAAATCACTCCTTTGATCTGCGATCAGTCGGTCGCACTGGTGTCTCTAGCCCGTCTGCGGGCAGGTCAAACACCACCGTGCTTCCGAACCAGGGGTCAGATCCCGTGTCGCCGCAGCTCAGGCGGGCTTCGGAGAAATTTTCGGTTTTCGCGGTCCGCCGCTAGTTGGTCGCGGCTTCTTGCTCCCGCTTGATCTCCAGCGCGATGTCGATCAGCTGGTCCTCCTGGCCGCCGATCAGCTTGCGCTGGCCCGCGCGATGCAGCAGTTGGTGCGCGGGCACGCCGTAGCGTTCCGACTGCCGGATCGCGTGCTTGAGGAAGCTGGAGTACACACCCGAGTAGCCCATGATCAGCGCGTTGCGGTCCAACAGGCACTCGGCGGGCATCGCGGGGGCGACGACCTCCTCGGCGGCGTCGGCGATGTCGAAGAAGTCGATGCCGGTCTTCACGCCGATCTTGTCGAACACGCCGATCAGCGCCTCGACCGGCGCGTTACCCGCCCCGGCGCCGAAGCGGCGGCACGAGCCGTCGATCTGCTTGGCGCCGGCCCGGACCGCCTCGATGCTGTTGGCGACGCCGAGCCCGAGATTCTCGTGGCCATGGAAGCCAACCTGAGCATCCGACCCCAGTTCGGCGACCAGCGCCGCGACCCGGTCGCGGACGCCTTCCAGCACCAACGCACCAGCCGAGTCGACGACGTAGACGCACTGGCATCCGGCGTCGGCCATGATGCGGGCCTGCTGGGCCAGCTTCTCCGGCGGGATGGTGTGGCTCATCATCAGGAAGCCGACCGTCTCCAGCCCGAGTTCGCGGGCCAGCCCGAAGTGCTGGATCGACACGTCGGCCTCGGTGCAGTGGGTCGCGATGCGGCAGATCGACCCACCGTTGTTCTGGGCTTCCTTGATGTCCTCCTTGGTGCCCACGCCGGGCAGCATCAGAAAGGCGATCTTGGATTCCTTGGCCGTCTCGGCGGCCAGCTTGATCAGTTCCTGCTCGGGGGTCTTGGAGAAGCCGTAGTTGAAGCTCGACCCGCCGAGTCCGTCGCCGTGGGTGACCTCGATGACCGGCACGCCGGCGGCGTCGAGTGCCGCGACGATGGAACCGACCTCGTCTTTGGTGAACTGATGGCGCTTGTGGTGCGAACCGTCGCGCAGCGACGTGTCCGTCATCCGGACGTCCCAGATCGGGTTGAAGTAGATGTCGTCGGTACTCATGCCTGCGCTCCAGTCGTGGAAAGACTCTCTTTCGCGATTTCCTCGCCCACCTTGGCCGCGGCGGCGGTCATGATGTCCAGGTTTCCAGCGTAGGGCGGCAGATAGTCTCCCGCACCCTCCACTTCGACGAAGATCGTGACCAGATGGTTTCCGCCGTTGACCACCGACGGCTCGTCGAACTGCGGTTCGTTGAGTAACCGGTAGCCGGGCACATAGGTCTGCACCTCGGCGACCACGTCCTTCACAGACTGGGTGATCGCGGCGTGGTCCGCGTCCTCCGGGATCGCGCAGAAGATGGTGTCGCGCATGATCATCGGCGGATCGGCCGGGTTCAGGATGATGATGGCCTTGCCCCGTCGGGCCCCACCGATCACCTCGACACCGGCGCTGGTGGTCTTGGTGAACTCGTCGATGTTGGCGCGGGTACCCGGACCGGCCGACGCCGACGACACCGACGCGACGATCTCGGCGTACGGCACGCCCCCTTTGTCCGCGACCGCGCGACTCACTGCGTACACCATCGGAATCGTCGCCTGCCCGCCGCAGGTGACCATGTTGACGTTGGGTGCGTCGAGGTGCTCGCGCAGGTTCGCCGGCGGGATCACACCCGGCCCGACCGCTGCCGGCGTCAGGTCGATCGCACGGATCCCGGCCTCGGCGTAGCGCGGTGCGGCATCGCGGTGCACGTAGGCGCTGGTGGCCTCGAAGACCATGTCGGGTTTCTCGGCCTGGTTCAGCAACCAGTCCACACCCTCGTGGGATGTCTCGAGTCCGAGCTTGCGGGCGCGTGCAAGACCCTCGCTCGCCGGATCGATGCCGATCATCCAGCGCGGTTCGAGCCAGTCCGACCGCAACAGCTTGTACAGCAGGTCGGTGCTGATGTTGCCCGACCCCACGATCGCTACCGATAACTTGTCAGCCATCTTCCCGGCTCCTATTCGAAATCCAGTCGTACTGAACCTAACCCGGCGAAGTCGGCAACGAAACGACTGCCCGGAGGTGCATCTATCGCACGGGTGCACGAGCCGGGGAGCACGATGTCGCCGGCCTTGAGCCGGACGCCGAAACTGTCCACCTTGCGGGCCAGCCACGCGACCGCCGTGACGGGGTTGCCGAGCACCGCATCGCTGCGACCCTCGGCGACGACCTCACCGTTGTTGGTCAACGTCGCGTCGATGGCCCGGATATCCACGTCCTTCGGCGAGACCCGCGCCTCGCCCAGCACCCACCCCGCCGATGACGCATTGTCGGCGATCGTGTCGCACAACTTGATCTGCCAGTTCGTGATTCGGGTGTCGATGAGTTCGATCGCGGGTGCGAAGGCGGCCGTCGCGGCGAGCACGTCATCCTCGGTGCACCCCTCGCCGGGCAGGTCGTCGGACAGGATGAACGCGACCTCGACCTCGACGCGGGGGTACAGGTACTTCGACGACTGGACCGGGACGTCTTCGAAGACCTCCATCTCGGCCAGCAGGTGGCCGTAGTCCGGTTCGTCGACGTTCATCATCTTCTGCATTGCCTCCGACGACAGACCGACTTTGTGGCCGATCACGCGTGCCCCGTCGGCGACCCGCTGACGGATGTTGATCAGCTGGATCTCGTAGGCGTCCACGACGTCGATATCGGGGTGCGCATCGGTCAGCGGGGCGATGGGTACGCGGGTCCGCTCGGCCTGCGCCAGATCGGCGGCGAGCTTCTCACGGACCTCTGCGGGCAGCATGAAAGTGAAGTCCCCTCGTTCGTCGGACCGGCCCTGTTGTCGTTCGGCCGGGCAATTCTATAACGTGTTCTACATGACGGAGCAGGAGTATGACGTCGTCGTGGTCGGTAGCGGCGCCGCAGGCATGGTCGCCGCCCTCACCGCCGCCCACCAGGGCCTCTCGACGATAGTCGTCGAGAAGGCCCCGCACTACGGTGGTTCCACTGCGCGGTCAGGTGGTGGCGTGTGGATCCCGAACAACGAAGTACTCAAGGGCGCGGGGGTGAAAGACACCGCCGACGCGGCCCGCACATATCTGCACGCGATCATCGGCGATGTGGTGCCCGCCGAGAAGATCGACACCTACCTCGAGCGCGGTCCGGAGATGCTGTCCTTCGTGCTGAAGAACTCCCCGCTGAAGCTGTGCTGGGTGCCGGGTTACTCGGACTACTACCCGGAGACGCCGGGCGGCAAGCCCACCGGCCGCTCCGTGGAACCAAAGCCGTTCGACGCCCGCAAGCTCGGCCCCGACGAGAAGGGGCTGGAGCCGCCGTACGGCAAGGTGCCACTGAACATGGTGGTGATGCAGCAGGACTATGTCCGGCTCAATCAGCTCAAGCGCCATCCGCGCGGGCTGCTGCGCAGCCTGAAGGTCGGTGTGCGGTCGGTGTGGGCCAACGCCACGCGCAAGAACCTCGTCGGCATGGGCCGCGCCCTGATCGCACCGCTGCGCATCGCGCTGCGTGAGGCCGGGGTTCCTGTCGAACTGAACACCGCGATGACCGACCTCTACGTCGAGAACGGAGCGGTGCGGGGCATCTATGTCCGGAAGACGACCGCGCCGGAATCCGCCGAGCCGCAACTGATCCGCGCTCGCCGCGCCGTCATCCTGGGCAGCGGCGGCTTCGAGCACAACGAACAGATGCGGGTGAAGTACCAGCGCGCGCCGATCACCACCGACTGGACGGTGGGCGCCGTGGCCAACACCGGCGACGGCATCCTGGCCGCCGAAAAGCTCGGTGCCGCACTTGAACTGATGGAGGACGCGTGGTGGGGCCCGACGGTCCCCCTGGAGGGCGCTCCGTGGTTCGCGCTGTCGGAGCGCAATTCGCCCGGCTCGATCATCGTCAACATGGCCGGAAACCGGTTCATGAACGAATCCATGCCCTATGTGGAGGCATGCCACCACATGTACGGCGGACAGTACGGTCAGGGCCAGGGCCCCGGCGAGAACATCCCGGCCTGGCTGATCTTCGACCAGCAGTACCGGGACCGCTACATCTTCGCGGGTCTGCAACCGGGACAGCGCATCCCGTCCAAGTGGCTGGAATCCGGCGTGATCGTCAAGGCGGACACCCTCGACGAGCTGGCCGCCAAGACCGGGCTGCCGGCCGACCAGTTCAAGGCCACCGTCGATCGCTTCAACGGGTTCGCCCGTTCGGGTGTCGACGCGGACTTCAAGCGCGGTGAGAGTGCCTACGACCGCTACTACGGCGACCCGACCAACAAGCCGAACCCGAACCTGGGCGAGATCAAGCACGGACCGTTCTACGCGGCCAAGATGGTCCCCGGCGACCTCGGCACCAAGGGCGGGATCCGCACCGACGTGAACGGCAGGGCGCTGCGCGACGACGGTTCGGTGATCGACGGCCTCTACGCCGCGGGCAACGTCAGCTCGCCGGTGATGGGCCACACCTACCCGGGCCCCGGAGGCACCATCGGCCCCGCGATGACGTTCGGTTATCTTGCAGCCCTAGACATTGCAGCAGCGAAGGGATAAGCGTGCCCATCAATCTCGACGAAGCCATCGGCGCCGAACTCGCGCCGGTCGAATTCTCGTGGACGAGCAGCGACGTCCAGCTCTACCACCTCGGGCTGGGCGCCGGCGCCGATCCGATGGACAAGCGCGAGCTGCGCTATCTGGTCGACGACACCCCGCAGGTGCTGCCCACCTTCGGCAATGTGGCACAGAGCTTCCACATGACCGAACCGCCCGCGGTGAAGTTCCCCGGCATCGACATCGAGCTGTCCAAGGTGCTGCACGCGAGCGAGGCCGTGACCGCTCCGGGCCCGATCCCGGCCGCCGGCACCGGCGTCGCGGTCACCCGGTTCACCGAGATCTGGGACAAGGGCAAGGCCGCGGTCATCTGGTCGGAGACCGAGGTGAAAGACCCTGCGGGCACCCTGTTGTGGACCCAGAAGCGGTCGATCTTCGCGCGCGGTGAGGGTGGCTTCGGCGGCGACCGCGGTCCGTCGACGTCAGGTGCGGCACCCGAGCGTGCCCCGGACTTCGAGCTGACGATCCCGACCGCACCGCAGCAGGCGCTGCTCTACCGCATGTGCGGGGACCGCAACCCGCTGCACTCCGATCCCGATTTCGCCGCGGCGGCCGGGTTCCCGCGCCCGATCCTGCACGGCCTGTGCACGTACGGCATGACGTGCAAGGCCCTGGTGGACAACCTGCTCGACGGCGACGTCAGTGCGCTGAAGTCCTACGGCGCCAGGATGGCCGGCGTGGTGTTCCCCGGTGAGACCCTGCGGGTCAACGTGTGGAAGAACTCTGGTGAGGCCGCCGGTTACAGCGCCGTCGTGACCACGCCCGACCGGGACGATTCCGTCGCGCTGGCCGGCGTGGAGTTCGTTCCGGTCTGACGGGACCCGCGAACTACTTGCAGAGCTCGCTGATCCGGGTCGCGGTGGTCTGCGCCTCGGTCATCCGCCTGACCTGGTTCGGGTCGTCGGCGGCTGCTCCTGCGAGCTGACCCATGCCGATGTATTCCAGGTTCGTCGCGAACGCTGCCACCGCGTCGGCCAGGTCGGACGGCACGTCACCGTCCAGTCGGGACAGCAGGAACTGGCCGCCACCGAGGGTCGCCAGCCGCGCGTTCGCGGCCACCGCCTGAACCGCGACGGGCTCCGAGCCCAGGTTGGCGTTCGTCTGCAGGGAAACGGCGTTGCGGACCACGGCGAACGCATCGCACACCCGCGCCTTGGGGTCGGCGCTCTGATCGCCGCCGGCCCCCCACGCCTGGTCCGAGGACGGGGAACGCACCAACGCGAAGACCGCGACCGCGAGCGCCACGACGGCGACGACCAATGCTGCGATCAGAAGCTGACCAGTGCGACGCGAAGATGCGAGAGAATCCGACACCGGGCGATCATAGCCTGGGGGTTCGCCACGAAAGCGTCGAGCCGGCAAAGCTTTTGCGTGTCGCCGAAACGAACAGCGGGTTCACCGGCCCAGGCCGGTGAACCCGCTGTCGTGTCAGTCGACCGTCAGTCGTCGGAGTCCGAGGACCCGCCGCTGCCCGAGGAACCCGAATCGCCGCTGGAGTCGCTCTCCGACCCGCCTGCGTTGCTGTCGGTGGTTCCGTCGGAGCCGTTCTCACCGTCGGAGCCGATCAGGCCGCGCGATCCGCCGGCGCCGCCCTTGCCCGCGGTCGGGGTGCCCTTGCCGCCGGTCTGGATCAGGCCGTCGCCACCGTCGCCACCACTGCCGCCGCTGCCGACCAGGCTTCCGCCCTTGCCGCCGCTGCCGCCGTTGCCGCCCTTGCCGTTTCCGTCGCCGACCGGGCCGCCCTCTTCGTCGGGCACACCGCCCCAGCCGTAGCCGCCGTCACCGCCGGCGCCGCCGTCACCGGTGACGGTCGAGTCGCCACCGGCACCGCCCCGGCCACCGGTCGCGTTGCCGTCGAGGCTCTCGGCCACACCGCCGTTGCCGCCGTCACCGGCGTCGCCGGTGAACGTCGTACCACCGGCACCGCCCGCACCGCCCTCGGCGTCGGCGTCCTCGTAACCCCAGCCGTTGCCGCCGTTGCCACCGGTGCCGCCGGAGCCGCTGCCGTCGGAGCCGCCGCCGGTGCCGCCGGCACCGCCCGCACCGGCCTTGCCGTCGGCCCATGCGGACCCGTCGCCGCCGTCGCCGCCCTTACCGGCCTTGCCGTAGCTGGTGTCGCCGCCGTCTCCGCCGCGACCGCCGGTGGCGAACCCGTTGTCCGACCAGGACTCGCCACCCTTACCGCCGTCGCCGGCCTGGCCGAACTGGCTGTAGCCGCCGTTACCTCCGCGGCCGCCCGTGGAGTTGTTCTTGTTGACGCCGTCACCGGTGAAGCTGTTGGTGTTGTCGTCGTCGCCGCCGTTGCCGCCGTTGCCGCCCCGCCCGAACAGTGAGCCGGCGCCGCCGTCACCGCCGCGGCCGGCAGCCGAGGTGCGGTCGCCGTTCTCGGCGTACACCGCATCGGCGCCGTCGCCGCCGTTGCCGCCGTTGCCGAACCAGAAGCCGGCGTTTCCACCGTTTCCGCCGTTGCGGCCCATACCGCCGTTGCCGCCGAGCAGGCCGCCGTCACCGCCGTTGCACGCGTCGCCTGTGCAATCCTCGGCGGCGTCGAGCCCGTTGCCGATCAGCCATCCGCCGGGGCCGATGATCGGGCGGAAGACCGGGTTCGCGCTCGCCTGCGCGAGGGCCAGCGGCGTGGCCGCGTTCGCGGTGGCGCGGTCCTTGTGGTCGCTACCCGACTGCAGATTGAGCCACAGCAGCTCTTCTTCGTTCGAGACGAGTTGCACCTGCAGTTCGGTGGAGGTCGGCGCGTCGTCGGTCAGCATCAGCGTGCCCACACCCGCGAGCGCGGCACCGGTGACGCCCGCGGTGATTCCGGCGCCGAGATAGGTACGAATTGCCGAAGAGCGATCGCTCTTCTTGGCGTGCCTTGCCATGGTCCATGCTCCCTGAGTTCGTCCATCGGATGGGTCGCCACAGCCTGTGAGCCAGGCAACGCCCAGTAAGTCTTACCAGAGCGGCCGGAGGATGTGGGAACTTTTGCTGGACGGGATCGCAAACGTTCACCTCGCAAGCACCTGCCGCTAACCGGGCATCTGCTGCCGTCCGCCCAGCTCAGCACCCTGAAACACGCGCTGCCGGCAGTCGGTGACGCCACTCCACCCCCACCCGTCACGGTCGATCTGCGTAAATCCGCCACGGCGGGTACCGAAAGTGGGCCCGGCCAGCAATTAACGCTTCTGTTAAAACACAGCAGATTCTCAGAAAGCGGGGGAGATTGGCTTCCGCACCCGACTGCCGGGCCGCCGACCGGAAACGAGTTTGCCGGCTCAGCTCGCGCACCAGCACCCAGCAACGGGTCGTCTGCAAATGCGCGAGAGTTTGCGTTCAGCTCCCAATCGCCGGTCGCTGCCATGTGTCGGGTAGCTGTCGACAAGGCCGCAACGGACGCGGCGGCCTAGGTGTTCCCTCCCTCCGATCCTCCCGTGCCCGTGTCCGCCCGCAATACGCGCATTTCCGAATTCGATTCGTTCATGCCGACGGAATTCTTGGACGTGGCCTCGGCCGAAATTCACCGCGGCTGACGACCGGCCGCAGAACGAACCCACGCAAACTCAGCGGAATTCGCCGAAGACCCTGTCCGCCCGGTTTTCGAATGTCCGGCATGTCGCGAGACGCCGCCGAGACAAAGCGGCGGCCACGCCCTCGACGCGGCGTTTTCCCTGCTTCCACGGCACAGGTGATCCGCTGCCCGCACAGGTGAATTGACGGGCAATACACGTGAACTGTTACTTTGCCGGTGGGGAATGACCTCGCTGCTCGCTCAACGAATACAGGAGGAAATCACGTGAAGTTCACATCCGCATTGGCCACCGCCACGACGGCCGCGGCTGCCGCATTGGCGCTCGGCGGAGCACCCCTGGCATCGGCGGACTCCGAGGTGCAGTGGCTCGGTCAGCCGGGCGAACTCGTCAACGGCGGTGTCGTCCAGCACTGGACCGTGAGCCATCTCAAGCCCAGCCCCGACACCATCCCGTACACGCCCGCCGGCACGCTGTGGGAAGCCACAGCCAGCGACGAAGCGGTGTCCGGCGACGTCACGCCGATCATCTCGAACCTCAATGCGCGCGCCAAGAACGGCGACACCTACCGTGTGCTGTTCGGAGTCGCCACCGAGCAGGGTGTGAACCCGGCGACGCTGGCGCAGGGCCAGAAGACCTCCGGAAAGATCTACTTCGACGTGACGGGCGAAGCGCCCGACAGCGTCTTCTACAGTTCCGGCGCCGAGGAGGAACTGTTGTGGGTGCAGGCACCGCCTGCCCCATCCGGTGGGACCGGGGGCTCGGGCATCACGACCGCGTCACCGTCCTCGTCGGGAGGCGCCTCAGACGTCCCGGCTGCGGCCGCCGAGAGCCCGCAAGCCGCACCCGCCTCGGAGACGCCGGCCGCGGTGGAAGCGACCCCGTCACAGGTTCCCGCGAGCTCCGGTACACCGCTGCCCGAGGGCAGCTCGGGTACACCGCTGCCGGAGGGCAGCTCGGGAACACCGCTGCCCGAGGGCAGCTCGGGAACACCGCTGCCCGAGGGCAGTTCGGGCACTCCGCTGCCCCAAGACGCTGTACCGCACGCGCCGGGGGCACCGACCACGACGGTCGTCGTCCCGGCGCCGCCGGCCTGACCCGGCTCGACCATCGACCGTGCCGCCTGCCCCGCAGGCGGCACGGTTCGTTTCAGGAGTGCGACGACCACCAGGTGTAGAGCTGAACCATGTTGGGCCCCTGCGGACCGGACTGGACCTCGTTGACGGCGAGGTCCGCGTCGGTCGTCCATGCCACGGCCGGTTTGCTCTCCTGGAATCCGCACACCAGAGTTCCGACCGGCCGGTCGGGGTCGGCGTTCCGCCGCCACGGCCCCGGCGACTGGATGTTGCCCGGGCAGTTCACCACCGACATCTTCGCGACGACCTCGTCGAAATATGCCTCGAGCGCATCGCGGTCCGACACCAGCGTGTAGGTCGCCGTCAGCGGACCGCGGACGTCGTCGTTCTCGGCACAACGGACTTGTGCCAGCGCCCCATTCGACGGTACGACGGGCTCACAGGCGTCGGCGGTGTAGCCCTCGGGCAACATCGCCTGCAGTCGCTTCGCCGCCTGCTGTGCCTCGGCTTCATCGGCCGAAGGGGTTTCCGCCGCCGGCGAATCCGCGCCGTCGTCTGTCGGCCAGAACGTCCATGCGAGTGCCCCGAGACCGACGACCGCCACTGCCGCCGCCACGATGGGAACGACGGGCGCCCGATTCCTCTGGGAAGGACGCGGATTCACCGTCAACGGCGCTTCGTGGTGCGACGTCGGCCGGCTCGTCGTCGAGCCGATCCTGTTGACGCTCAGCGGCCCGGTGTCGTCGTCGGGATTCGGCTCGTGGGAGCTCATCTGGCCAAGGGTAACCGGCCGCGTCTGGGATCGGGCGTCAGCCCAGGATCAGGCCCGACGTCGGCACACCCGTTCCCGCGGTGACGAGCACGTGCTCGACGTCGGGAACCTGATTCACCGACGTCCCCCGTAGCTGGCGGACTCCCTCGGCAATTCCGTTCATCCCGTGGATGTATGCCTCGCCGAGTTGGCCACCGTGGGTGTTGATGGGAAGTCTGCCGCCGACCTCGATCGCGCCGCCGGCGATGAAATCCTTGGCCTCGCCCTTGCCGCAGAAACCGAGCTCTTCCAGCTGGATCAACGTGTACGGCGTGAAGTGGTCGTACAGGACCGCGGTCTGGATGTCGCTCGGGGTGAGTCCGGACTGCCGCCACAGCTGCCGGCCGACGAGGCCCATCTCGGGCAGGCCGAGTTCCTCGCGGTAATACGAGTACATCGTGAACTGGTCGGCGCCCGCGGCCTGCGCCGCTGCCTCGATGGTCACCGGCCGGTGCTTGAGATCCTTGGCACGTTCGGGCGTGGTCACCACGATCGCGACCCCACCGTCGGTCTCCTGGCAGCAGTCCAGCAGCCGGAGCGGTTCGGCGATCCACCGGGAGTTCTGATGGTCTTCGATGGTGATGGGCTTACCGTAGAAGTGCGCCTTCGGGTTGGTGGCGGCGTGCTTGCGGTCGGCCACCGAGATGACCCCGAAATCGGCACTGGTGGCGCCGAACTCGTGCATGTACCGGCGCGCAATCATCGCCACCGACGCCGCGGGGGTGCTGAGCCCGTGCGGATAGGACCAGCTGTACTCGACTCCGCGCGAATCCGCGTTCACCGTCAGACCGGTCATCACCTGGCCGAACCGATGCTCGGAGCGTTCGTTGAACGCGCGGTACGCGACGACCACCTCGGCCACACCGGTGGCCACCGCGATCGCGGCCTGCTGGACCGTCGCCGCGGCGGCGCCTCCGCCGTAACCGATCTGGCTGAAGAACTTCAGGTCCCCGATCCCGGTCGACCGCGCGACGGCGGTCTCCAGGTTCGAGTCCATGGTGAAGGTGACCAGACCGTCGACGTCCTGCGGAGACAGACCTGCGTCATCGAGCGCGTCGAGAACCGCCTCGGCCGCCAGCCGCAGTTCGCTGCGGCCAGAGTTCTTCGAGAAGTCGGTGGCGCCGATTCCGGCGATCGCCGCC
The DNA here is from genome assembly GCF_010725485.1 of Mycolicibacterium parafortuitum. Lineage (NCBI taxonomy): Bacteria > Bacillati > Actinomycetota > Actinomycetes > Mycobacteriales > Mycobacteriaceae > Mycobacterium > Mycolicibacterium parafortuitum. Next base: position 2,202,914 of record NZ_AP022598.1, on the reverse strand, counting down.
TTGCCGGACAGGCCGGTCATGAGTCTGCCCCCAAAGTGAGTGTGGCCGTGGCGATGACGTGACTGCCGAGGCTGTTGGCACCGACCACCTTGACGGTGGCGACGCCGCCCTCGACGGCGGTGACCTCCCCGGTGAAGGTGATGGTGTCGTAGGCATACCACGGCACACCGAGACGCAGCCCGATCGACTTGATCCGCGCCGTGGGACCCGCCCAGTCGGTCAGATAGCGCTGCACCAGACCGGTGTCGGTGAGGATGTTGACGAAGATGTCCTTCGATCCCTTGGCCTGCGCCTTGTCTCGGTCGTGGTGAACGTCCTGATAGTCGCGGGTGGCGATCGCCGTCGAGACGATGAACGTCGGGTCGCCGTAGATCTTCAGCTCCGGCAGGACGGTGCCGACTTCCAGTGCGGGGGCGCTCATCAGGCCGGCTCCCAGGCGTACAGCGTCCACGCGGGGCTGACGTCGCTGTCGGGGAAATCGATATACGTTGCGCGCACCGGCATTCCGATCTTGACGGACGCCGGATCGACGCCCCGGAGTTCACCGAGCATCCGGACGCCTTCCTCCAGTTCGACGAGAGCGATCACAAACGGCAGAGAGCGTCCCGGCACCTGCGGAGCGTGGTGGACGACGTAGCTGAACACCGTGCCGTTGCCGCTCGCGACGACGTAGTCGGTGGTCTCGTCCTTCGCCTTCCACAGCGCGGGCACCGGCGGATGTTGCAGACTGCCGTCGGGCCGCTTCTGGATACGCAACTCGTGGGCGTTGACGCCCTCCCAGAAGAACCTGGTGTCCTTCGACGACGCCGGACGCATCAGCTTGTCCGGGTCCAGATCCTCGGGAACCGCAGGCTTGTCGTCGGCCCGTGGTTTGAACTTCATGATGCGCCAGTTCATCTCGGCGACCGATTCACCACCGGCCGCCGTCCAGGTGATCAGCTGGTTGATGAAAAAGCCCTCGCCGAGCGCCGTCTGCTTGGGTCCCACCACATCGGTGATCTCCGCGTGGATGGTCAACTCTTCGCCGGGCTGCAGGTACCGGTGATAGGTCTGCTCACAGTTGGTCGCGACCACTCCGACATATCCGGCCTCGTCGAAGAGGTTCATCATCTTCGACAGCGGATCGTCGTCGGCGCGGCCCTGACCCAGCCCACCCATCGTCCACACCTGGATCATCGCCGGCGGCGCGACGATGCCGGGATGGCCGGCGTTCTTGGCCGCGGCCTCGTCGACGTAGATCGGATTCTTGTCCCCGATGGCGTCGACCCAGTGGTGGATCATCGGCTGGTTCACCGGGTCTCGGCCGTCGCGCGGTTCGCTCTTGCCCGCCGCCTTGATCTGGTCGATACCGGTCTGCAGATCGCTCACCTGGGAACCCTCGGGACCCTGAGCCCGCTCGCCGCGATCATCTCGCGCATCACCTCGTTCACCCCGCCGCCGAACGTGATGACCAGGTTGCGCTTGGTCATCTTGTCCAGCCAGTCCAGCAGCTCGGCGGTTTCGGAGTCGGCCGGGTTGCCATGGCGTCCGACGATCTCCTCGGCGAGCCTGCCGACCTCTTGGATGCGTTCGGTGGAAAAGACTTTCGTGGCCGCGGCGTCAGCGACGGCGATGGTCTCACCCGATGCGGCCACCTGCCAGTTCAGCAACTCGTTCACCCGCCAGATCGCTTTGATCTGGCCGAGCAGCCGCTGCACGTCCTCGTGCTCGATCGGCGTCACCCCGTCCGAGCCCGGCTTCGACGCCCACGCATGCACCTGGTCGTAGATGCCGGCCACCCGACCAGCCGGTCCGAGACCCACCCGCTCGTGGTTGAGCTGGGTGGTGATCAGTTTCCAGCCACCGTTCTCCTCGCCGACGAGCATGTCGGCGGGCACGTGGACGTCGTTGTAGTACGACGCGTTGGTGTGGTGAGCGCCGTCGGACAGGATGATCGGCGTCCACGAGTAGCCAGGATCTTTGGTGTCGACGATCAGGATCGAAATACCTTTGTGCTTGGCGGCTTCCGGATCCGTACGGCAGGCCAGCCAGATGTAGTCGGCGTCGTGCGCGCCGGTCGTCCACATCTTCTGGCCGTTCACGATGTACTCGTCGCCCTGTTTGACGGCCGTGGTCCGCAGCGACGCGAGGTCCGTACCGGCCTCGGGCTCGGAGTAACCGATCGCGAAATGGATGTCGCCCGAAAGGATCCCGGGCAGGAACTTCTTCTTCTGCGCCTCGGTGCCGTAGACCTGCAGCGTCGGACCGACCGTCTGCAGCGTTACCAGCGGGAGCGGCACGTCGGCGCGGTTGGCCTCGTTGACGAAGATCTGCTGCTCGACCGGACCGAAGCCGAGGCCGCCGTACTCCTTCGGCCAGCCCACGCCGAGCTTTCCGTCGGACCCCATCCGCTTGATCACGGCGCGGTAGGCCTCATTGTGGCGGTCGGTCGCCATCGCCTCGGCTTCGTCGGGCGTGATCAGAGTCGAAAAGTACTCGCGCAGCTCGGATTGCAGACGACGCTGCTCCGGCGTCAGTTCGATGTACACGTTATCTCCCGTCGCTTCGCTCACCCAGGCCGGCGCCCACCAGATCCAGCCGGTGCGAAGGGCCGCCGAGCAACCTCGTCACGTCCTTGATCGACGAGTAGTAGCGGTCCATCGGGTAGGTGATGTCCATGCCCATGCCGCCGTGCAGGTGGTGGCACAGTCGCATCGCCGGCGGCGCCTGCGAGGTCAACCAGTACCCGAGGATGGCCAGATCCTCGTCGGCGTCCAGCCCCTCGGACAGCCTCCACACCACCGAGTTCGACACCAGATCGATTGTCCGCGAAGCGATGTAGACCTCCGACAGCTGCGCCGCCACAGTCTGGAACGTCGACAGCGGACGTCCGAACTGCTCACGGTTGGCGACGTAGTCGGCGGTCAGGCGCAGCGCGCCGGCCACCAGCCCGGCCGCGAAAGCCCCGGTCACCGCCAGCACGAGCTGGTTGACGCGCGCCGCCGTCGCGCCCTGCAGCACGTCGGTGTCGGCGACGGCGACGTCGTCGAACGTCACCACGTACTCGTCGGAGCCGTTGGCCGCCGGGGTTTTGCTCACGGTCAACCCGTCGGCATTGCCGGCCACCACCACGACACCTGCGTCGGCGGTGACGAGGATCCAGTCCGCCTGCTCCGCATAGCCGACACCGATCTTGGTGCCGTTGAGCCTGCCCTCGGCAAAACTGACCGCGGGCTGGGCCGGCAGCTGGTCACCGGGCTCGTTGAGCGCCAGTGACAGCACCGAGCCCTTCGCGACGCCGGCCAGGAAGCGGTCCTGCTGCTCGTCGGAAGCAAGATCAAGCAGGATGGCGGTGGCACCCAGGGTGACCAGCGCGGGGCTGATCGTCCCGTGCCTGCCGATCTCGGTGAGCGCCGTCGCGATCTCGGTGAGCCCGACCCCGTCTCCGCCGAGCCGCTCCGGCACCCCGAGCGCGGCCACCCCGCCGGAAACAAGGGCGTCCCAGCTGTTCTCACGCTCGAGCACCGACGTCACCACATCGGCGACAGCCTGCTGCCCCTCGTCTGGACTGAAATCCACCCGACTCCTCCTTGAGTCTTCGAGCCTGTCAGCGCGTCAGTGCTGAACCGGGCACTTGCCGGTGTAGTCGACCTGCCAATGCTTGATGCCGTTGAGCCACCCGGACTTCAGCCGCTCGGGCTCGCCGATCGGCTTCAGGTCGGGCATCGCGTCGGCGATCGCGTTGAAGATCAGGTTGATCGTCATCTTGGCGAGGTTGGCACCGATGCAGTAATGCGCACCGGTACCACCGAAACCGACGTGCGGGTTCGGGTTACGCGTGATGTCGAAGCTGTGCGGGTTGTCGAAGACCTCTTCGTCGAAGTTGGCCGAGCGGTAGGACATCACCACGCGCTCGCCCTTCTTGATCTTCACGCCGCCCAGTTCGGTGTCCTCCAGGGCGGTGCGCTGGAACGCCGACACCGGGGTGGCCCAGCGGACGATCTCGTCGGCCGCGGTCTCCGGGCGCTCCTTCTTGTACAGCTCCCACTGCTCAGGGTTCTGCGAGAACGCGATCATGCCGTGCGTGATCGAGTTGCGGGTGGTCTCGTTGCCGGCCACCGCGAGCATCACGACGAAGAAGCCGAACTCGTCGTCGGAGAGCTTCTCGCCGTCGATGTCGGCCTCGATCAGCTTGGTGACGATGTCCTCGGTCGGGTTCTTCGCCCGCTCCTCGGCCATCTTCATCGCGTAGGTGATCAGTTCGAACGACGACATCGCCGGGTCGACGTCGGCGTACTCCGGATCCTCACCGGCGGTCATCTCGTTGGACCAGCGGAACAGCTTGTCGCGGTCGTCCTGAGGGACGCCCAACAGCTCGGCGATCGCCTGCAGCGGCAGTTCGCAGGAGACCTGCTCGACGAAGTCGCCGGACCCGGCGGCCGCGGCGGTCTCGGCGATCTTGCGGGCGCGGGCCCGCAGTTCGTCCTCCAGCCGGCCGACCGCACGCGGGGTGAAACCGCGGGAGATGATCTTACGCAGCCGCGTGTGCTGCGGGGCGTCCATGTTCAGCAGCACGGCCTTCTGTAGATCAATGGCATCGCGCGTCATATCCTGCGGCCACACCGGGATGGCGCCGTCCGGCGAGCTACCGAAGATGTCGTTGCGCTTGGACACCTCTTTGACGTCGGCGTGCTTGGTGACAAGCCAGTAGCCCTTGTCCCCGAACCCGCCCGTACCGCCGGGCACGTCGACCCAGTGGATAGGCTCCGACTTACGCAGCTCCGCCAGTTCCTCGACAGGCAGGCGTTCGAGGTTCAGGGTCGCGTCGAGGAAGTCGAACTCGGGCGAAACGGGACAGGAATTCGTGCCTGACATAGGTATGGGCTCCTCAAATGCAACGTGTTCTAGTGCCAGTAAAACATGCCTCCACCGCAGATGAAAGGCACGCAGGCAACGCTGCTTGTCAGACTAATGGAACGTGTTCTAGCCTGACGCAATGGGTAACCCTGTCATCGTCGAAGCCACCCGCAGCCCCATCGGTAAGCGCAACGGCTGGCTCTCCGGACTGCACGCGACGGAACTCCTGGGCGCGGTGCAGAAGGCGCTCGTGGAGAAGGCCGGGATCGACGCCGGCGACGTGGAGCAGATCATCGGCGGCTGCGTCACCCAGTACGGCGAGCAGTCCAACAACATCACCCGGGTCGGCTGGCTGACCGCCGGGCTGCCCGAGCACGTCGGCGCGACCACGATCGACTGCCAGTGCGGCAGCGCCCAGCAAGCCAACCATCTGGTGAACGGCCTGATCGCCACCGGCGCCATCGACATCGGCATCGCGTGCGGCATCGAGGCGATGAGCCGCGTCGGCCTGGGCGCCAACGCGGGGCCGGACCGCGGCCTGATCCGCGCCTCCTCGTGGGACATCGACATGCCGAACCAGTTCGAGGCGGCCGAGCGGATCGCCAAGCGGCGCGGCATCACCCGTGCCGATCTCGACGCGTTCGGGCTGGCCTCACAGACCAAGGCCAAGCAGGCGTGGGCCGAGGGTCGCTTCGACCGCGAGATCTCGCCGATCTCCGCGCCGGTACTCGACGAGAACAAGCGCCCCACCGACGAGTGGGCACCGGTCACCCGCGACCAGGGTCTGCGCGACACCACGGCCGAAGGCCTGGCGTCGCTGAAGCCCGTGATGGAGGGCGCCATCCACACCGCGGGCACCTCATCGCAGATCTCCGATGGGGCGGCCGCGGTGCTGTGGATGGACGAGGACAAGGCCAAGGCGCTGGGACTGAAGCCGCGCGCCCGCATCGTCGCGCAGGCCAACGTCGGCGCCGAGACCTACTACCACCTCGACGGGCCGGTGCAGTCGACCGCGAAGGTGCTGGAGAAGGCCGGGATGAAGCTCGGCGACATCGACCTGGTCGAGATCAACGAGGCGTTCGCCTCCGTCGTGCTGTCGTGGGCGCAGGTGCACGGCGCCGACATGGACAAGGTCAACGTCAACGGCGGCGCGATCGCACTCGGACACCCGGTGGGTTCCACCGGCGCCCGGCTGATCACCACCGCGCTGCACGAACTGGAGCGCACCGGCAAGGGCACCGCGCTGATCACGATGTGCGCCGGTGGCGCGCTTTCAACCGGCACCATCATCGAGCGGATCTAGTGCCCATACCGGATCAGGACCGCATCGCCGCGGCGCAGAGCTACATCAGCGCACTGGCCAGCCATCGCGCCGACGACGTGCCGTTCGCACCGGGCTGCACCCGCGTCGAGGTCGGCCTCAAGACCGGGTTCTCGGGAGAGCACCTGCGCCGCAGCCTCAACCGCGGGCTGCAGTACAAGGTGATCAAGTCGGTCACGACCCCGGAGTTCACCGTGGACGGCGACACCGTGCGGGCGCGGTTCGAGCTGTCGACCAAGCCCTCGCTGGCCGGCCGCAGCGTCGGCGCACGCATCGACGAGACGTTCCTGATCCCGGCTGACGATCCGTCCGGACGGGCGCAGATCCACCACATCAACGCCTCGATCCGCCCGTTCCTGAGCCGATAGGATCCCGCCATGGTCGAAGCGCCCAAGCCACTGAGTCCCAAGCAGGTCGAGAGCCTCAACTCGAAGGCGGTCGGCACCGGCATCAAGTGGATGTCGAAGTTCAACACCTGGGCCTACAAGGCGACCGGTGGCCGGCTCGGCTACAAGTGGCGCGGCGGCTCCAACCGGTTCAGCGCGCCACCTCCGGTGGGCATCCTGACCACCATCGGGCGCAAGTCCGGTGAGCCGCGGGACAGCCCGCTGCTGTTCCTGCGGGAGGGCAACCGCATCGTTCTCGTCGCCTCGCAGGGCGGCCGGGCCACGAACCCGATGTGGTACCTGAACATCCAGGCCAACCCGAACGTGACGTTCCAGGTCAAGAACGAGAAGCTGACGCTTGTGGCGCGCGACGCGACCGACGCCGAACGTGACGAGTACTGGCCCAAGCTCGACGCGATGTACCCGGACTTCATCAATTACCGGACCTACACCGACCGCAAGATCCCGATCCTGATCTGCGACCCGGCCTGACGTCCGTGGCCGCCGGTTCCCACCGGCCGCCGGCAAACCGTCGTCTAGGCTCTCGGGCATGGGCCAGACCGATGGTGGGCCGCCGGACCAGGATCGCGTCAGGATCGGCGTCGCCGTCACGACGGTCGGCCGATGGGGACCACTGCGCGAACTGCTCGGCGATCTCGCCGCCCAGACGCTGCGCCCATCTGCCGTGGCGATCGCGCACCACGACGAGGCCGACAACCCCGAGCTCGACGAGTTGGTCGCGTCCTTCTCCGGCTCGCTGGATATCCGGACCGTCGTCAGTCCCCGTGGAATCTCCAACGGGCGCAACGCCGCGGCCGCGGCGCTGAGCGATGATGTCGACTGGCTCTGGTTTCCCAACGACACAACCCGTATCGAGCCAGACACTCTCACGCGGCTGTCGCAGCACTGCGTCGCTCCGACGACCGCGGTCGCGGCCCAACTCGTGGACACCGAAGGTCCGAGAAACCCTCTCCCCCCGCCCGGTTCGACGCTGACCCGGCGGAATGTATGGGGTGCGATGGAGCCCGCGACACTGTTCGAGCGCATCGCATTCGAGGCCGCAGGCGGTTGGAACACCACGCTGGGCTCCGGGGCCGATACGCCCTGGCAGTCCGGCGAGGGACCCGATCTGCTGCTGCGGATGGCCGAGCACGACGGCTTCGCGATCACCTGGGTCCCCGACATCGCGATCCGGGCCCAGACCGAGTTCGCCCACCTTCCCCCGCACGAGCGCCGGCGTAAGCAGCGCGGCTACGGACGCGGGCACGGGTACGTGTTGCGGCTGTGGCACTATCCGCTGTGGTACAAGGCCGCCAATCTCGTTGCCGCAGCGCTGATGCCACTACGCAAACCGGAGAAGTTCGGCCCAGGAGAGGCTTTCGCGCTACTGGTGGGCCGGACCGAGGGCGTACTGGGACGACCTTTCACCCGCACGACCGACCACCGGGCGATTCTGCGATGACACGGATAGGGCGACGGCTGGCACTCGTGCTCATCATCTGCTTCGCGGCCACGTCGTGCCAAGCGCCGGAACCGCAGAAGCATGCTGAGATCGGCATGGTCCTCCATTACCGAGGAGTTGACGACACCATCCTGGGTCGGCAGTTCGACCTGATGGAAGCCATGGATGCCGATTGGGTCCGTATCGACCTGGACTGGTCAGCCATCGAAAGCGAACGCGGCCGATACGACTGGGCAGTCACCGACAAGCTGGTCGATCAGGCTGAGGCTCACGGTATCAATGTGCTTGGCGTCATTGCCTTTACACCGGACTGGGCACGCTCCTCGACGGAAAGTTCGCCGGAGAACCGCCGCCACCAGCGGCCGGACCGGTTGTCCGACTATGCCGAGTTCACCCGCATGGTCGTGCAACGCTACGCACCGAGAGGGGTTCACAGCTGGGAGGTATGGAACGAACCCAACACCGGCAAGTTCTGGCCGCCGGTGCAGGACGCCGACGAGTACGGTGAGTTGTTCCGCCAGGCCGCCGACGCGATCCGTGACGTCGATCCTGACGCGACCGTGTTGATCGGCGGCCTCACCACCCAACCCGACGCGCCGGATCCCGGCCTTTCTCCGACGGAGTTCCTCGAGCTTCTCTACGACAACGGCACAGCTCAACTCTCGGACGGAGTCGCCGCGCATCCGTACAGCTACCCCGCCCTGCCCCTGGACCCCAGCCAGCAGAGGTTAGGCGGATTCAGCGATCTTCCCGCGCTGCACGACGTGATGAACGCCCACGGCGACGGCGGAAAAAAGATCTGGATCACCGAGTTCGGGGCACCTACCGGGTCTTCTGACCGCGCCCTATCCGAGGAAGATCAAGCGACGACGCTCTTCCAGGCACGCGGGCAACTCGACCAGTGGGCGTGGGCGGGGCCGCTGATCTACTACGAACTCGTCGACGGCGGGACGGATCTCGCTGATCCCGAGCAGAATTTCGGCGTACTCCGGGAAGACCTCGCTCCGAAAGCGGCGGCGATAGAACTTCTGCTCGCCGCGTCGCGCAAGGACGATTGACGCAGTCCGCTAACCGATCTCGTCGGCGACCGCTCGCGCGGCCGCGCTGAAGTCGATGCTCGATTGTCGCGCAGTGACATGCTGCCATCCGCGTTCAGCGAGTGCGGCGGTTGCCCCCGCGTCTCCGCAGTAGGTCCGGAGCAGCCTGGCGAGTCCATGCCGATCCCTGGGATCGAAGTAATCGGCACCGGGGCCGCAGGTTTCGCGTAACGAGGGGATGTCCGAGGCCAGCACCGCCGTGTGCGAGGCCATCGCCTCGATGGGAGGCAGACCTGCGCCTTCGTGCAGGGACGGCATCACGAGCAGGTCGGCGCCCGACACCAACGATCGCAACACCTCGAAATCGAGACGGCCCATCACCACCACCCGCTCGCCCATCTGTGCGGCCAGCTCCGTGACCCGTTGGTCCCCGCCGCGCAGCGCCTCCCCGCTGCCGGCGATCACCAGTTTGTGCGGGACGTCATCGCGGATCTCCCCGAAGGCTTCTATCAGCACGGGAAGGTTCTTGTGCCACTTCGCGTTCCCGACATAGAGGATGTACCGTCCCGCAACGGGAGCGAGGGCTGGGTCGGCCGGGCGGAACCAGTCCTCGGCGACCGGGATCGGGGTGACACAGGTTCGCGCTGTCGGCGCGACCTCCTTCAGCGTGTCGACTGTCGCCTGCGAGGGCGTGAAGATCATCCGGCTCCGGCGCGCATCGAGTTCGAGCATGGCACGGGCGTAGTACTTCCGCACAGCGCTCATACCGCTGATCTGTTTGTCCTCCACGTGCATCGTGTCGTGCACGGTCACAAACAACGACATCTTCCGGTGCACGGGGCGCAGTACGGTCAGCGGGAACGGGTAGTGCGGAACCCAGAAGCTACGCGGCCTCACCGACCGCAGCACCTGATCCCAGAGTCGTTGCTCGGCCAGCGAATACATCGCCGATGCGCCGCGCTCGACCACCACCGTGGTGCTTTCGCGCAGCGTCGGCGCGGTGTGTTCGCCGACCAGTACGCCCAGCGACCGACCGCGCTGCGCGAATGTCTGCTCCAGTTCAGGGAGCAGCAGCTCGATGTACGTCCCGATCCCGCTCTGCCGGATGTGGCGGGCGTCGAACAGGAGATCCATCGGTTAGGTCAGTCGTCCTTCCAACTGGGGCAAGAAGTCGGGGTTATCCCACATCCGCCGGAGCGTCTCGTCGAGCTGGTGTTGGGGACTCCAGCCGAAGATATCGCGAATCCTGGTGATGTCGGCGCCGAGGAAGGGGCGATCGACCGCGCGCATACGGCGTTCGTCCTGGCGTACCTCGAACTCCAAACCGAGCACCGACCGCATCCTGTCGACGATCTCGCTGACCGAATACTGTTGCCCACCACCGAGGTTGACGATCTCGTACCCTCCCGGCTCTGGCGCGGACCCGAGTGCTGCCGCGGCGAAGCCACTTGCGGCGTCGAGTACGTCGATGTAGTCACGCTTCGGCCAGATGTTGCCGAGCGCGATGCTGTCCGGGTTGTCCCGTAACTGGGCAACGATCGCGGGCAACAGGTGAGGGTTGGTCTCGCCCGGGCCGATGACGTTGAACAGCCGCACGATCACCCCTGCCAGGCCGCGACTTTCGGCGAGCATGCGAAGGTAGACCTCGCCCTGGAGTTTGGTGTGCCCGTAGATGTCGACCGGCTCCACGGCGGACTCCAGCTCGCGGTGATCGGCCTCATCGGGCCGGTACACGGCGCCACTGCTCGCGAACACGAAACGGGTGCCGGGAGCGCAGGCGGCCAGCAGGTTGACCGTTCCCGTGACGTTGGTGGCGACGGCGTTGGCGGGATCGCTGTCACATTCGGGGATGTAATGGATCGCCGCGAGGTGCACGATGACGTCCGGGGCGACGTCCTCGACCAGGGCACGGGTCGCAGCTGCGTCCCGGATGTCGATCCGCCGGAAGGAGAATCCGTCCAACTCGCCCTGCAGCCAGTCTGGGGTGCCGTAGCGCAGCAGGTCCGCGACCAGCACATCGGCGCGCTCCTTGAGGGCGCGAACCAACTGCTTGCCGACAAAGCCGGCACCGCCCGTGACCATCACCCGCATGGACTGTCCCCCATCCGTCGACTGCTAAATGCGTCCCGCGACTGCGGACGCCTGCTCTTCCAGTGTTTCGGCGACATGAGCCCAATCCAGTGATTGCGCACCGTTGAGCCCCGCCTGCGAGAAACCTTCCCAGTTCTCGGCCGCCGCCAGAAGCGCTTCGGCGAAATCGACCGGCTCGGTCCCACACACGACCCCGCATCCGTACTGGCGGACCACATCGCGGGCACCGTTCTCCGCGAAGTCGGCGGTCACCACGGGCAGTCCACTGGCCATGGCCTCGGCGATCACCCGAGGGAAACCCTCGCGACGGCTGGGCATTCCGAGCACAGCAGCGCGGGACAACAGATCGATCTTTTGGTCCTCGTCCACCGAGCCGAGCACGTGGATGCGCGAGGAGAGCTTCGACCTACGTGCACAGTCGTCGATCTCGTCCCGCGAGGGGCCGTTACCCGCGATCACCAGATCGCCGGCGAATCCACGGCCCGCGGCGATCTCGAAGGCGTCGATGAGCAACGGCAGGTTCTTGTGCGGCGCCAGCCGCCCGACGTAGAGCACACCCGAGCGGTCCTGGCGCGTCACCGACCGGTATCGCGAAGCGACGATCCCGCTGGGAAGCACACCGCAATCACGTTGCGACTGTTGGCGTATCGCCGCAGCGACCGCTTCGCTGACGGCGAAGTTCATCCCGACCACTTTAGGTAGCTGCGCCTGCAGCACCCGCAACAGCCGGTCCTCCCGGATCTCGCACCAGTGGATGGCGCTGCGTGCGCGCACCTCCTTGGGGAGCGCCGGGATGTGCAGCAGCGGCCATTGGTTCATCAAGAAGAAGTCGTGCTCTTCATCGATGGCCATCCGGCGGACGTCGGCACTGAACTTGACGATGTCCGACCAGTCCCGCCGCAGGGCGGAGATCCGCGGCTTCATATAGCGACCCCGGTTTGTATGCCGATGGACTCTGACACCGTTGAGCATCTCGTCGGTCGGCAACCCCGGCTCATGTCCGATGCAATGAACGTCGACCTGGTGGCCGCGGCGCACCATCGCCTCGGCCAACTCTTGGAAGAACACCTCCTGGCCACCGACGTGCGGGAAATACACCTCGGTCAGGAACGCAAACTTCATCGGCATCCTTCACCTGAAATCGAGCCCCGATCCTACCCGGGCGGCCCACGACGCTGAGGCCCTTTGCCGGTCGCCGCAATCGACTTTCCGCCGCACGCACATCGTCCAATCGTTATGGTTTCGGTGTGATCCCCCTCGCCGGTTTCGACGACTGGCTCCACAGCGCGCTGGCAGATCAGGCCGGCAAAGCGGGGCAATCGGTCGATGCATATGTAGCCCAAGCCGTCGCAGCCCGACTGATGGACGACGTCACGCGTCGACACGGCGACACCGGAGATTTGCTCGCCCACCTCACCGGTGCCGGTATCGCCGTCCCCGGGTACGCCAACGCCCCCGATCCTGTCGTCGCCGATCCCGAGCGTTTGCGGGCACTTCATGCGACAGGATTGCTCGACGCGCCACGGGAAGTCGCCTACGACCGGATCGCGGATATGGCCGCCACCGCACTGGCCACACCCGGTGCCGCCGTGACGTTGGTGGATCGCGATCGACAGTTTTTCGTCGCGCTGCACGGGGCCGCCGGGAATTCCCCCGAAGAGCGGCAGACCTCGCTGGACCGTTCGGTGTGCCGGTACGCGGTCGCCACAGGGGAGCCGCTGGTGATCACCGACGCCCGCATCGACCCGGTACTGAAGGACAACCCCGCGGTCACCGACGGCACCGTCGTCGCCTATCTCGGTATCCCGTTGATCGATACCCATGAGCATGCGATCGGCACGCTGTGCGTCTGGGACACCCACCCGCGTGAATGGACCTCAGGTCACGTCAACACGTTGCGCGATCTCGCCCAGCTGGCGAGCAATCGCATCTTCAGCGCGTAGCGCCGATCAGGCGCCGTACACCGGCACCGGGGTGCGCGCCTTCGCGAGCAGATCACTGACGACGGGCCCCAGTTCGGCCGGGTCCCACCGCGCACCCTTGTCGATCTCCGGGCCGTGGGCCCATCCTTCGGCGACCCGGATCTTGCCGCCTTCGACCTCGAACATCTTGCCGGTGACATCGCGGGACTCGACGCTGCCGAGCCACACCACCAACGGCGAGATGTTCTCGGGCGCCATCGCGTCGAACTCCCGGTCCTGGGTGGCCATCATGTCCGCGAACACCGTCTCGGTCATGCGCGTGCGCGCAGACGGCGCGATCGCGTTGACGCTGACGCCGTAGCGACCCATCTCTGCCGCGGCCACCAGCGTCAGCGCCGCGATCCCAGCCTTGGCGGCGCTGTAGTTGGCCTGCCCGACGCTGCCCTGCAGGCCGGCACCGGAACTGGTGTTGATGATCCGCGCGTCGACGGTCTCGCCGGCCTTGGACTTGGCCCGCCAGTACGCCGCGGCGTGCTTCATCGTCGCGAAGTGCCCCTTGAGGTGCACGGCGATCACCGCGTCGAACTCGTCCTCGCTGGTGTTGGCGAACATCCGGTCACGGACGATGCCTGCGTTGTTCACCAGCACGTCGAGTCCGCCGAAGGAGTCCACCGCGGTCTGGATGAGACCCTCGGCCTGCGCCCAGTCGGCGACGTTGGCGCCACTGGTCACGGCCTCTCCCCCGGCGGCGACGATCTCGTCGACCACCGCCTGCGCGGCACTACCGCCGCCGGCGGGCGAACCGTCGAGTCCGACACCGATGTCGTTGACCACGACACGGGCTCCCTCGGCGGCGAACGCCAGCGCGTGCGCGCGCCCGATTCCGCCACCGGCACCCGTCACGATGACCACGCGGCCGTCCAGCAGTCCCATCCCTAAAACTCCTTCGTTCGGAAGTCGCCGTTACTTGGCGATGTCGGCAGTGGTGGTCGACAGATAGTGCGGCGGCTCTCCTCCGCCGTGCACCTCCAGCGACGCACCGCTGATGTAAGAAGCCACATCTGAGACCAGAAATGCTGCGGCCCAGCCGATGTCATCGGGCCGGGCGAGGCGGCCCAGTGGCACGTTCTTCGAGATCGCGGCGATCGACTCGGCGTCACCGTAGAACAGTTCGGACTGTTCGGTCTCCACCATGCCCACCACCACCGAGTTGACCCGGACCTTCGGCGCCCATTCGACGGCGAGGGTCGACGTCATACTCTCCATACCGGCCTTCGCCGCACCGTAGGCGACGGTGCCGGGGGTGGGCCTTCTGCCGCTGACACTGGTGATGTTCACGATCGAGCCGCCCGCCGCCTGCTTCTGCATCACGGCGTTGGCGTGGACGGAAACCGACAGCGCGCCAAGAAGATTCAATTCGACGATCTTGGTGCTGAACTTCGCGGAGGCTTCGGCCGCGGGCACATACGGAGACCCGCCCGCGTTGTTGACCACGATGTCGAGGTGGCCGTGGTCGGCCGCGATCCCGTCGATGAGCACCTTGACGGCGTCGTCGTCGCGGATGTCGCACGGGCGGAACTCGTACGGCGAACCCTCGACGGGGCGTCGGGCACACGTCACCACCGTTGCGCCCTGCTCGGTGAGGACCTTGCTGATGCCGGCTCCGACGCCGCGCACGCCTCCCGTCACAAGGGCAACGCGTCCGGCGAGGCCGAGTGCAATGGCGCTTTGGCCGGAAACGGCCCTGTCGACGGCGTCAGTCACTGTGCTAGCGTACCAAGCAAGTGCTTGCTTAGGTAGCGACCCAGGAGTTTGCATGCCAATCACCACAAAGACCGTGGAACCGGGCATCGTCGCGGTGACCGTCGACTACCCACCGGTCAACGCCATCCCGTCCCGCGGCTGGTTCGAACTCGCCGACACCATCACCGCCGCCGGCCGCGACCGGAGCACCCATGTGGTGATCCTTCGCGCCGAGGGGCGTGGCTTCAACGCCGGTGTCGACATCAAGGAGATGCAGAACACCGACGGGTTCACCGCCCTCATCGACGCCAATCGCGGCTGCTACGAAGCCTTCCGGGCGGTCTATGAATGCGCCGTGCCGGTCGTCGCAGCGGTCAACGGGTTCTGCGTCGGCGGCGGGATCGGCCTCGTCGGCAACTCTGATGTGATCGTCGCGTCCGACGACGCGAAGTTCGGCCTGCCCGAGGTGGAGCGCGGCGCTCTCGGCGCCGCCACGCACCTTTCCCGACTGGTCCCGCAGCACATGATGCGCCGACTGTTCTTCACCGCGGCCACGGTGAGCGCCGAGACGCTGCACCACTTCGGCTCGGTTCACGAGGTGGTGCCGCGCGCCGACCTCGACGAGGCCGCACTGCGCGTCGCCCGCGACATCGCCTCGAAGGACACCCGGGTGATCCGCGCCGCCAAGGAAGCGCTGAACTTCATCGACGTCCAACCGGTGACCGCGAGATACCGCATGGAGCAGGGCTTTACGTTCGAGCTCAACCTCGCGGGTGTCTCTGACGAGCACCGCGACGCATTCGCAGGCACGGACAAGGGATCCAAGAAGTGACAGACAAGAGGACGACCCTCGACGAGGCGGTCGCCGCGATCGAAAGCGGTATGACCATCGGGATCGGCGGCTGGGGCTCACGGCGCAAGCCGATGGCGTTCATCCGCGCGCTGCTGCGCACCGACGTCACCGACCTGACCGTCGTCGCCTACGGCGGACCGGATCTCGGCCTGCTGTGTTCGGCAGGCAAGGTCAAGCGGGCCTACTACGGTTTCGTGTCGCTCGACTCGCCACCGTTCTACGACCCGTGGTTTTCGAAAGCACGCACCTCGGGCGCGATCGAGGCCAGGGAGATGGACGAGGGCATGCTGCGCTGCGGGCTGCAGGCGGCCGCCCAGCGGCTGCCGTTCCTGCCGATCCGCGCCGGTCTGGGCAGCGACGTGCGCGCGTTCTGGGGCGACGAACTCAAGACCGTGAAGTCTCCCTACCCCACTGGTGACGGCTACGAGGAACTCGTCGCGATGCCCGCGCTGAACCTCGACGTCGCATTGGTGCACCTGAATCTCGGTGACGCACAGGGAAATGCCGCGTACACTGGCATCGATCCGTACTTCGACGACCTGTTCCTGATGTCCGCGCAGAAGCGCCTGCTGTCGGTGGAAAAGGTGGTGTCGACCGAGGAACTGGTCAAATCCGTTCCACCCCAAGCTTTGTTGGTCAACCGGATGATGGTCGACACCGTCGTCGAAGCCCCCAACGGCGCTCACTTCACCACCGCCGAACCCGACTACCGCCGCGACGAGAAGTTCCAGCGCCACTACGCCGAGGCGGCCGGCTCCGACGAGACCTGGGCCGAGTTCGTCAAGACCTATCTGTCGGGCAGCGAAGCCGATTACCAAGCGGCGGTGCGCAAGTTCGCAGAGGCACAGAAGGAGTCGAAGTGATGACCACAACGCGTGCCGAGATCTGCGCCGTCGCCTGTGCTGAACTCTTCCGCGACGCCGGTGAGATCATGGTCAGTCCGATGACGACGATCGTGTCGGTCGGCGCCCGGTTGGCGCGGTTGACGTTCTCGCCCGACATCGTGCTCTCCGACGGGGAGGCCAGACTGATCGCGGATACCCCGGCCATCGGGGCGGCAGCCGCGATCGAGGGCTGGATGCCGTTCGGGCGGGTGTTCGAAACCCTGGCGTGGGGTCGCAGGCATGTCGTGATGGGCGCCAACCAGATCGATCGCTATGGAAACCAGAACCTGTCGGCATTCGGTCCGTTGCAGCATCCGACCCGGCAGATGTTCGGCGTCCGCGGCGCACCCGGCAACACGATCAACCACCGGACCAGCTACTGGGTGGGCAACCACTCCAAGCGGGTGTTCGGCGATTCCGTGGACATCGTCTCCGGAATCGGCTGGGACAAAGTCGATCCCGACAACCCGGCCTACCGGTTCACCGACGTCTACCGCGTGGTGACCAACCTCGGCGTCTTCGATTTCAACGGACCCGACCACCAGATGCGCGCGGTCTCGCTGCACCCAGGCGTCGAGGCGCAACAGGTCGTCGAGAACACCTCGTTCGAGGTGCACGGCCTCGACGAGGCGGAGACCACCCGCCTGCCGTCGGCCGAGGAGCAACGGCTGCTGCGCGAGGTCATCGACCCGAAGTCCCTGCGGGACAAGGAAGTCAAGTGATGAGCGCTTGCGCGAAGAGCAAAGTGCTATGAGCACGCTGAAGACGCCGCTGACCGAGCTGGTCGGTATCGAACATCCTGTCGTCCAGACGGGCATGGGGTGGGTCGCCGGGGCGCGGCTCGTCGCCGCGACCTCCAATGCCGGCGGGCTGGGCATCCTGGCCTCGGCGACGATGACGCTCGCGGAACTCACCACCGCCGTCGCGAAGGTGAAAGCCGCGACCGACAAGCCGTTCGGCATCAACATCCGCGCGGACGCCGGCGACGCGAACGAGCGCGTCGACCTTCTGATCCGCGAAGGCGTCAAGGTCGCGTCGTTCGCACTTGCCCCCAAGCCCGACCTCATCGCCAAGCTCAAAGACGCCGGCGTCGTGGTCATTCCGTCGGTCGGGCTGGCCAAGCACGCCAAAAAGGTCGCCGGCTGGGGCGCTGACGCGGTGATCGTGCAGGGCGGCGAGGGCGGCGGCCATACCGGCCCGATCGCGACCACGCTGTTGCTGCCGTCGGTGCTCGACGCCGTGGCCGACACCGGGATGCCGGTGGTCGCGGCGGGCGGATTCTTCGACGGCAGGGGCCTTGCGGCCGCGCTGTCCTACGGCGCCGCCGGCGTCGCGATGGGCACCCGGTTCCTGCTCACCAAGGACTCCACCGTCCCTGACGCGGTCAAGCACCGCTATCTGGAGGCGGCGCTGGACGGCACCGTGGTGTCGACGAAGGTGGACGGCATGCCACACCGGGTGCTGCGGACCGGGCTGGTCGAGAAGCTGGAGGGCGGCTCACCGGTGCGAGGGCTCGCAGCCGCCGTCGTCAACGCGCAGAAGTTCAAGAAGATGTCCGGCATGTCGTGGAAATCCATGATCACCGACGGCATGGCGATGCGGCACGGCAAGGACCTGACCTGGTCACAGGTGATCATGGCGGCGAACACGCCGATGCTGCTCAAAGCCGGCCTGGTCGAGGGCAACACCGATGCGGGCGTACTGGCGTCGGGCCAGGTGGCAGGCATCATCGACGACCTGCCGACCTGCGCCGAACTGGTTCCGGCCATCGTCACCGAGGCGATCGAACACCTGCAGAAGGCGTCCGGGTTCATCTGCTGAGCACGTTCTCGGCGCCCGTCGCGCGATTCCGCCTTGCGCGGGCGCGCACCTTCCTACACTCGCCGCATGAAGACCAACGCGGCGATTCTGTGGGAGTACGGGGGCGACTGGACGGTCGAGGAGATCGATCTCGATCCGCCGGGCGACGGCGAGGTGCTGGTGTCCTGGGAGGCCACCGGTCTGTGCCATTCCGACGAGCACATCCGCACAGGTGATCTGCCCGCGCCGCTGCCACTGATCGGCGGCCACGAAGGGGCCGGGATCGTGCGCGAGGTCGGCGCCGGCGTCGTCGGTCTGGCTCCCGGCGATCACGTCGTCGCGTCATTCCTGCCCGCCTGTGGGCGCTGTCGCTTCTGCTCGACCGGACACCAGAATCTCTGCGACCTCGGCGCGATGATCATGGCGGGCACGCAGCTCGACGGCACCTACCGCAGGCACGTCCGCGGCCAGGACGTCGGCGTGATGGCACTGGTCGGAACCTTCTCCCAGTACGGGACCGTGCCCGAAGCGTCGATCGTGAAGATCGACGACGACATCCCGCTGTCGCGGGCCTGTCTGCTGGGCTGCGGTGTCACCACCGGCTGGGGTTCAGCGGTCAACACCGCCGACGTGCAACCCGGCGACACGGTGGTGGTGATCGGCTTCGGCGGCATCGGCAGCGGCGCGGTCCAGGGCGCGCGGCTTGCCGGCGCCGAGAAGATCGTCGTGATCGAGCCCGTGGAGGCGAAGCGGCAGAAGGCATTCCAACTCGGCGCGACCCATTTCGTCACGTCCATGGCCGAGGCGACGGCCCTGGTGGGTGAACTGACCCGTGGGGTGATGGCCGATTCGGCGATCCTCACGGTGGGCCTGCTGGAGGGCGCGATGCTCGAGGATGCCGCCAACATCATCCGCAAGGGCGGCGCGGTCGTCATGACGGCGCTGTCCACGATGGCCGACAATCAGCCCACGCTCGGGATGATGATGTTCACGCTGTTCCAGAAGCGGTTGCTCGGCAGCTTGTACGGCGAGGCCAATCCGCGCGCGGACATCCCCCGGCTGCTGTCGCTCTACCGCGAGGGCAAGCTGCTGCTCGACGAGACCGTCACCCACGAGTACAAGCTGGCCGAGGTCAACGAGGGCTACGAGGACATGCGCGAGGGCCGCAACATCCGCGGCGTCATCCTGCACGACCATTGATCAACCCCGCCGAAATTGCGTTCCAGAAGTTGGAGTTCGAGTGGACGCCTGCTGGAATGCAATTTCGGCGGTCAGGGATCAGGGTCATGGCCGGAACAGGATTCCGTCGTCGGACGCGGTCTTGAGCAGCTGCTGGATCGTCAGCTCCCCGTAACCGGTGTGGACCGGTCCGCGTGAGGTGCCGAGGAAGAGCACCATGCCCGGGTCGGGAACGACGTCCAGGTGATAGGCCTGCACTCCGGGCAGGTGGTACTGGAAGAAGTTGACCAGGAAGTCCACCATGAAGATCGCGCTGCCGATCAGGCCCTTCCCCCACAGCGCCGACGCGTTGTACAGCGGTGTCATCGCGGCGGGATCGCCGATCATCACGATCGGGCCGTAGTGTGGTTTGGAACCGCCGCCGGGCACGTAGGCCGGCATGAACGGCTGCAGTCCCGGTAGATCGGTGGCCATGTACGGCGCGGTGCTGCCGTAGGTGCCGATGTTGACGAACAGTGAATCCGCGCCGTTGCCAGGGGTTCTGGTGTTGATGCCCGGCGCCTCGAACCCGATGCCTGCCAGACCGAGCTGCTGGGCCACGAACTGGGCTTCCCAGCCGCCGAGCGAGTGACCCGTCACGAACACGTTGTCCGCGGTATACCCCTGCAGAGCCGCTTCGACGAGCACGCGGTCGGCGAAGCGCAGGGCGTCGTAGAACGCCGGCGGCGTCGTGCGGGTGAAGATCACCTGGATGTCCGCCAGTATTTGGCTGATCGTGATCAACGGGTTGAACAACAGGTGCGACCCGCCGGTGGTGCCCTGGTAGGCGATGATCACCTGCCCCTCGGGAGTGACCCATGTCTTGGCCACCATACCGGTGAACAGGTTGGTCTTCGACAGCTGAAATCCGTTGACCGTGAACGGGACAAGACCGCCCGGGGTACCGCCGAGCACATAGGCTGCGGCGGAGGCGTTGAGGAACTGGGCGACCGTCGGCGACAGGGACGAGGTCGGCCCGTCGTAGGTCAGGGTGGGCACCTCGGGCACCACCACCGGACGGTGCAATCCGATCAGCCGCTCCAGTTCCCGGAACGCGCCGAAGATCAGGTCGTTGATCGGTCCGAGACCGTTGGGGACAGGCGGGTGGCTCGCGGACGCGGTGAATCCCAGCGCCTGCAATACGGCATTGATCAGCCGCCCCGGTAGCTCCAGCAGTTGCGCGATCGGGGACAGCGGCTGCGGCGGGCTCGGCGTCGTGACTTCGACCGGCGCGACGGTGCTGACGGCGGCCGGCGCCGCGGTCACTGCGTCGGCGTATGCGCGATACGGCTTTGCCGGGACGAGCGACGAAACCACCGGCGTCGCCCGGGTTTCCGGTGCGGCGACGGTTGCGTCCGTGTTCTCCGGCACGACGCTGTCCGGCACAAGGCTGCCGGCGTCGGACCCGTCGGCCTCCACCTCGGCTTCGACCTCGGCGGAATCGGCCCCGACCTCGGTGGGATCGGCCCCGTCGACCTCGGTGGGATCGGCCTCGGTGTCGTCCGGGTCGACAACGACCACACCGGATGACGAGTCCGAGGGGGCGGCGACGTCGTCGTCATCGCGCGGCGGCTCGGAGCCGCCGCCCGATGGCGTCGTGGTGTCGGGGTCCGCGCCGGACTTACGCGACGGCGGCTTCTTCGGTCCGCTGCGCTCGGCCGAGTCGTCGCCGGACGTGCTCGCCGCCGACGTCGCGGTCGCCGAGCCGGACCCGGTGGGATCGGCGAAGGCCACACCGTGGCCCGGCACGACGACGAGGGCGATCGAGACGGCCGTCGCCGCGATGCCGCAGCTCAGCGACCTGATCTTCCGACGTTCTTCGACCGGCACAACACCCTCCATCTGACAACGTGCGATGTCAGATGGACATTAGCCAACCTAGGGCGTCTACGACTCCGTTTTGATCAAATGCGCTTGTCCGCTTGGCGTCAGGACAGTCGCTCGATGATCGTGACGTTTGCGGTGCCTCCGCCTTCGCACATCGTCTGCAGGCCGTAGCGGCCGCCGGTGCGCTCCAGCGTGTTGAGCATCGTGGCAAACAACTTGGCGCCCGTCGCTCCGAGTGGGTGCCCCAGCGCGATCGCGCCGCCGTTGGGGTTGACCTTCTCCGGATCCGCCTTCGTCTCTTTCAGCCACGCCTGCACGACCGGGGCGAACGCCTCGTTGATCTCGACGGTGTCGATGTCCTCGATCGACAGGCCCGTCTTCTCCAGTGCGTAGTGCGTCGCAGGGATCGGTCCGGTGAGCATGAACACCGGGTCCGCGCCGCGGGCGCTGATGTGGTGGATGCGGGCACGGGGTTTGAGCCCGTGCTCCTGCACCGCTTTTTCCGAGGCGAGCAGCACCGCGCTGGCGCCGTCGGAGATCTGGCTCGCCATCGCCGCGGTCAGGCGGCCGCCCTCGACCAGGGTCTTGAGGCCGGCCATCTTTTCCAGCGAGGTGTCGCGCGGCCCCTCATCGGTGACGAATCCGTCCACCGGGATGATCTCGTTCTCGAAGTAGCCGGCCCGGATGGCCGCCTGGGCGCGCTGATGGCTGGTCAGCGCGAACTGCTCCATCTCCTCGCGAGACAGGTTCCACTTCTCGGCGATCATCTCGGAACCGCGGAACTGGGAGATCTCCTGGTCACCGTAACGGTGCAGCCAATGCTTGGATTCATTTGTCGGAGAGGTGAATCCGAACTGTTCGGCGACCGTCATGGCCGAACTGATCGGGATCTGGCTCATGTTCTGCATACCGCCGGCGACGATCAGGTCAGCGGTTCCGGACATGATCGCCTGCGCACCGAACGAGATGGCCTGCTGGCTGGATCCGCACTGACGATCGACCGTGACGCCGGGGACCTCTTCCGGGAATCCGGCCGCGAGCCACGACAGGCGGGCGATGTTGCCGGCCTGCGGGCCGATCGCATCGACGCAGCCGGCGATGACGTCGTCGACGGCGCCCGGGTCGACGTCGTTGCGCTCGAACAGCCCGCGCCAGGCCGTGGCGCCCAGGTCGACCGGGTGCACACCGGCAAGCGATCCATTGCGCTTGCCGACGGCGGTGCGTACAGCATCGATGACGTACGCCTCAGGCATATTTCGATCCTTCCGTTATGCCACCCAGAACGATGGCGAGGTACTGCCTGCCGACCTCTTCGGCCGACAGAGGCCCGCCCGGTTGGTACCAGCGGACCGAAACCCATGTGGTGTCGCGGATGAAGCGGTAGACGAGGTCGACGTCGAGGTCGGGCCGGAAGCTTCCCTCGGCCACCCCCTGCTTGAGCACGTCGACCCACATCCGACGCTGCTCGCGGTTGCGATCGTCGAGAAATCCGAACTGCGGCAGGGGGTTGAGCCGCTTGGCTTCGTCCTGGTAGATCACCACCTGGGCGTGCCGGTGTTCGATCGCCTCGAACGAGACCATGAAGAGCCCCTTGACGCGCTCCAGCGGGTCGCTCGTCGACGCGACGATCTCGTCGTACCGCGTGAACAGCCAGTCGAGGAAGTCCTTGAGGACTTCCTCGACCATCTGCTCTTTGGATTTGAAGTGGTGATAGAGGCTGCCGGACAGGATTCCCGCCGAGTCCGCGATATCGCGCACGGTCGTCGCGCGCAGGCCGCGCTCGGCGAACATCGTCGCGGCGAGCTGCAGCAGCTCGTCGCGGCGACTGGGAAGCGCCTTGTCCACCCGTCCAGAGTAGCAACCAAGCGCTTGCTAGGTAAGGCTGGCAGGCGTCTGGCGGCTTTCGCTGCGCCTCCCGCTCAGTCCGGGCCGGCGGGCAGGTTCCGCTTTGAGCGCCGGGAGGACCACATAATCGCCACCCCTGCGGCCGCGACCACGGCCACCGCAACGCCGATGCCGATCACCTTCCCCGAGACCGGGCCCGCTTCAGATCGTGGCTGCTCTGGCGCATCATCGCTTCCGGCGCGTTCGGCGAAGATCGACAGATTGGTCGGATCTCCGGCTCGGCCTGCGGCAAGCACATCGCCGAACAAAGCCGACCATTTCCCGTCCAGCCCGTCGATGTAGCCGAACAGCGGGTTCACCAGGCTCCAGTCTCCTGTGGTCGTCACCAGGACGACTGTGCGGTCCCGGGGACGGTCGGCGAACGCCTGGATCGAGCCGAGCCCGTCGGCGATACTTGCTCGCACCTCGGTCGGCAAGTCGTCGATGTCCACCTCGGCACCGTCGCCACTGATGGGTGGGTGCAGCGACGTCTGCAACAGCGCGGACGACTTGGCGATGATCAGCGCCCCGGAGTTCCCATCCGCAGCGGTCTTGACGTCAACAACCTTCGGAGTGAGTTGCGTGCTCGTGAGACTCGCGACCGCGGCCACGACACGCGCCGCGTAGACCAACTGATCCGGGCTGGTCCCGTCGAACGCGACCATGAAGCTGGGCGCGAACTCCGACGGCATCGCGCCAAAGCCGCCGAGTGGTGGGCCGCCACGCTCGACAGTCAACGTCGATCGCGGATCAGTCTGGAATGTGATCGGCGCGATCAGCGGCCCACATGGCTGGTCGGGGGTGTAGGTGATCGCGATGTCGAGGTCGACGAACTGACCGATCGCCTTGCCTGCCAGCTCGAACTGTGCGTCCAGACGGCCCGACGTGTCGAGGAGGGCACGGTGAACGACGCTTCCATCGCCGGCACGGATCACGACTGCCGCGGAGTCGTCGTCCGGAACGGGGGTGTAGTCGGCGAGCAGGTGAACCTGGACTGCATCGACGCGGCCGTTCCCCAGCGCCGACCGACCGACGCTCATCCGCAGGTTTCCTGCACGAAGCACCTCGGTCTTACCGCTGATGTTGAGTTGTTCGAATGTCCACGTGTCGCCGCCTGGCGGATCCTCGGCCACCGCCTGGTCGACACGCGCGGTGGGCACCTGCACCAACGACTGCAACTCGTCGACGAGCAGCGACACCTGGGTCGAGAGCTCGTCGCCGTCGCCGGAAACCTTCAGGTAAGCGTTGCGGCCACCTGAGTTCTCGACGCTGAGTCCCGAGGTTCCGCCCCTTTCGACGACAACTGCGCGCGCCAATTGAGGGGCTGGTGGCGGCGAAACCCCCCGCGGTTGATTCACCACCGTGACGGACAGCGGCTGAGGGATGTACAGCCTTGCGAGCGTGGACACCAGCAGCAGTACGGCCTGCTGTTCGGCGGTGTCGGCGTCGTCCGGCGCATAGATGGTCACGCGCTCAAGTACGGGTGGGAAGAAGCCGGCGATTGTGGTCA
Source organism: Mycolicibacterium parafortuitum (assembly GCF_010725485.1). NCBI lineage: Bacteria > Bacillati > Actinomycetota > Actinomycetes > Mycobacteriales > Mycobacteriaceae > Mycobacterium > Mycolicibacterium parafortuitum. Next base: position 2,178,140 of record NZ_AP022598.1, on the reverse strand, counting down.
CCGGGGGCTCCTCGCCGGTGAAAACCGCTTCGAGATTCGTCAACGTCAATTGCTGAAGCGGGCCGCAGTACTGCCCGTTGAATCCGCCGGGATATTGGCCGTCGACGGCGCGCAACGTCACCGAGAGATCCACCGACGACGACCGGACGCGGGCGCCCGCGATATCGACGTCGAAAGGCGTCGCGGCCTGGGCGACTCCGGCGGGCGGCACGTCGACGGTGCCGAGGAGCTTCCCGTCCGCGTCGTCGACCTCGAGGTATCCGCCGGAGATGTTCAACGGTGCCGTGATCGTGCCTCGCAGCCGGGATGGTACGAGGCCTCCCGGGACGGGCAATGCGATCCGCTGACTCGCGTTGGGGCCGAGGAACACCTCGCGGTCGATGCCGAGCGCAGTCGAACCGAGGACCACGCTCGACGGCTGTGAAGGCGCGTCGGCGGCGGGTTGCGCGTGCGCGGCACTCCCGAATAAGACCGGTCCGATCAGCAAAACCACTGCGGCCAACACACGCGCGACGCCGACGCGGGTCACGGTCGTGCTCCGGTAGGGGCATCGGCGCCTGATCGCGGCGAGTGTCCGCGCCATCGGAATCGCTGCAGGGTCGAGGACCACTCTGAACTGATCGGGTGCACTGTTCCACTTTCGGGTGTTCGCGGTTCAATACCTCAACAGGGGTCGGACTATACCGGCGGACGTCGTAGGTTTACCCCCATTCATCTTGCCCCCGACCAGGCCGGGATCGTATGGTGGCACCTTTGCCGCCTCCTTGGCGGCGAGCTAATTCCTGGGATAGCGTGATGCGTCTTGACGTCCCGGTTACCGCCGCGTCGGCGTCAAGCGGGAAGAGAGCTCGAGCGGTGAAGGGTCGCAGTTGACTGTTCAGGATTCGTTACAGATCTTGCGCGACCGATGGAAGATCATCCTTGTCACAACGATTCTCGTCATGGCCGCGGCTCTCGTCTATTCACTCACCATCGCGCCCAGCTATCAGGCGTCTACGCGGTTGTTCGTATCGACCACGTCCGACGGAAACAACACCCAATCCAACGACGGCGGTCTTTTCGCTCAACGCCGAGTGTTGTCCTACGTGGAACTGCTGACCGGCGACGTCGTCGCTCAGCGCACCGTGGACACGCTCGGCCTCGATATGAGCGCGTCCGATCTCAAGCGGAAGATCGAAGCCACTGCGCCGACAGACACGGTGCTGATCGACGTCACCGTCACCGATACCTCGGCGACCAGAGCACGGGACATCGCCAACACGGTGTCCGACGAATTCGCCATAATGGCCGCCGGACTGGAGACGCCACAGCTGGGGGCGCAACCGAATGCACGGGTGATCGTCCAGCAACGTGCCGATGTGCCCGGTCTCTCCGCAATCCCGACTGCCAGGAACGCGGCTCTCGGAGCCGTCCTCGGCGTGATCCTCGGTGGTGTCCTTGCATTGATCCGAGGCCGCTCCGACCGCTCTGTGCGCAGCGCGAAGGACACGGAGAAGGCGACGGGTGTCGGCGTGCTCGCCGAGGTGCCGTCGGATCCACGGTTGCGGGAGAACCCGCTGTTGTCGTTCGAGTCGGACCATTCCGCGGCCGCGGACGCCTTTCGGGATCTGCGGGTCAACGTGAGGTTTCTGGAGGTGACCGCCGGTCCACGAGTGCTCGTCGTTGCGAGCGCCATGCCAGAGGAAGGCCGGACGACGGCTGCGATCAACCTTGCGTTTGCCCTTGCCGAAGCCGGCAACAGTGTGGCACTGGTCGACGGTGATCTGCGCCGCCCGAAGGTTGCTCGCTATCTCGCCCTGGAGGGGCAGGCCGGCCTCAGCACTGTCCTACGCGGAGACGCGTCCGTGCCGGAAGCGCTTCAGAAGACCCTCAGCCCGCGGTTGAAGGTACTCACCGCCGGTGCGATCCCACCGGGGCCCACCGAGCTTCTCGAATCACCGGCAACCACAGAGGTTTTGAGTGCGCTCGGCGCAGAATTCGATTATGTCGTCGTCGACACTCCCTCCCTCCTCAAACCGGACGCCGCGATTCTCGCCGCCTCTTCGCAGGGGATTCTGCTGGTGGCTCGCTACGGGCAGACGACACGTGATGAGCTCGCGGAAGCGGTCCGATCGGTCAAGCGTGGTGGAGCACCGCTGCTCGGAACGGTGTTGATGATGACCCCGCCGAAGAAGCCGCCGAAGCGCCACGGGTACTACGGCGACCTGAACGGCACCTACTCGGACCCCCGAGCGCAGGACGGGCCCGCTCGGCACGGTTCGCAGCGGAACTGACCATCGGCTGTTCATGGACGAAGACGATGTCCGGCCATCGGGGAGACGAGCCACGTTCGTGGCTTCTCGCCCGAGGTCGGCCGGCGCCGAATCCGACCCACCGACGCACCGGATAAATTCGGCCACAACGTTTCTACCGGCGCCCACCCGATTCTCGGACTTCACCGAAGTGGAGTACAAAGCGGGTGAGCGGGCACTCGCCGCCATCATATTCGCGGCCATCGGCCTCGTGATCATCCCGGAGGTGATCAACTACCTCCTCGTCAAACACGTCCCTGATCAGAGCATCGACAGGGCGTTGATCTCAGCCGAGACTCCGATCGCGGGCCTCGCGAGATGGGCGCTGTCAGGCGTGCTGCTCGCCGTGAGTTCGTTTGTCATCCTGATGCGTGGACACCCGAATCGCGACGTCACGTGGCTACTCGTGTTCCTGATGGCCCTGAACCTGCCGTATCTCATCGGGCCCGACCGCCCAGGCCCGGCTGACTTGATCAAGATCATGTTGGCCAACCTTGTCCTACTGGCGATCTGGCATACCGGTGCGCCGGTCGTTGCACTGAAGTGGATCCCGATCCTGGTCTCGGGCGTCGGAGCCTACTCGTTGATCGGCGGGCTGATCATCCCCGAGTACATGATGTACAACATCGTCTCGCGCAAATCCCTCGTGTTCGGGTGGGAGTTGGCCGGCCCGTTCGGTCAGAGCAACGCGCTCGGAATGTATTGCGCCGTAGCCTTTTCGTTGGTCCCGCTCATTGGGCAGAACCGATGGCGGGTCGTCTGCGCTTCGATTCTCCTGGCCACCATCGTGGCGTCGGCGTCGAGAACAGCGCTGGTCGCCGTCGCCGTCGTTGTTCTGTGGTGGCTCATCTGCCGTCTTCGATCGGTGATCTCGATCCGATTGGCAGGCACCGCGCTCGCGGGAACCGCGCTGGCCGCCGCGATGGTGATTCCACTTCTGCGCTGGAGTCCGGGCAGCTTCACCGAGCGCGCATTCATTTGGGCAGGAGGGCTGGAACTGTGGCGAGACGCCCCGGTGGTCGGTTCGGGCTATAACTGGTTTCTCCAACATGGGCAGGAACAGGCCGAGGTAGTTCTCTGGGCAGGCATGGGGACCGGACACAACATCCATATCGACACGTTGATCAAGTTCGGCTTGGCAGGTCTGGCCTTCCTGCTGCCGATATGGATCGGCGCGATCTACGTCACCGGCACGATGCGGGTCATCAACGAACAGATCGCGTTGTTCGGCTACCTCATCGCTTTTTTCGTGTTGGGGATGACGGAAGCCGTCTGGCACATGTGGCCCAACATTCAGCAGTTCCCCACCAGCGCCCTCATTTTCGCCACCGTGCTGATGGCACGAAACCGTGGCCGAGTATCCGGAGATGCGAATTGACCGGGTCAGCAGGCTCAGATCCACGGGTCCTGTACTCCGGCTTCCATTATCTGCACCACAACGCCGGCTCGGGGTACGACGCGGTGGTCGCCGACCCTGGTCATTATGTGAGCGGCGCACGGCTGCCCTACGCCGGCCGCCTCGAATCGACCAGGGCACGCCACCTGAACTTTCTGTTGCTGGATCTCCTGACGATCCTGCGGGGGCTGCGCCACGACACCGTGCACTACTTCTACCCAGAGGCCACGGCGTACCTATCGCCGTGGATTCTGCGACTTTTCGGGAAGCGGATCGTCTACACGGTGCATCTCGCCGACGACCAATGGCTGGGTCCGACGCGAAGCGTGCACCACCGGATCAAACAGTTCTCGCTACGGGCGGCGCATGCGATCGTCGTGCTCAGCAGCCAGCAACGCGGCGTCTTCGCCGAGGCGTTTCCCCACAAGCAGGTGAGCTTCGTGCCCCACGGATTCACCTTCTCCGACGCGGAACCACCGCTCGAACGGTTCGAGGCACGCACGCGCGGGCAGCGGCGGCTGGTCCTCGTAGGGTCCAATTACCGCGACTTCGACATGCTGGAAGACATTCTGGCGCAACGCGGTACCCGCAATGTGCGGATCGAGCTGATCGGCATGGACGACGCCGCCCGGGAGCGCTTCGCGCAGCAGCCAGGTGTGGTCTGCCACCCGCGGCTCACCGCAGAGAACTATGGCCGTGTGCTGCGGGAATCCTTCGCACTTCTGCTTCCGCTCACCTTCGCGACCGCCAACAACGCCTTACTGGAGGCGTACAACGCATATCTACCCGCCTTCTTGACCCGTATCGACGGCGTCACGGACTACGTGGTCGACGGCGACCGCTCACTGTTTTCGTCCCCGGAGGAGTTCTGGTCGAAGTACGACGGGCTGGCCGCGGCCAGCCCGTCGCAGCTCCGCGACTACTGCATCGAGGTGCACGACGCCGCACGAGACCGGTTTTCCTGGCCGAGGGTGCGCGACGAACTCGCCGAGGTGTATGGCGGCGGGTGAGCCGACATACGCCCGTCAGTTGGCCCGCTTACGCAACTTGCCGAAAATGCCGACGAATTCCCGCAGTTCGGTTCTGAACGCCGGAAGCGCGAGAAGCAGGCCGACGACCACCAGCGAGGATCCGGATGCCGCGAAAAGCGTCCAGATCGCACCCCAACCATCACGGGCAAGGACTTCACTCACCCCGACCCCTACACCGACTACGGGAACGAGGAAGGCCAGCCGCACCAAGGACGGGCGTAGGAACTCCATCGCCGGAAGACCCAGTTTGGGTAGGCCGATCGAGGTTGACACCAGCCAGTTCAGAACCAGGCTTGTCGCATACAGCGCAGCGATCCAGACAGCGCCTTCGGCGTTGAATACGAAATACAGCAGCGTGATCGGGATCCAGACCGAGGCTTCCAGTGACCACATCAACCCCAGGCGGCCCTTACGGGTGAACAGCCAGTAGTTCACGTATCCGAAGATCTGGAACACGCCGCCTACGGCGAGAACCTGCGCGAGCCGTCCTGATGCTCGCCAATCCGCCCCGAACATCACCTCGACGAGGTCTGCACCGCCCACGATGATGAGCACGAGAAACGGGAGCACCGCGTACGCCAAGGCGAGCTGCACCCGCTTCGCCGCGGCAACCAGTTTGGGTCCGTCTTCGACGTGCGCGAGGATCGGCACGACGACACGTGTCAGAGGCCCTGCCAATTGGACAAGGGGAAAGGCCACGAGTTGGAATGCACGCTGGTAAAGGCCCACGGCCGCAGCTCCGAGCGCCTGCCCGACCGCCGCGGGGGCGGCGTACACCGCCAGGTAGTTCGTCACGTCGAGACCCAGAGATGTCGCCCCCAGCGACACATGTTGCTTGACTCCGCGGAAACTCGGCCATGATCGCGGCACGTACCGCGACAGCGAAACCAGCACGAGGACCAGAACCACAGCAGCGACGCCCTGCTGAATAACCACGGCCCAATACCCAGCGCCGCGCAGCGCAGCCACGCATGCAGCAGCCAGCGCCGCTCCCTGGGCGATGGGATCCACGATCGCGAGCGCGGTGAACTTATGCGTTCGCGCCAACTCCGCCCGGAATTGCGGCGCCAGACCGGAGATGCAAACGAACGCCGCCAGCCACCGCGTGACCTCTTCGAGTCGAGGTTCGCCGTAGAACGCGGCAATCAGCGGTGCCGCAGCCCACACACAGCCGGCCGTCACGACAGCCAGGGCGGTGTTGATGTAGAACAGCGCGTCGCGGATCCTGGGTTCCAGGGCGGTCTCTCGCATGATGGCCAGGGACAGCCCGAAGTCGCTCAGCACCGATGTCACCCCGATGATCGCGGTGACCATGGCTACCAGACCGAAGTCGACCGGAGTGAGCAGCCGGGCCAACAGGATCAGGCCGACCAATTGGATCAGTGTGCGTAGGACCTGGCCGACGATGACGGCGGCTCCGCCACGAACAGCCGTCCCGTGCAGGGAACCGGCATCAGGGGAGGTCATGCGAAACCCAAACAGGGCATCGCGGCAACCGAAGTGGTCGGCGTACCCCGGCCCGCCGGCGCCCCTCTGGTCACCGCCCGATAGTAGCCCGGCCAGCTAACGGTCCTGCGCCGGTTCCGGCCGATGGAAACCGGTAGCCGCCCGACGGCGGCGAGGTAGCGTCAGGCCCGCTGGCTGGACACCGACACGACCTCGCCGGTCATGTAGCTGGAGTAGTCACTGGCCAGGAACGCGATGGTGGACGCGATCTCCCACGGCTCTGCGGCACGGCCGAACGCCTCGCCTTCGGCGAGTCGGTCCAGCAGCTCGGAGCTGCTGGTCTTCTCCAGGAACTTGTGCCGCGCGATACTCGGCGACACCGCGTTGACGCGTACCCCGTAGTCGACGGCTTCGATTGCGCTGCACCGCGTCAGGGCCATCACCCCGGCCTTGGCGGCGGCATAGTGCGACTGCGAGTGCTGTGCTCGCCAGCCGAGCACGCTGGCGTTGTTCACGATGACACCGCCGTGCGGCGCATCGCGGAAATAGCGCAGCGCGGCGCGCGTCGCCCGCATCACCGACGTCAGCGTCACGTTCAGGACGCGGTCCCATTCGTCGTCGGTCATGTCGATCACCGGCGTCTGCCCGCCGAGCCCGGCATTGTTGACCAGCACGTCCAACCGTCCGGCCTTCTCAACCGTGGCGGTGATCAGCGCGTCGACGGCCTCGGTGGACGTCACATCGCAGACCACCGCGTCGACCTTGCCCAGGCCGAGGGCCGCGAGTTCGTCACGCGTCTCCCCCAGCCGGCGTTCGTGGTAGTCGGACACGACGACGTCCGCGCCTTCGAGCAGTGCCCGCCGCGCTGTCGTCGACCCGATGCCGGTTCCCGCGGCGGCCGTCACCAGGACGACCTTGCCTGCGAGGAGGCCGTGCCCCGCGATCTCGGCAGGTGCTTTCGACAGATCCGTCATGGGCGGGCCTCCCTCGGCAGGCCGAGCACGCGCTCGGCGATGATGTTGCGCTGGATCTCGTTGGACCCGCCGTAGATGGTGTCAGAACGAGAGAACAGGTACAGGCGCTGCCATTCGCTGAACTCGCCGTCCGGCAGAGTGAGCCCGGCGGTCCCCAGGACGTCCATCGCGATCTCACCGAGTTCGCGATGCCAGTTGGCCCACAACAGTTTTGAAATGTTATCCATGCCGGGCTGCTCGACGTCCATCGTCGCCAGCGCATACGACCGCATCGCCTTGAGTCCGGCCCACGACCGGGTCAAGCGCTCGCGGATCAGCGGGTCGTCGGCGGCGCCGGTGCGCTTGGCCAGCTCGACAAGATTGGAATGCTCACGGGCATAACGAATCTGCTGCCCGAGCGTGGAGACACCCCGCTCGAAGGTCAGCGTCCCCATCGCGACCCGCCAGCCGTCACCGGGCTCGCCGACCACCAGGTCGGCGTCGGTGCGCGCGTTGTCGAAGAAGACCTCGTTGAACTCCGAGTCGCCGGTCAGCTGGATGATCGGGCGGATCTCCACCCCGGGCTGATCCAGCGGCACCAGGAGATAGGACAGCCCCGCGTGCCGCTTGGACCCCTTCTCCGTGCGGGCGACCACGAAGCACCACTGCGCCCAATGCGCCAGCGACGTCCACACCTTCTGCCCGTTGATGATCCACTGGTCACCCTCGAGGGTCGCGGTGGTCGACACGTTGGCCAGATCGCTACCCGCACCGGGTTCTGAGTAACCCTGCGACCACAACTCGGTCACGTCGAGGATCTTGGGCAGGAAGCGCTGCTGCTGCTCGGGGGTGCCGAACGCGATGAGCGTCGGCCCGAGCAGCTCCTCGCCGAGGTGGTTGACCTTGTCGGGCGCGTTCGCCTTGGCGTACTCCTCGTAGAACGCGACCCGGTGGGCGACCGACAGTCCGCGGCCGCCGTGCTCCTCGGGCCAGCCGAGACACGTCAGGCCCGCGGCGGCCAGGTGGCGGTTCCACGCCAGCCGCTCTTCGAACGCCTCGTGCTCGCGGCCGGGGCCACCCAGGCCCTTCAGCGCGGCGTACTCGCCGACCAGGTTTTCGGCGAGCCAATCACGGACCTCAGCCCTGAACTCCTGGACCTCTATCACCCCTGTAGGCTAACCTACCAAGCACTTGCTCGGGTACCCCGGATAGCTACAGGAGCTTCGATGACGACCTCCCCGAGGACCACTCCCGCGGTTCTCGAACGGATCGCGCGTGAGCTTCCCGACCACCCCGCGGTGGTGTCGCCTTCGCGCACGCTGACGTTCGCCGACCTGCGCGCGGAGGTCCGTCGGGCCGCCGCCGCGATGATCGATTTCGGCGTCGAACCCGGTGACCGGGTCGCGATCTGGTCGCCGAACACCTGGCACTGGGTCGTCGCGAGCCTGGCCATCCACCACGCCGGCGGTGTGCTCGTCCCGCTCAACACCCGCTACACCGCCAGCGAGGCCGAGGACATCCTGGCCCGCACCGCAGCGCCACTGCTGTTCGCGTCCGGCGAGTTCCTCGGCGCCGACAAGGCGGCCTCCGTCAACCGGGATGCCCTGCCCGCGCTGCGGCACATCGTGCGCATCCCGATCGACAACGACGACGGGACGTGGGACGACTTCGTCGGCGCCGGAACGGACCTGACCGCCGTCGACGCGCGTGCGGCAGCCGTCACCGCGGACGACGTATCCGACATCCTGTTCACCTCCGGCACCACCGGCCGCAGCAAGGGCGTGCGGTGTGCGCACCGGCAGTCGCTCGACGCCTCCGCGGCATGGGCCGCATGCGGACAGCTCACCAGTGACGACCGCTACCTGTGCATCAACCCGTTCTTCCACAATTTCGGCTACAAGGCGGGCATCTTGGCCTGTCTGCAGACCGGCGCGACGCTGTTCCCCGAGCTGACGTTCGACCCCGTGGCCACGATGCGCGCGGTGCAGGACCACCGCATCACGGTGCTCCCGGGTCCGCCGACGATCTATCAGACCCTGCTCGACCACCCCAAACGGGCCGAGTTCGACTTGAGTTCATTGCGTTTCGCGGTGACCGGAGCGGCCACCATCCCGGTCGTGCTGATCGAGCGCATGCAGAACGAGCTCGACATCGACATCGTGCTGACCGCCTACGGGCTGACCGAGGCTGCGGGTTTCGGCACGATGTGCCGTGCCGACGATGACGCGGTCACCGTCGCGACCACCTCGGGTCGCCCGATCGCCGATTTCGAACTGCGGATAGGAGAGTCCGGCGAGGTGCTGCTTCGCGGGCCGAACGTGATGCTCGGCTACCTCGACGATCCCGAGGCCACCGCGGCCGCGATCGACGACGAGGGCTGGCTGCACACCGGTGATGTCGGCGAGCTGGACTCCTCGGGCAACCTGAAGATCACCGACCGACTCAAGGACATGTACATCTGCGGCGGATTCAACGTCTATCCCGCCGAGATCGAGCAGGTCCTCGCACGTCTCGACGGCGTCGCCGAGGCGGCGGTCATTGGGGTTCCCGACGACCGCCTCGGCGAGGTCGGCAAGGCGTTCGTGGTCACCCTCGCGGGTGCCGAGCTCGACGAGAAGACCGTGATCGATTACACGCGAGAACATCTGGCGAACTTCAAGATCCCGCGGAGCGTCGAGTTCCTCGACGCGCTTCCGCGCAACCCCGGCGGCAAGGTGGTCAAGCCCGTCCTCCGCCAGCACAGTGAGAGGCCCTGAGCGTGGACCTGACCTTCGACGACGAAACCCTGGAATTCCAGGCCGAGGTCCGCGAGTTCCTCGCGGCGAACAAGGACTCCTTCCCGACGAAGTCCTACGACACGGCAGAGGGGTTCGAACAGCACCGGCGGTGGGACAAGATCCTGTTCGACGCCGGCCTGTCGGTGATCGCCTGGCCGAAGAAGTACGGCGGCCGCGACGCATCACTGCTGCAGTGGATCGTGTTCGAAGAGGAGTACTTCCGCGCCGGAGCACCCGGGCGGGCCAGCGCCAACGGCACCTCCATGCTGGCCCCGACGCTGTTCGCGCACGGCACCGACGAACAACTCGACCGGGTCCTGCCGAAGATGGCCAGCGGTGAGGAGATCTGGGCGCAGGCGTGGTCGGAGCCGGAGTCCGGCAGCGATCTGGCGTCGCTGCGGTCGACCGCGACCAGGACCGACGGCGGCTGGCTGCTCAACGGGCAGAAGATCTGGAGTTCGCGGGCGGTGTTCGGCGAGCGCGCGTTCGGGCTGTTCCGATCCGATCCGGAGGCGCAGCGCCACAAAGGCCTCACCTACTTCATGTTCGACCTGAAGGCCGAGGGCGTGACCGTCCGCCCGATCGCCCAACTCGGTGGCGACACCGGCTTCGGCGAGATCTTCCTCGATGACGTCTTCGTTCCCGACCACGACGTGATCGGCGGCGTGCACGACGGCTGGCGCGCGGCGATGAGCACCTCGAGCAATGAACGCGGCATGTCGCTGCGCAGCCCCGCCCGCTTCCTCGCGCCGGCGGAACGCCTTGTCGCGCAGTGGAAGCAGAATCCGGATCCGGCGTTCACCGATCGGGTCGCCGACGCGTGGATCAAGGCGCAGGCCTACCGGCTGCACACGTTCGGCACCGTCACCCGGGTCGCGGGCGGCGGTGAACTGGGTGCCGAGTCGTCGATCACCAAGGTGTTCTGGTCTGAACTCGACGTCGCGCTGCACCAGACCGCGCTGGATCTGCGGGCTGCGGACGGGGAGCTGATGGATTCGGTCACCGAGGGTCTGCTGTTCGCGCTCGGCGGCCCGATCTATGCCGGCACCAACGAGATCCAGCGCAACATCATCGCCGAGCGGCTTCTGGGCCTGCCCCGAAAGTAGACGAACGTGAACTTTGAAATCGACGAACAGCAGCGGGATTTCGCTGCCAGCATCGACGCTGCCCTGGCTGCCGCCGATGTCCCCACTGCCGTCCGGGCATGGGGTGAGGGTGACACCGCGCCCGGCCGGAAGGTGTGGTCGCAGCTGGCCGACCTGGGGGTCACCGCGCTGATGGTCCCGGAGGAGTACGACGGCATCGAGGCACATCCGGTCGACCTGGTCGTCGCGCTGGAGCGGCTGGGCCGGTGGAACGTGCCCGGTCCGGTTGCCGAATCGATCGCGGTGGCACCGGTTCTGCTCGGCGGTCACGAAAACGGGGCCGAGCGCAGTGCCGCGCTGGCATCCGGGGAGCTGATCGCGACCGTCGCGGCCCCGCCCCTGGTCCCGCGCGCCGTCGACGCGGACACCGCGGGCCTGATCCTGCTCGCGGCGGACGGTACCGTCGCCGACGCCGACAAGGGCGCCCAGCACGAATCGGTGGATCCGGCGCGGAAACTGTTCGAGGTCAGCGCCTCCGGGGACACCCGTGCCGCCGACGTCGAGCGCGCCTTCGAGTTCGGCGCGTTGGCGACCGCGGCGCTGCTCGTAGGCGCGGCGCAGGCCATGCTGGACGCATCGGTCGAGTACGCCAAGCAGCGCAGCCAGTTCGGCACGATCATCGGCACCTATCAGGCGATCAAGCACAAGCTCGCCGACGTCCTGATCGCCGTCGAATTGGCCCGGCCGCTGGTGTACGGGGCAGCGCTGTCACTGGCCGACGGTTCGGCGGACACCGAGCGCGACGTGAGCGCGGCCAAGGTCGCCGCGGCCGATGCCGCACTGCTGGCTGCCAGGTCGTCGCTGCAGACCCATGGCGCAATCGGGTTCACGCAGGAACACGATCTATCGCTGCTGCTGTTGCGGGTGCAGGCGCTTCGTCCGGCATGGGGCGATCCGACCTGGCACCGGCGCCGACTTCTGGAGGCATTGACCAAGTGAGTGAAGAACGGGACCTGTTGCGCGACACCGTCGCCGCGCTGGTCGACAAGCACGCGTCCTCGGAGGCGGTCCGTGCCGCGGCGGCCTCGGATCGGGGGTATGACGAAGCGCTGTGGACGATGCTGTGCGAGCAGGTCGGCGCCGCGGCGCTGGTGATCCCCGAGGAACTCGGCGGCGCCGGCGGCGAACTGGCCGATGCCGCGGTGGTGCTCGAAGAGCTGGGCAAGGCCCTGGTGCCGACGCCGTTGCTGGGCACGACGCTGGCCGAGTTGGCGCTGCTGTCCGTGCCGGAGCCAGACGCCGAGTTGCTCGAGGGCCTGGCCGAAGGCAGCGCGATCGGCACCGTGGTGTTCGACCCCGGCTACGTGATCAACGGTGATGTCGCCGACGTGGTCATCGCCGCCGACGGCGAGACGCTGACCCGCTGGACGTCGTTCACCGCGACACCCGCGGTGGCGATGGACATCACGCGTCGTCTGGCCGCCCTCGACGCGGGCGAGACGGCACCGCTGGGCGCGGATCCCGGACTGGCCGATCTGGCGGCGATTCTGCTGGCCGCCGAACAGATCGGCGCCGCGTCGAAGTGCCTCGACCTGACGGTGCAGTACACCAAGGACCGGGTGCAGTTCGGCAGGCCGATCGGCAGCTTCCAGGCGCTCAAGCACCGGATGTCGGACCTGTACGTTGCGGTGCAGTCGGCGAAGGCCGTCGTCGACGAGGCCGTGGCGGATCCTTCGCCGACGTCGGCGGCGCTGGCCCGGCTGGCGGCCAGTGAGGCGTTCTCCAAGGTGGCCGCCGAGGCGGTGCAGATGCACGGCGGTATCGCGATCACCTGGGAAAGTGACATCCAGCTGTACTTCAAGCGCGCTCACGGCAGCGCCCAGTTGCTGGGGGCCCCACGCGAACAGCTCCGCAACCTCGAATCCGAGGTGTTCTAGCCTGGGAAGGGTGACCCCCTCTCTGCGCTCGGGTATTCCACCGTTCTATGTGATGGACGTGTGGCTGGCCGCAGCCGAGCGTGCGCGCAGCCACGGCGATCTCGTCAACCTGTCGGCGGGTCAGCCCAGCGCAGGCGCTCCGACGGCGGTCCGGAACGCGGCGATCGCGGCGATACAGCGCGACAATCTCGGCTATTCGGTCGCGCTCGGACTTCCCGAACTGCGGGAGGCCATCGCGGGCACATATCAGGACCGGCACGGCGTGGTCGTGTCCCCCGAGGACGTGGTCATCACGACCGGGTCCTCTGGCGGATTCCTGTTGGCATTCCTGGCCTGCTTCGACCCCGGTGACCGAGTCGCGATCGCGAGCCCCGGTTACCCGTGCTACCGCAACATCCTGTCGGCGCTCGGATGCGAGGTGGTCGAGCTGCCGTGCGGGCCCGAGACCCGCTTCCAGCCGACGCTGCACATGCTCACCGAGCTGGATCCCCCGGTGAAAGGCGTGATCGTCGCGAGCCCGGCCAACCCGACCGGCACCGTGATCCCGCCCGAGGAGCTCTCCGCGATCGCCGGCTGGTGCGAGGCGACCGGAGTGCGGCTGATCAGCGACGAGGTGTATCACGGTCTCGTCTACCCCGGCGCGCCGGCGACCAGCTGCGCGTGGGAGACGTCGCGCGAATCGATTGTCGTGAACAGCTTTTCGAAGTACTTCGCGATGACGGGCTGGCGGCTGGGCTGGCTGCTGGTGCCCGACGAACTCAAGCGCGCCGTGGACCGGCTGACCGGCAATTTCACGATCTGCCCGCCGGTGTTACCGCAGCTGGCCGCGGTGGCCGCGTTCACCCCCGAGTCGATCGCCGAGGCGGAGTCGCTACTCGACGGCTACGCGATGAACAGGTCGCTGCTTCTGGACGGTCTGCGCGCGATCGGTATCGACCGGTTGGCTCCGACCGACGGCGCGTTCTACGTGTACGCCGACGTCTCTCACCTGACCACCGACTCGTTGTCGTTCTGCTCGAAGTTGCTGGCCGACACCGGTGTTGCGATCGCGCCAGGGGTCGACTTCGACACCGTGCGCGGCGGCGCATTCGTGCGGCTGTCGTTCGCCGGACCTTCGTCGGACATCGAGGAGGCCCTGCGCCGGATCGGCGCGTGGCTGCGCTGAGTCCGTCGGCGCAGCGGGCACCGCTGCTGGCGGCGGGGTTCACCACCGCGTTCGGCGCCCACGCCGTGGCGGGCACGCTGGGCACCACGACGAGCGGAACCGCCACGTCCCTATTGACCCTCGGGGCGCTGCTGGCGATCTACGACGGCGCGGAGGTGGTCCTCAAGCCGGTGTTCGGCACGCTGGCCGACAGGGTCGGCGCTCGCAGCGTATTGCTCGGCGGCTTACTGGTTTTCGGGATCGCCTCGCTGGCCTACGCCGTGGCCGACGACTCGGCGTTGCTGTGGGCGGGCCGGTTCGGCCAGGGCGTCGGGGCGGCGGCGTTCTCCCCCGCCGCGTCGGCACTGGTGGCGCGCCTGACCCCAGCGTCAGCCCAAGGCCGCGCGTTCGGGACATACGGCTCGTACAAGTCGGTCGGGTACACGCTGGGGCCTCTGCTGGGCGGTGCGATCGTGACACTGGGCGGCCTGCGACTGTTGTTCGCGGTGATGGCCGCCCTGGCGGCAGCGGTCGTGGTCTGGGCGGTGGTCAGCGTCCCCAACCTGCCCACGGTGGCGCGGCAACGTGCCACGTTGGTGGACACCCTGCGGCGATTCGGCGAATCCTCCTTCGTGACGCCGACACTCGCGCTGGCGGCGGCGACGGCCGCACTGTCGGCAGGCGTCGGGTTCCTGCCGGTGCTCGGCACCCAGGCGGACCTGTCTCCCGTCGTCACCGGCGCCGTGGTGTCTGTACTGGCGTTGACCACCGCCCTCGTGCAGCCCGTGGCGGGCCGTGCCGCCGATGCCGGCCGGGTGGCGCTCACGGCGGGACTCATGACGGGAGTCCTCGTGACCGGACTGGGCCTGGCCCTCGCGGTGATACCCGGGCTGGTGGGACTGCTCGCCGCGGCGGTCGTGATCGGGCTGGGCTGCGGGCTGATCACGCCACTGGCGTTCACGATGCTGGCCCGGTCCACCCCTGAGGAACGGCTGGGACAGACCATGGGCGCCGCCGAGGTGGGGCGCGAATGCGGTGACGCGGCAGGGCCGCTGGCCGTCGGATCGATCGCTGCCGCCTCGTCGGTGCCGTTCGGCTTCCTCGGTCTGGCCGCGGTGGTGGCCATCTCGGGTGCCGCGCTGGCTGTGACCCGACTTGTCGGCAGGCGGGTGTAGCGTCGATGACATGTTCGAACACCAGTTCGATATCGACCCGGATGCTTCGCAGTCGCAACTGCGGGAAATCGTCGAGCGCTGTGAACGGCTGAAGTCTGCCGCAGCTGCGGCACAGGCACGCGCCTCAGCGTTGTGGGCGGAGAAACGCGCGGCGGCCGAGACCGTTGCGGGGGTCCCCATACGGCGGCGCGGCAAGGGGCTGGGCACAGAGATCGCGCTCGCTCGCCGGGATGCGCCGAACTGCGGCGGTCAGCACCTCGGGTTTGCGAACGCGCTGGTGCACGAGATGCCGCGCACCCTGGCCGCGCTGGAACGCGGAGAGCTCTCGGAGTGGCGCGCCACGCTGATCGTGCGCGAATCCGCCTGCCTGAGCGCCGCACACCGGCGCCAGCTCGACGCCGAATTGTGCGATGAGGCGGACGGTTTCGACGGTTGGGGGAACACGCGGGTGGAAGCGGCCGCCAAGCGGATAGCCGCCAGGCTGGACGCCGCCGCGGTCGTCGAGCGCTCCGCGAAGGCCGAAGAGGACCGCTGCGTGACGACGCGTCCGGCACCCAATTGCATGGTCTACCTGACCGTCCTGATGCCCGTCGCGCAGGGGGTCGGGATGTACGCGGCGCTCAAGCGCGCCGCGGACACGACGTTCGACGGCCGGACCCGGGGCCAGGTGATGGCCGACACCGCTTACGAGAGGGTGACCGGCGCGAGCGTCGCGGTTCCCGCATCGGTGAACCTGAACCTGGTGATGGCCGATACCACGCTGGCCGGCGATGATTCCGAACCGGCATGGTTGGACGGTTACGGGCCGGTGCCCGGCGGGTTCGCCTGCAAACTGACCGGCGATGCGGTGGCCGACAAGGACGCCAAGGCCGCGCTGCGCAGGCTCTACCGCCATCCGGACAGCGGACAACTGGTGGCGATGGAGTCGCGAGCGCGAACCTTCCCGAAGGCTCTGGCCAGGTTCATCGGGGTGCGGGATCGCACCTGCCGCATACCGTATTGCAACGCGCCGATCCGCCACCTCGACCACGCGACCCCGGACCGGAGCGGAGGCCTGACGAGGGCGGCCAACGGCCTCGGGCTGTGCGAGGCATGTAACTACGCCAAGGAAGCGCCCGGTTGGTCAGTGTCCGCCGGCACCGAAAATGGTTCGCATATCGCCGAATTCGTGACTCCGACCGGAGCGGCGTACCGTTCGACCGCCCCGCCGCTGCCCGGCAGACCCGTACGACAGAAGGTCAGCCTGATGGAGGGCAGGTTCAGTGTCGACCTGGTCACCTTCGAGGGATACGACGCGGCCTAGGCGAGCCCGGTGGAGGAACGGCGCCTGCGGGAGATCGCGTCCACGCTCGCGGCCAACAGCAACACCCCGCCGGTGACGAGGAAGTTGATGTACGACGACTGGTTCAGCAGCCCCAGCCCGTTGGCGATGGTCGCGACGACGACGCCGCCGATCACCGCGTCGAGCGCACGGCCCTTCCCGCCGAACAGGCTGGTACCGCCGATGACCGCGGCGCCGACGGCGTACAACAGCACGTTGCCCGCCCCGGAGGAGGCCGACACCTTGCCGGCGTACGACGCGGCGATGATGCCGCTCAGCGCCGCCAGCGACGACGACACGACGAACACCGACACCCTGATGCGGTCGACGGAGATGCCGGCGCGGCGCGCCGCTTCGGCGTTTCCGCCGACGGCGTAGATGTGGCGGCCGTACGCGGTGCGTTTGAGCACGACGGTCAACACGATCAGCAGCACCAGGATCAACGGCAGCACGTAGGGGATGCCGCGAATTTCGACCGCGCGGTTGACGCTGCGGTTCACACTGAGCACGTAGGTGACCCCGAGGACCACCACCGCGACCGCGGACACCCTGGCGACCACGACACCCAGCGGCGAGTTCGACAGCCGCAGCACCTGCTTGCGGCGATAGGTGTAGAACTCCAGCGCCGCGAATCCGACGACCACGACCAACGCGAGCGTCCATCCCGCCGTGACGGGCAGATTGCTGATCGTCAGACCCCGGATCACCGGATCGTCGACGCGCACCGAGCCGCCCTCGCCGATGAGCTTGAGCGTGACCCCTTGCAACCCGAGGAAGAACGCCAAAGTCACGACGAACGACGGGATTCCGAGCTTCGCGCGCAGCAGACCGATCGTCAGACCGATCAGCGCGCCGATCGCGACACCCATCACCATCGCCGCCCACCACGGCCAGCCGAGGTTCACGACCGTCAGCGCCATCGCACAGGCGGCCACCCCGCCCGCGACACCGGCGGACAGGTCGATGTCGCCGAGCAGCAGCACGAACACCAGGCCCATCGCGAGCACACAGATCGATCCCGCCTGGGTGATCAGGTTCGCCAGGTTCAGCGCCGACAGGAAGCGGTCGTTGGCGAGCCCGAACACCACGAACAGCACGACCAGTCCGAGGACGGCCGGCAGCGATCCCATGTCTCCGCCCCGAACCCGCCCGAAATAGGCCCTGACCGCGTCACCGAACGTCTGCCCGGTGACCGCGTCGACCGCGAAATCGGAGTCAGCGACCGTGATTTCGGGTCGACTGCCTGCCGTCTTTGTCTCCGTGCTCGCTTTGGAGGCCATCTCGCTCTTTCTACTCACATCGATTCGGCGGCCTGCGCCGGCGCGAGGCCGAGGCTGCCGGAACGGCCTGCGGTGATCAGTTCGACCACCTGTGCGTGGGTGACCTCGGACGCCTTGACCTCCGCCGCCACCCGGCCGAGGTACAGCGCACAGATGCGGTCGGCCACCTCGAACACGTCTGCCATGTTGTGCGAGATCAGCACCACGCCGAGGCCCTGCCCGGCGAGCCTGCGCACCAACTCGATCACCTGCCGCGTCTGCGCGACGCCGAGCGCCGCCGTCGGCTCGTCGAGCAACACGACCTTGGAGTTCCACAGCACCGACTTCGCGATCGCCACGGTCTGGCGCTGGCCACCGGAAAGGCTCGACACCGGCTGTCGTACCGACTTGACGGTGCGCACCGATAGCGACGTCAGCGCGTCCCTTGCCATGGTCTCCATCTGCGCCTCGTCGAGGATGCCCCTGGTCTTGAGTTCCCGGCCCAGGAACATGTTCTCGACGATGTCGAGGTTGTCGCAGAGCGCCAGATCCTGGTAGACGACCTCGACTCCCAGCGCCGAGACGTCGTTCGGGCTACGCACCGTCACCGGCCGGCCCTCGAACAGGTAGCTGCCGGTGTCGATCGGATGGATCCCCGCGATCGCCTTGACCAACGTGGACTTTCCCGCCCCGTTGTCTCCGACCAGCGCAGTCACCTGGCCCGGGTAGACGGCGAAGTCCACGTCATGGAGCACATGGACCACGCCGAAACTCTTGTTGACGCCCCGCAATTCGAGAATCGGCTCCACCTCGACGGCCATGCGGTCACATACCCGCCGCGGAGCACATCTGGGCGAACTGTCCCGCACACACCTCGTCCTTATTCTGACCGCCGTCGTCGAACACCACGTTGATGTTGTCCTTCGTGATGGATTTCGGCGTCAGCAGCACCGACGGCACGTCGCGGTTGCCGGTGTCGTCGCGGGAGGTGGCCGTCGTCTGCGGCTCCTCGCCGTTGGCGAGCGCGATCGCGACGTCGGCGAGCGCGCCGGCCTCCTCGGTGGCCGACTTGTACACCGTCATGCACTGGGTGCCGGCCAGAATGTTCTGCAGCCCTTCAACGGTCGCGTCCTGACCGGTCACCGGCACCTGCCCGGCCCGCTTGTTCTTCTCCAGGATGGAGATGACCGAACCCGCGAGGCCGTCGTTGGCCGCGTACACGCCGTCGACACGACCGTCTGCGGCGGTGTAGAGCTGCTCGAAGATCGTCACGGCCTGGTCATTGTCCCAGTCCGGGACCGCCTGCTCGCCGACGATCGTGATCGACGGTGTCGCGTCGACCACCGAATGTGCGCCGCCGCTGAACAGCGTGGCGTTGTTGTCGGTCGGAGAGCCGTTGAGGAACACCACGTTCGCGGGCCGGCCGCCCAGGCAGTCAACCAGGCCCTGGCCCTGCAGCTCACCGACGACGGTGTTGTCGAACGACACGTAGACATCGGCGGAGCCGCCCAGGGTCAGGCGGTCGTAGTCGATGGTCTTGACGCCCTGGGACGCGGCCTTCTGTTGGATCGACGCGCCGCTGTCGGAGTCGAGGTTGACGATCGCGAGCACCGTGACACCGTCGGCGATCATCGCATCGGCGATGGTCGTCATCGTGTCGGCAGATCCCTCCGCGTTCTGGATCGTGTACTCCACCCCGGCGTTCTTGAACGCCTCTTCGAGTGCGGGCCGGTCCTTGGTCTCCCAGCGCACCGACGACTTGGTGTCGGGCAGGATCACGCCGACCTTGCCGGCACCGCCACCGGCGCCTGCGCCGTCGGCCGACTGCGAATCCGAGTTCGAGCCGCACGCTGTCAGCGCCATGCTGACCCCGACGACCGTGGTGACGAGCAGAGTGCTGGTTCGCTTCACGAAGATTCCTCCGAACGGTTCAGGTGGGTCATGGACTTTTGTTTGGCGGTATCACATATAGCGTGATGCACGTCACTTCGCAGCAGGATCGGCACTTCGGCGGCCGAGCGGGTGTGCCTCACCGGGCCCCCATCAGGTGTTCGATGGCGAGCTGGTTCAGCGCGACGAAGTTGCACCCGCGACCACCGAAGTACGCGCCCGTGTCGAACTGTTCGTAGGCCGTCGGGTCGGCGAGCAGGTCCGCATACGTCTCACCGTCGCCGAGTGTGGGCTGGCGCAGTTCGGCCACCTTCGCCGCGGCCAAGACCTCCCGGACCTCGGGATCCGCGCGGAACGCGGCGGCGCGCTTGCGCAACAGCAGGTACATCCGCATGTTGGCCGCCGCCGACGCCCAGACACCGCCGGAATCTTCGGTGCGACTGGGCTTGTAGTCGAAGTGGCGGGCCCGTCGTAGGCCGGCCCGCCGTCGGGCCCGCCGTTCTCCAGCAGGTCCACCAGCGCGAACGCGTTGGCCAGGTCGCCGTGCCCGAAGACAAGATCCTGGTCGAACTTGATTCCGCGCTGACCGTTGAGGTCGATGTGGAAGAGCTTTCTGCTGTAGAGCGCCTGGGCGATGCCGTGCACGAAGTTCAGGCCCGCCATCTGCTCGTGACCGGTTTCCGGGTTGACGCCGACCATCTCCGGATGCTCGAGCGTCTCGATGAAGGCCAGCGCATGCCCGACAGTCGGCAGCAGGATGTCGCCGCGCGGTTCGTTCGGCTTCGGTTCGATCGCGAACCTGATCTCGATGCCCTGGTCGATCACATACTGGCACAACAGGTTCAGTGCCTCGCGGTACCGCTCCAGGGCCGCCTGGACATCCTTGGCGGTGTCGTACTCGGAGCCTTCCCGGCCGCCCCACATCACGAACGTCTGAGCGCCGAGCTCGGCGGCGAGGTCGAGGTTGCGCAACACCTTCCGCAGCGCGAATCGCCGCACACCGCGATCGTTGTTGGTGAACCCGCCGTCCTTGAAGACCGGCTGGGTGAACAGGTTCGTGGTCACCATCGGCACCACCAGCCCGGTTCGGTCCAGCGATCCCCGCAGCCGGTCGATCGCCTGGCGGCGCTGCGCATCGCTGCTGCCGAACGCGAACAGGTCGTCGTCGTGGAAGGTCAACCCGTACGCACCGAGTTCGGCCAGCCGTTCCACCGCCTCGACGGTGTCGAGTGCGGGCCGGGTCGCGACGCCGAACGGGTCCACGCCGGGCCAGCCCACCGTCCAGAGGCCGAACGAGAACCTGTCGGAGGGTCGGGGTGTCAGGTCGTCCGCTGCGGACACAGCGGAGTCCAGGACCGTCATCGAGGGCTCCTCGGGGATCATGGCCGGAAAGTGCGGGCCATCTGCTCAGAGATATGCTTTTGTTCTCGCAGCGAACATAAGATGTGTCCTGTGACACTGTCAAGGCCACGGCGTGACGGTGGTCGTGAGAACTGAGGGGGACCAAGTGCCGGTGAACCAGACCGAGCACCGCCGGGCGACGCGCGCCGGGGCGACCGACGGTGTGCGGCGACGCAACCTGTCGACAGTGCTGACGCTCGTGCACCGCCATCGGGCGCTGAGCCGTTCGGAGTTGACACGCAGCACAGGGCTGTCCCGGTCGACCACGAAAGATCTGGTCGAGGAGTTGGGCGCGCGCGGCCTGGTCGAGGAGTCCCCGGCCACGTCGGCCACTCAGGTGGGACGGCCCAGCCCGATCGTGCGCCCGGCCCACCGGGTCCTGGCGATCGCCGTGACCCCCGAGGTCGACGCCGTCACGGTGGGACTGGTCGCGATGGGCGGCACCGTCATCGATGTCGTGCGCCGGCCGACCGAGCGGATACCCACCGCGGCGGACACCGTGACCATCGCGGCCGAGGCGATCGCCGACATCCGGGGCAAGCTGACCGACGAGCAACAGGTCACCGCCGTCGGCGTCGCCGTCCCCGGGTTGGTACACGGCCCCGAGTCGTCGGTGCAGCTGGCGCCGAACCTGGACTGGCACGACGTCGAGATCGGTCAGATGCTCAGTGCCGCAACCGGTTTGCCGGTATACGCGGCCAACGACGCCAACGTGGGCGCGATCGCCGAGCATCTGTTCGGCAACCACCACAACGCCGATCACATGATCTATGTGAACGGCGGACCGAGCGGTATCGGCGCGGGATTCGTCGTCGCCGGGGAACTCCTCGAAGGTGTGGCCGGCTATGCGGGCGAACTGGGCCACACCTACGTCGGCGGCCGCGAGCAGTGCCACTGCGGCAGCATGGGATGCCTGGAGACCGAGGTGCGGCAGGCGCCGCTGGCGCGGCTGTTGTCCGAGATCGACAGCGACACCGGCACGGATCCGTTCGCCCACACCCACGCCGAACGTGACGTGCTCGCCCGGCAGGCACGGTCGCTGGCGATCGCGCTCGGCAACGCGATCAACATGCTCAACCCGGGCCTGATCGTGCTGGGCGGTTTCCTGCGGGTGTTCCCCGCCGTGGCCGCGACGGTCCTGCACGACGAACTCACCCGCCGCAGCATGGGCGCGCCCCGCGACCTCGTCCGGGTCGTGCCCGCCACGCTCGGCGCAGACACCCTCGTCATCGGTGCGGCCGAACTGGCCTTCGCACCGGTGCTCAGCGATCCAGGAAGATGACCCTATGACCCTCGTAGCCGGAATCGACTCATCGACCCAGTCCTGCAAGGTGTTGATCTGTGACGCCGACACCGGCCAGATCGTGCGCTCGGGTTCCGCACCGCACCCCGCGGGCACGGAGGTCGACGCCCGCCATTGGTGGGCCGCGCTGCAACACGCCGCCGAGCAGGCGGGGGGTTTGGACGACGTGTCCGCGGTGTCGGTCGGCGCCCAGCAGCACGGCATGGTGTGCCTGGACTCCTCGGGAGAATTGGTGCGGGATGTGTTGCTGTGGAACGACACCCGGTCCAGCGGGGCCGCCGATCAGCTGACCGCCGAGCTCGGCGGTCCCGGCGCCTGGGCCGACCGCACCGGCGTCGTTCCGGTCGCGGCCGTCACGGCCACCAAACTGCGCTGGTTGGCCGACCACGAACCCGACCGCGCGGATGCGACCGCGGCGGTCTGTCTCCCTCACGACTGGCTGACCTGGCGGCTGGGCGGCGGCACCGACGTCACCGCGATCTGCACCGATCGCAGTGACGCCAGCGGAACCGGGTACTTCTCCGCCGAGACCGACCGCTACCAACCGGATCTGCTCGAGTTGGCCTTCCGCGGAAGAGATCCGGCACTGCCCCGGGTGCTCGGGCCGCGCGATACCGCCGGCGAGACCCCGCACGGCGCCGTACTGGGCCCGGGCGCCGGCGACAACGCCGCGGCGGCCCTCGGGCTCTCGGCCGGGAGGGGCGACTGTGTGGTGTCGCTGGGCACCTCCGGGGTGGTCAGCGCGGTCGGCGAGGTGGCCCCGCATGACCCGGAGGGCATCGTGGCCGGCTTCGCCGACGCGACAGGCCGCCAACTTCCCCTGGTGTGCACGCTCAACGGCGCTCCGGTGCTCGCCGCGGTCGCCGCGATGCTCAAGGTCGACTTCGACGAGTTCGACCGGCTCGCCCTGTCGGCACCCGCAGGCGCGGAAGGCCTGGTCCTGGTGCCGTACTTCGAGGGGGAACGGTCACCGAACCTGCCTCACGCGGCCGGCGCGCTGCACGGTGTCACGACACGAAACCTCGACCCGGCCAACATCGCCCGAGCGGCGGTGGAGGGCCTGCTCAGCTCGATGGTGTACTGCACCGACAAGATCGGCGAACAGGGTGTCGACGCCGCCCGGATCATCCTTGTCGGCGGAGGTGCGCGCTCGGAGGCGGTACGACGGATCGCCCCGGCGCTCTTCGGCAGCCCGGTCGACGTGCCGGCGCCCGCGGAGTACGTCGCGCTCGGCGCCGCCCGTCAGGCGGCCTGGGTGCTCTCCGGCCGGGACGCCCCACCCGAGTGGTCGATCGGGGATACCACCCGCTACGACGCAGACACGACACCGCAGGTCCTCGAGCAGTACCGTGCCGCACGGGATCTGACGCTGCGGTGACGCGCGCACGTCAGCGCGCGCTCCACCCGCCGTCCATCGTGTACGAGGCACCGGTGACCATCCCGGCCGCGGGCGATGCCAGCCAGGTGACCAACGAGCCGACCTCGTCGGGCTCGACGAGCCGTTTGACCGCGCTCTCCTTCAGCAGGATGTCGGAGATCACCTGATCCTCCGGAATGCCGTGGGTCCTGGCCTGATCGGCGATCTGTTTGGTCACCAGCGGGGTGCGGACGTATCCGGGATTGATGCAGTTGCTCGTGACGCCGTGTGGACCACCCTCGAGCGCGGTCACTTTCGACAGCCCTTCCAGCGCGTGCTTGGCGGTCACGTAGGCGACCTTGTACGGCGAGGCCCGCAGGCCGTGGATGGACGAGATGTTGATGACGCGGCCGAATTCGTTGCGGTACATGTAGGGCAGCGCCGCACGGACGAGCAGGAACGGCGCCTCCACCATCAGCGCGAGCATCGACCGGAACTTCTCCGGCGGGAACGCCGCGATCTCGTCGATGCTCTGGATGCCCGCGTTGTTGACCAGGATGTCGGCGTCCAGCTGCAGGTTCTCCAGCTCGGCGACGTCGAGAAGGTCGAGCGTCCACGGCTTTCCGCCGATCTCCCGCGCCACGGTTTGCGCGCCCGACCCGTCGATGTCGGCGACGGTGACCTCGACTCCCTGCCCGGCCAGCGCCCGCGCGCAGGCCGCGCCGATCCCGCTCGCACCGCCGGTCACCAGCGCGGTGCGTCCCGCCAGTGCACTCATACCGCCCCGGCACGCTGCAACTGCGCGCGGTCGGCGGCGTCGAGCTCATGCAGGTCGATCCCGTTGGTCTCGCGCGTGAACCAGGCCGCGACCAACGTGATCAGCGACGCCCCTGCCAAGTAGACCGCGATCGGCACCCAGGTGCCGAATTTGTCGAGCAGCCAGGTGGCGATGGCCGGGGCCAACGATCCGGCGACGATCGAGGTGACCTGATACCCCAGGGACACACCGGAATACCGCATCCGGGTCGGGAACATCTCGGCCATGATCGCCGGCTGCGGCGCATACATCAGGGCGTGGATCATCAGACCGAGGATGACCGCGGCCATGATCGCGAGGTAGCTGCCGGTGTTCATCATCGGGAACGCGAAGAAGCCCCAGACGCCCGCGAGCACGGCCCCGGCGATGTACACCGGGCGGCGGCCGTACCGGTCGGCCAGCCGCCCCACCTGCGGCACCACCACGAAGTGCACCGCATGTGCGGCGAGCAGCCACCAGAGGATGTCGCCGGTGTCGGCACCCACGTGGGTCTTGAGGTAGACGATCGAGAAGGTGACCACCAGGTAGTACATGATGTTCTCGGCGAATCGCAGGCCCATCGCGGTGAAAACACCTCGGGGATAACGCTTCAGCACCTCGGCGACGCCGTAGGACACCGCCTTGGCGCGCTCGACCTCCTCTTGGGCCGCAACGAAGATCGGGGCGTCGGTCACCTTGGTGCGGATGTAGTAGCCGATCAGCACCACCACCGCCGACAGCCAGAACGCCACACGCCAGCCCCAGGACAGAAACGCCTCATCGGACAGCAGCCCGGTCAGGACCAGCAGCACGACGGTGGCGAGCATGTTGCCGACCGGGACCGCGGCCTGCGGCCAGCTGGCCCAGAACGCCCGCTGCTTGTTCGGGCTGTGCTCGGCGACCAGAAGGACGGCCCCGCCCCATTCGCCGCCGACCGCGAAGCCCTGCGCGAAGCGCAACAGCACGAGCAGGATCGGGGCCCACACGCCGATCTGGTTGTAGGTCGGCAGACATCCCATCAGGAACGTCACGACACCGACCAACAGGATGGCGAACTGCAGCAGCTTCTTGCGACCGTACTTGTCGCCGAAGTGCCCGAACACGATCCCGCCCAGCGGCCGGGCCACGAAGCCGACGGCGTACGTCAGCAGCGCTGCGATCAAACCGGCGGCCTCGCTGGTGCCCTCGGCGAAGAACACCTTCTTGAACACGAGCGTTGCCGCGGTCGCGTACAGGAAGAACTCGTACCACTCGACGACCGTGCCGGCCATCGATGCGACCACCACCCGCTTGAGTCCGGTCGAGATTGAACCGGGCCCCGCGTCCTGTTGCGCGCTCATCGCCCACCCTTCCTTGTGATGCCCACCACAAACTCGGGTGAGTATTCACGCAGCTACCCGCTCGGGCAATAACCAAAACCGCAGGATGTGTCTGCGAAAATGCAGATGTGACATCCTCGGCTCGTCGTCTCAGTGCAGATGACCTGCTGGTTCTGCTGGCCGTCGGCCGAACCGGCAAATACACCACCGCGGCCGAGGAGCTCGGCCTCAACCACACCACGATCAGCCGGCGCATCGCGGCGCTGGAGGAGGCGATGGGCGGGCGGGTGCTGGCCCGTGTCGCCGGCGGCTGGGAACTGACCGACCTCGGCCGCGGTGCCCTCACCGCCGCCGAGACCGTCGAGACCGCCGTGCGGTCCCTGGCCGCCGATCCGGCCGGACAACGGGCCCTCGACGGCGTTGTCCGGATCTCCGCCACCGACGGTTTCTCGGCGTATATCGCCGCACCGGCGGCGGCCGCCGTGCAGCGGATGCATCCGAAGGTGGCCGTCGAGATCGTGGCGACCACCCGCAGGGCCACCCAGCAGCGCTCCGGCCTGGACGTCGAAGTCGTGGTCGGTGAGCCCCGGGTGCGCCGCGCCAAGGCTCTCCGGCTGTGTGACTACCGCCTGGGCCTGTACGCCTCCCGGGACTACCTCGACGAGCACGGCGCCCCGGCCGACGTCGCCGATCTACAGCGGTTTCCGCTCGTGTACTTCATCGACTCGATGCTGCAGGTCGACGACCTCGACCTCGCCGCGAGCTTCGCGCCTGCCATGCGCGAATCGGTGACCTCGACGAATGTGTTCGTCCACGTCGAGGCCACTCGGGCATCAGCCGGGATCGGGCTGCTGCCCTGCTTCATGGCCGACCGCCATCGCGATCTCGTTCGGATACTGGCGCAACAGGTTTCGGCACAGTTGAGCTACTGGTTGGTGGCCCGCGCCGAGGCGCTGCGCCGCCCGGAGGTGGCGGCGGTCGTCGACGCGATCCGCGAGCGGGTCCGCGATCAACAGGACGTGTTGCTGGGCCTGCGCTAGCGAGTTATCCACAGGGGTTATCCACAGTGTGGATGAATTACAGCTGTGTAAGTCCGCCGAGTAGGAGGCGGCCGGCGTCGGCGACCACCCTGTCCCTGCCGCCCGGATGGTCGGCCACGATCAGGTGGTTCCCGACCAGCAGTGAGAAGGCCAGCATCGCGCGGGCCTCGACCTCGGCGGTGTCGTCCCACAGCGCGGAGAGCAGTTCGCGCAGGTAGTCCATGCGGCGGTTGTCGACGCGGCGCAGCCGATCGGCCACCTCGGGATCCCGTCGCGCCCAGCTGCGGACCGCGAGATCCACCGGGAGCAGTTCGGCCGAGAACGTCAGAGTCCCGGCTCGGCGGACCTTGCTGCGCGCGTCGCCGCCTTCGGCCTCGACCCGCGCCAGGACCTCGTCGATGCTGCGCTGCTCCCAGGTGTCGAGCATCGCGGTGATCAACTCCGTCCTGCTCGCGAACTGCCGATAGAACCCTCCGCGGGTCACACCGAGGCGTTGCGCGAGGACCTCCACGCGCACGGCATCGGGTCCGTCGGCGGCCAGCAGCGCCAGACCCGCGTCGATCCAGGACTGTCGGGGCGTACGGATCGGCGGCGGCATCTGGTCAGAATACGATAGATACAGTACTGTTCTGTATCAATCATTGGAGGTGGCGGATGGCCTCGATACAGCGCATCGCCCGACGCACCGATCCCGATGCGGACCTGTTGGCGTGCAGCACGCTCACCCGCGTCGACCATGTCGACGCCCACCAGCTCCGCACCAGCCACGCCAGCTCACCGGCGGAATGGGCGCGGGAGATTCTCGAAGGGCCGCCCGCGGTGACACGACTGCGGTTACGTCTCGGATGGACGGTGCTCGGGATCAGGTTGCGCCCAGCCGGACCCGACGTGATCGCCGGCTGGTCGGTCACCCATCGCGATGCCGAATACGTTCGATTGCAGGCGATGTCGCCGATGGGGCTGTCGGGTCAGTTGATCACCCGGGTCGCCGGCGGCGAGGTCACCTTCGCGACGTTCGTGCGACTGGGCAACCCGGTCGCTCGGAGGGTATGGGCGAAGGTGCTGCCGACCCACCTGGCGGTGGTGTGCTCACTCGTCGACGGTGCAGCGTCGCGTTCGGGCTAGAGCCAGGTGTCCTCGGTCGTCGCGGTCAGGAACGCCTCCAGGTCGTTGCGCCAGTCCGCCGGGGTGTTCTTGTCCGGTTCGATGCCGGTGTACTGCCCTTGGTAGAACAGCAGCGGCCGCGGCTTGCGCTTCGGAACGTCCGACAGCGAGTGCACCGCTCCGAACACGACGAAATGGTCGCCGCCGTCGTGCACCGAGTGCACCGTGCAGTCGATGTGCGCCAGCGAGCCGTCGATGATCGGCGAGCCCAACCTCGATGGCGACCAATCGATCCCGGCGAACTTGTCCGGCTCTCGTGAACCGAACCGCGCCGAGACGTGCTGCTGGTTCTCGTGCAGGACGTTGACGCAGAACCGGCCGGTGGTCTCGATCGCTGCCCACGACCGCGAGGCCTTCGTGGGGCAGAACAACACCAACGGCGGATCCAGGGACAACGCGGCGAACGACTGGCAGGCGAATCCCACCGGGGCATCCTCACTCATCGTGGTGATGACGGTGATCCCGGTGCAGAACTGACCGAGCACACTGCGGAATGTGCGCGGATCGATCGGCGGGGTCGACATCGCGTTTACCTGGCTACTTGAAGCCCACGCTGAAGTCGTGGCCCCACAACGAGACCGCGGTGCTCTCCCGGGCCACCCAGTCGTCGTCGTCGACCTCGAGTCCCTCACAACCGAACTCGACGTCGAAGCCGCCCGGGGTCTTCATGTAGAAGGACAGCATCTTGTCGTTGACGTGCCGCCCCAGCGTCGCCGACATCTTCACCTTTCGCCGCAACGCGCGGTCCAGGCACAGGCCGACGTCGTCGGAGTTCTCCACCTCGACCATCAGATGCACGATGCCGCTGGGCGTCTCACCGGGCATGAACGCCAGGCTGTGGTGCCGAGGATTGACCCCGAGGAAGCGCAGCCATGCCGGTGCGCCGTCGGCGGGCCGGCCGACCAGCTGCGGCGGCAGCTTCATCGAATCGCGCAGGAAGAAGCCGAGCACGTCGCGGTAGAAGTGCAGCGTCTCGGCGTCGTCGCGGGTGGTCAGCACGACGTGACCGAGCCCCTGCTCCTCGGTGACGAACTTGTGCCCGTACGGGCTGACGACCCGGCGGTGCTCGAGAGCGACGCCGTGGAAGACCTCCAGCGTGTTACCCGACGGGTCGTCGAAGATGATCATCTCGTCGACGCGGCGGTCGGCCAACTGGCCGGCGGTGGCTTCCTTGTACGGCGTGCCGTGGACCTCCAGACGCTGCCGGATGTCCTGCAGCTGTGCGGCGTTGGCCGTCTCCCAGCCCGACTCCAGGAGCCGGTCATGCTCACCGGGCACGATGATCAGGCGTGCCGGAAACTCGTCCATCCGCAGATAGAGCGCACCCTCGGTGGTGCCGGAGCCTTCGACCATGCCGAGCACCTTCAACCCGTACTCGCGCCACGCGCCGACATCGGTGGCCTCGATGCGGAGATATCCGAGCGATTTGATCGTCATGGTTTCTTCCCTCTCTAACCCTTGAGGAAATCGATGGTGAGCTTGTTGAACTCGTCGAATTTTTCCAGCTGCGCCCAGTGGCCGCACTGACCGAAGACGTGCAACTGCACCCGTGGGATCTGCTTGAGTGCCACCAACGCTCCGTCGAGCGGGTTGACCCGGTCTTCGCGACCCCAGATCAGCAGTACGCGCTGCCTCAGCTTGTATACGTCACGCCACATCATGCCGAGCTCGAAGTCGGCGCCGGCGAACGACTTCCCCATCGCCTTGGTCGCGGCCAGCGACTCCGGAGTGCTGGCGATCTCGAAGCGCTCCTCGACGAGTTCCGGGGTGATCATGCTCTGGTCGTAGACCATGATCCGCAGGAACGCCTCGATGTTCTCGCGCGTCGGCTCCGCGGCGAACTTGCCGAGCAGCTTCACGCCCTCGGTCGGATCCGGTGCGAACAGGTTCACACTCAAGCCGCCGGGGCCCATCAGCACCAGCTTGCCCGCGCGCTTGCCGTTGTCCAGCGCGAACCGCACCGCGGTGCCACCGCCCAGCGAGTTGCCCACCAGTGCAGCGCGTTCGATACCGAGGTGGTCGAACAGGTTCAGCAGCGCGGTCGCGCTGTAGCGGTTGTACTGCTCATGTTCGGTGTGCTTGTCCGAGTGGCCGTAGCCGGGCTGGTCGACGGCCAGCACGTGAAAGTGCTTGGCCAGTACCGGAATGTTGCGCCCGAAGTTCGACCAGCTCGAGGCGCCGGGACCGCCGCCGTGCAGCAGCACCACCGTCTCCGGATTGCCCACCCCGGCTTCGTGGTAGTGCAACTTCATGTCGTCGCGGACCTGCGCGTAGCGCGAGGTCGACTCGAACGTGATCTCCTGCTGCTGAGCAGCTTCCGCGGCGAAGGAGGTCATCAAACCATCGTGTCCTGGGGCGGGAGACCGAACGCTTCGTTGCCGAAGATCAGGTACGCGCGCTCGGGTTCGTTGGCCGCGTGGACCCGGCCGGCGTGTGCGTCACGCCAGAACCGCTGCACCGGCTGGTCGAGCTGTAGTGCGGTCGCGCCGGACGCCTCGAAGAGCAGGTCGATCGACGCGATGGCACGCGCGGTGGCGCGGACCTGGTCGCGACGGGCGGCCGCACGCAACGAGAACGGGATTTCCTTGCCGGCCTTGAGCAACTGGTACTCCTCGCCGAGGTTACCCATCAGCTGACGCCAGCCGGCGTCGATGTCGCTGGCCGCCTCGGCGATCCGGATCTTCGCGAACGGGTCGTCCTTGGACTTCTCGCCGGCGAACGCCGCGCGCACCCGCTTGCCCTGATGTTCGACGTGCGCCTCGTAGGCGCCGTACGCCATCCCCATGATCGGGGAACTGATCGTGGTGGGATGCATGGTGCCCCAAGGCATCTTGTACACCGGGGCGGTGTTGTTCTGGTACCCGCCTGCGGTGCCGTCGTTCATCGCCTTGTACGACAGGAACCGGTGGCGCGGAACGAAGACGTCCTTGACCACGAGGTTGTTGCTGCCGGTTGCCTTCAGTCCGACGACGTTCCAGACGTCATCGATGCGGTAATCGGTACGGGGGATCAGGAAGCTGCCGAAATCGACCGGCTTGCCGTCCTTGATCACCGGCCCGCCCACGAACGTCCAGGTGGCGTGGTCGCAGCCTGAGGACCACTGCCACGTGCCGCTGACCAGGTAGCCACCGTCGACGACGACGCCGGCACCCATCGGCGCGTACGAGGACGACACGCGCACGGACGCGTCCTCGCCCCAGACGTCCTCCTGGGCCTGCTGATCGAACAGTGCGAGGTGCCAGTTGTGCACACCGATGATCGCGGAGACCCAGCCGGTGGAACCGCATGCGCTCGCGAGGCGGCGCACGGCTTCGTAGAACAACGTCGGGTCGCACTGCAGACCACCCCACTGCTCGGGCTGGAGCAGTTTGAAGAAGCCGACCTCGTCGAGTTCGGCCACCGTCTCGTCGGGCAGGCGGCGCAGTTCCTCGGCGGCGGCCGCGCGCTTGGCGATACGAGGGAGGAGATCGGTGACACCGTCGAGAACCGACTGTGCGTCACGCTGTTCAATGGACGTCACTGGTTTGCCTCCAAAGGCGTGCGAAGTAACCTAGAAGAGATTAGAACACGTTACGATTTGTGTCGAGTAGCAGCGTCCTGCGACACCTGGACCAGCGCACATGCATTTCTGTAACCTGTTCTAGTTATGACCGGAGAAAGGGTCCATCTGTGACGGACGTTGCCGCCGACGAGCCGCTGGGCGCCCATGTGCTCGAGCTGGAGATCGCCGAAGTGATCGACGAGACGTCTGACGCGCGTTCTCTGGTGTTCAAAACCCCGGCCGGCGCGTCCGTGCCGCCGGAGAAGCTGCGCTACTCGCCCGGTCAGTTCCTGACCTTGCGGGTGCCGAGTGACCGCACCGGATCGGTCGCGCGCTGCTATTCGCTGTGCTCGTCACCGCACACCGGCGACCCGCTGACGGTCACCGTGAAGCGCACCGCCGACGGGTACGCGTCGAACTGGCTGTGCGACAACGCGCACGCCGGGATGAAGATGCACGTCCTGGCACCGTCGGGGACGTTCGTGCCGAAGAACCTGGACACCGATTTCCTGCTGCTGGCCGCGGGCAGCGGAATCACCCCGATGCTGGCGATCCTGAAGTCCGCGCTGTCCGAGGGCAGCGGAAAGGTGACCCTGGTCTACGCCAACCGCGACGAGAATTCGGTGATCTTCGCCGAGACCCTGCGTGATCTCGCCGCCAAGTACCCGGACCGCCTGACCGCGATCCACTGGCTGGAGACCGTGCAGGGGCTGCCCAGCGTCACCGCGCTGACGGCGCTGTTCACGCCGTTCACGTCCAGGGAGGCGTTCATCTGCGGGCCGGGGCCGTTCATGGCCGCCGCCGAGGAGGCGCTCGCGGCGGCAGGGGCAGTCGCCGAGAAGATCCACATCGAGGTGTTCAAGTCACTGGAGTCGGATCCGTTCGCGGCGGTCACCATCGACGACGAGGACGACGGCGACGAGGGCCCGGCGACGGCCGTGGTGACCCTCGACGGCGAGACCCACGAGGTCAGCTGGCCGCGCAAGGCGAAACTGCTCGACGTCCTGCTGAACAAGGGCCTGGACGCGCCGTTCTCGTGCCGCGAGGGGCACTGCGGCGCGTGCGCCGTGCTCAAGAAGTCCGGCGACGTCGAGATGGAGATCAACGACGTCCTCGAACAGCAGGACCTCGACGAGGGTCTGATCCTGGCCTGCCAGGCACATCCGAAATCCGATTCCGTCGAAGTCACCTTCGACGAGTGACGCAAGGATTACTTTCATCACGATGAAGCGGCTAGCAGCGGCACTGGCTCCGACGTTGATGGTGGCGCTCGCCGCCGTCTCGCACACCACGGCCCCGATCGCCATGGCGGCCTCCGACACCGGCGTGTCTTCCATCGCCGTCGACCCCGCCACCTCGATCGAGATGCACGTCAACGCCGACTGCGACCCGGGGCAGAACCGGTGCTTCTTCAGGACGTCGGCAAACCTGTTGACCCCCAACGGCCCCACCGGATTCCCGGGCGACACCTGGGCACGGCAGACCATCACGCTGCGCAGCGACTCCCAGGACGTGTGGCAGGAGGCCTGGTACAGCGCACCGGCCGGTATGCCCCGAGAACTCAAGGGCGCCAACCACGACAACGTGCTCTCGCGCATGCTGAAGTCGATGCGCGATGTCGAGGTGTCGGTGACGTACTTCGGCGGCGGTTCGATCGAACGCTTCACCACCGACGGCGACTCGGTTCCGACGTCGTGGACGACCGGCCTGCCCGCCAAGGGCTCGCAGTTCATCGTCTGCTCGCAGATCCAGGTGGTCTACGGCGGGGTCAACCTGACGACGCCGTCGGCCTGCGCGCAGACCACCTTCGACTAGACCTCGTTCCCGGATGCGCTCCAGCGCAGGCTCACCCCGTCAGGGCCGACGACGACGGCTTCGCCGTTGAGCACTGCGTCCGCCGCGAGATCTGAGATGGCCTCGGGAGAGGCGTCGGGATGGGCGAGCGCGATCGAGCGCCCGATCTCGTTGTTGTAGAGATCCATCGCGCGGCTCGCGCGATTGTTGTCGGGGTTACCCTCGTGCGCCGAGGTGAATCGGGATGCCCAGTCGGGCCCGAAACTCCGGGTCAACAGTGCGCTGCCGTAGGTGTGCCGGAACGCATCTGTCTCGTTGTCGACCTGCCGGCCATCCGGCGGTGGAAAGCGTCGCACCGCTTCGGCACTCGCCCGGTCCCTGATATCCCGAATCTCCGGGATCCGCGCCGCGTCGGCCAGCAGCATCTGCATCTCGGTCTGCGTCAGTTCTTCGGCGCCGACCTCGGCTCGCCTCACCGTGCCACCCGGATCGTCGCGCACTTGATACTGCGCCAGAATCTGATTCAGCCGCTCGCGTCCGCCAGATCGCGAACTCATCGGGGCAGGCCGAGCAACCGCTCCCCCGCCATCGTCAGCAGGATCTGCTCGGTGCCGCCGGCGATGGTCAGGCACCGGGTGTTCAGGAAGTCGTGCACCTGCTGGTTCTCGACCGCACCGGCCCCCTCGGACAGGTCCATCCGGAACTCCGCCAGCGCCTGCCGGTAGCGGACCCCGATCAGCTTGCGCGCGCTGGCCTGCGGACCGGGATCCTGGCCTTCGACGGCGCGCTGGGCGATGCGCTGGTCCAGCAGGGATCCGACCTGGGCGGTGACGATCAACTGGCCCAGCTGATCCTGTTGCGCCGCATCGACTTCCGACTCGGCGACGACGCGGAGCAGCTCTTCCATCGGATTGCCCAGCGCGGTGCCCTGCGCCATCGCGACGCGCTCGTTGGCCAGCGTGGTGCGCGCGAGCCGCCAACCGTCGTTGACCTGTCCGACCACCAACTCGTCGGGCACGAACACGTCGTCGAAGAACACCTCGTTGAACAGCTCGTCGCCGGTGATCTCCCGCAGCGGCCGGATCACGATGCCCGGGCTCTTCATGTCGATCAGGAAGTACGTGATGCCCTTGTGCTTGGGCGCATCCGGGTCGGTGCGGGCGAGGCACACACCCCAGTGCGCCTTCTGCGCAGCAGAAGTCCACACCTTCTGCCCGGTGAGCTTCCAGCCGGAGACCTTCTCACCGGTCGCGGATTCGCCTTCTGCCCGAACGGCTTTCATCCTCAGTGCAGCAAGGTCCGATCCGGCGCCCGGCTCACTGAACAGCTGGCACCACAGCAGGTCACCGCGCAGCGTGGCAGGCACGAACTGCTCGATGAGCTCGGGGCTGCCGTGCTCGAGGATCGTCGGCACCGCCCACCAGCCGATGACCAGGTCGGGCCGCACCACACCCGCGGCGGCCAGTTCCTGGTCGATCAGCAGCTGCTCGGCCGGCCCGGCGGCGCGGCCGTACGGCTTCGGCCAGTGCGGCGCCAGCAGCCCGGTCTCGGCCAGCACCGCTTGCCTCTTGTCCTCCGGAGCGGCAGCGGCTTCGGCGGCCGCGGAAGCGATCTCGGGCCGCAGATCGGCCACCGAGGCCAGGTCGATGTGCAGGTCCCTGCGCACCCCGCCCTGGGTCAGATCCACCACCCGGCGCAGCCACCGCGACCGTCCACCGAGGAATTGCGCAATGCCATAGGCGCGGCGCAGGTACAGATGCGCGTCGTGTTCCCACGTGATGCCGATGCCGCCGAGCACCTGGATGCAGTCCTTGGCGTTCGCCTTGGCGGCCTCGATACCCACCGACGCCGCAAGTGCGGCCGCGATCGACAGCTGTGCGCCGTCGCCGTCGGGGTCCGATTCCGTGGCGGCGCGGGCGGCGTCGGCCGCCGACACGGACGCCTGCTCGGACCTCAGCAGCATCTCGGCGCACATGTGCTTGATGGCCTGGAAACTGCCGATGGGCTTGCCGAACTGCTCCCGCACCTTCGCGTACTCGGTCGCCGTCGTCAGCAACCACCGCGCCAGACCCGCGGCCTCGGCGGCCAGCAGCGTCGCGGTCAGGTCGACGACGCGCTGCGCCGGGACGGCCAGCGCCTCGGCCTGCGCGCTCTCCAGGGTCACCCGGGCCAGCGGGCGGGAGAAGTCGGTGGCCTTGAGCGCCTCGACGGTCACC
The DNA here is from genome assembly GCF_010725485.1 of Mycolicibacterium parafortuitum. NCBI lineage: Bacteria > Bacillati > Actinomycetota > Actinomycetes > Mycobacteriales > Mycobacteriaceae > Mycobacterium > Mycolicibacterium parafortuitum. Next base: position 2,142,504 of record NZ_AP022598.1, on the reverse strand, counting down.
CCGTCGGCGGAGGCGTCCACCAGCAGCCAGCGCGGCCCCGCGGGCAGCAGCAGCACCCCGGACGCGTCGGCGCCCAACACATACGGCGCCGACCCGGAGACCCGCCCGTCGGCGTAGGTCAGGTCGGCGGCAAGCGCGACCCCCGCGGTGCGCTGACCCGTCGCCAGCGCGTCCAGCAGCTCGGCATGCGCAGCTGAGAGCACCAGCGTCGCCAGCGCCGTGGTGGCCACCGGGCCGGGAACCATCGCGGCGGCGGCCTCGTCGACCATCGCGGCCAGATCGGCCACCGTGCCGTCGGCGCCACCGAGGTCCTCGGGGAGGGCGACGCCGAAGATCCCTAGTTCCGCCAGGCTGCCGTACGGACCCCGCCACGCGTCGGCCCGTCCGTGCTCGACATCGCGCGCCGCCTCGACGGAGCCGGACGAGGCAGCCCAGCTCCGGACCAGTTCGCGGGCGTCCGACTGATCGTCGGTCACGGTCGCCGAGGGAGAAGCGGGCACTGGGTCTCCTAGCGTTTGGGTAGGAAGACGGCGCTTCCCATTAGAACGTGTTCTAATAGTGCCAGCGTCGGACCGTCAAGTCGACCGCCCCAACAGCTGGACACGTCGCGTGACATGCGGCACGGAGATGAGGGAATCAGGACTGGAATGCGTATCGTTTCCACCGAGAACGCATCACAAAGGAGCCTCGCGTCGTATGTCTGGGTCGGCTGATATGGCCTCGGGTCGCGACGCCGCCAAACCAGGGTCCGACTCCCGTCCCCGCCAGGTCATGAACGTCGCGGTGCTCTCCGAGTCCGAACTCGGCTCCGAGGCCCAGCGCGAACGGCGCAAGCGCATCCTTGACGCCACGCTCGCGATCGCGTCCAAGGGCGGCTACGAGGCCGTCCAGATGCGCGCCGTCGCAGAGCGCGCCGATGTCGCGGTCGGCACGCTGTACCGGTATTTCCCGTCGAAGGTGCATCTGCTGGTCTCGGCGCTCGGCCGGGAATTCGAACGCATCGACGCCAAGACCGACCGCGCGTCGCTGGCCGCCGGGAACACCCCGTACGAGCGGCTCAACATCATGGTCAGCAAGCTGAACCGGGCGATGCAGCGCAACCCGCTGCTGACCGAGGCGATGACCCGCGCGTTCGTGTTCGCCGATGCGTCGGCCGCCGGGGAGGTCGACCATGTCGGCAAGCTGATGGACTCGATGTTCGCCCGCGCGATGAGTGAGGGCGAACCGACCGAGGACCAGTACCACATCGCGCGGGTGATCTCCGATGTGTGGCTGTCCAACCTGCTGGCCTGGCTCACCCGCCGGGCGTCGGCCACCGATGTCGCCAAGCGCCTCGACCTGGCGGTGCGACTGCTCATCGGGGACGGCGAACAGCCTAAGATCTAGGCCGTGAGCGCCCTTCCGCCCGAGCTCGAATCCGCGCTCGCCGTGGCGGCGCGCACCGCCCGCCTGCTCGTCGCATCCGATTTCGACGGCACGCTGGCGCCGATCGTCAACAATCCCGAAGACGCCCGCCCGCTGCCTGCCGCCGCCGAGGCCCTCGTCGACCTGGCCACCCTGCCGGCCACGGAGTCCGCGCTGATCTCCGGGCGGGCCCTGGCGACGCTGCGGGAACTGTCCTCGGCGCCGTCGGCGGTTCACCTGGTCGGCAGCCACGGCGCCGAATTCGAATCCGGGTTCTCCCGCGACATCGACCGCGACCTGCTGGCGGTCATCACCGATGCGCTGCGCGCGATCGCCGCCGACAAGCCGGGCGTCGCCGTCGAGACCAAGCCGGCCAGCGTGGCGCTGCATGTGCGCAACGCGTCACCGTCCGACGGTGAAGCGGCCCTGGCCGCCGCATGGGATGCGTCGTCGGCGTGGTATGCGCACATCACCACCGGCAAGGCCGTCCTCGAGTTCGCGGTGGTGTCGACGGACAAGGGCGAGGCGCTCGACATCCTGCGCGGTGAGTTCGACGCGACGGCCGTGGTGTTCTTCGGCGACGATGTGACCGATGAGAAAGCCTTTGTCCGGCTTCGCGATTCGGATGTGGGAGTGAAGGTGGGGCCGGGCGAGACCGCGGCCCGCTACCGCGTCGACTCCCCGGCCGACGTCGCGACCGCGGTGCGTTTCCTCGCCGACGCGCGCGGCTAGCCCGGCGGACCCGAGGTCCGGCCGCGCACCACCTCGGTGTCGAGGATCTCGATGACCGGCAGACCGTCGCGGGGCGGGTTGTGCAGCAGTTCACCTGCGCGACGGCCTTTTTCGACGCCCGGCTGCACGACGGTGGTCAGCCCGCGCTGCCGCGCCTCGGGCACCCCGTCGAATCCGGTGACGGTGATCTGCCCGGGTACGTAGATGCCGCGTGCCCGAAGGTGATCCATCGCCGACAACGCCAAGACGTCGGCGGTGCACATCAATGCGGTGATCCTCGGGTTGTGCTCGAGTGCCACCTCCGCTCCCGCGCCGCCGGAGGTGGGCAGATGGTCGTAACTCTCCACCACGGTCAACGATGCCGGGTCCAGGCCCGCCGCCTCCATCGCGTCGTACACCCCGCGGATGCGCTCGCTCTGCACATGGAAATGCGGGGTCCGCACCCGCTCGGGGTCGGCCAGCGCGGGGCGCGGGCCGTGGGGCCAGTCGCGGCCCAAACGCATCGTCAACAGCCCGATCTCCCGGTGGCCGAGTTCGATGACGTGCTCGGCCAGCCGGCGCATCGCGGCGCGGTCGTCGATGCCGACCCGGGAGGCACCTTGGACGTCCATCGGCTGATCGACCACGACGACCGGAAGGTGACGCTCCAGAACGGCGGGAAGATACGGGTCGTCATCGGAGGCCGAGTACACGACGAATCCGTCGACTCCCGCGGCCAGCACCGCGGCCGAGCCCTCCGCGACGCTGCGGTTCGGTCCGACCGACACCAGCAACAGGCCCTGCCCGGCCGCCTCACACGACTCGGCAAGCCCGGCAACGAAATCCAGGGCAGCCGGGTCGCTGAACGAGTAGTTCAGCGGTTCGGTGAGCACCAACCCGACCGCACCGGCCTTGCGCGTACGCAGCGAGCGGGCAACCGGATCCGGACCGGGATACCCGAGCCGCTTGGCGGTCGAGAGCACCCGTTCGCGCAACTCCGGCGACAGCTGGTCGGGCCGGTTGTAGGCGTTGGAGACGGTGGTGCGGGAAACCTTGAGCTCCGCGGCGAGGGAGGCCAGGGTCGCGCGCCGTCGGGGCGTCGGACTCCTGGGCATGCTCCCCGAGGTTAGTGCATCGGTTCCGTGCCGGCCGCCCGCGCCGCGGGCGTGGCGCGCCGGCTGCGCCGCGGGCGTGGCGCCCGGGCGCCGACCCAGACGGCCAGCCACACCGCACACGCGATCGTCACGATCACGAAGCTCGGCGGCAGGTTGAACATCGCCGACAGCATCAGCCCGACCCAGACCGACACCAGGCCGATGACCGCGGAGAACGCCATCGCCAGGAGCGGGCGCGCCGTGACCAGCAGCGCGGTCGCCGCGGGGGTCACCACCAAGGCGAACAACAGCAGCGTCCCGACGGCCTGTACCGCCATCGTCACGGTCAGCCCGAGCAGCACCATGAACGCGATGGACAGACCGCGCACCGGAACGCCTTTGGCCTCAGCGACTTTGCTGTTGACCGAGGTGAACAGCAAGGGCCTGAACATGAACGCGACGCTGAGCGAGGTCAGCAGCAGCAGCGCGAGGAACGACAGCAGCTGCTGCGAGCTGATCGCCAGCAGATTGCCGAACAGCACGTTGGTCAGCGTCGAGGAGTTCTTGGTCGCCAGCGAATTGAAGAACAGGCCGAGCCCGGTCGCGAAGGCGAGCACGGTGCCGGTGGCGACCTCGCGATCGGCTGCGCGTTTACCCAGTGCGCCGATCACCAGCGCGCCGCCGACACAGAACACGCCGAGACCGACCGCGGCGGGTACGCCGAGCAGCACCGCGCCGGTGGCGCCCGGCAGTCCGATATGGGCCAGCGCGTGCGCGGCGAACGACGTGTGCCGCACCACGATGAAATACCCCATCAGGCCCGCCGCCAGCGCGACGATCGTGCCGCCGAGCCAGGCGTTGCGCATGAACGACGAGCCCAGGATGTGCAGCCAGTTCTGCTGGTAGCCCATCGCGACGAGCGTCTCGGTCATCCCCCGCTCCGCATGTACAGCTCACCCTGCAGGGTGTGCGCCACCTGGATCGTGGTGCCGTACATGTGCGTCAGCAGCGCCGAGTCGACGACCTTGTCCAGCGCGGCGTGGTGGGCATGCCCGTCGAGCAGGTAGATCGCGCTGTCCAGCACGCCCAGCAGCGGGTTCAGGTCGTGGGCGACCACGAGCACCGTGACGCCGAGTTCCCTCTTCAGCCGGCCCAGCACCCCGACGATCTCGTGCTGGTTGCGCACGTCCAGCGAGGCCAGCGGCTCGTCGAGGATCAGCAGGCGCGGCCTGGCCACCAGCGCGGCGGCCAGCGCGATGCGCTGCCGCTGCCCGCCGGACAGATCTGAGAGCCGGCGCTCGGCGATACCGAGCGCGTCGACCCAGCCCAGCGCCTCATCCACCCGGGCGCGGTCGGCGGCGCTCGTGCGCCGCCAGCCCCAGCGGGTCCCGGTCAGCCCGAGCAGCACCGCGTCGCGCGCGCGGATCGCCTCATTGGCATTGGCGTCGTAATTCTGTGGCACGTAGCCGATCTCGTCGTTGACCACACCCGGACCGCGGCCGAACACGCGGACCGTTCCGGATGCGGGCGGGAGCAGGCCGAGGATCACCTGCAGCAGTGTGGTCTTACCGGAGCCGTTGGGCCCGATGACGGCGACGAAACTGCCCGGCTCGATGCGGAACGTCGACTCCGACCAGATGATCCGCCCCCCGCGTTCGGCACTGACGTCGTCGAACGTCAGCGCCGCGGCATCGTCAGGCGCCGACACCGAGTGCCTCGGCCAGCGCGTCGAGTTGTCCCACCTGCCAATCCTGGAACGACTCGGCCCCCGGCGGCAACGTTTCGGTGACCTCGACGACCGGGATGCCGGCCTGATCAGCCGCCGCCCGGATCTGTTCGGGGACCGAACCCTCGGTCTGGACGTTGTAGATCAGCACGTCGACACCGCGATCCGACAGCAGGGTCAGGAACGCGTCGAGGTCGGCGGGCGACGGCTCGCCCTCGTTGTCCGCGGCGGCCTGATAGCCCGGCGGGGTCCGATTGGCCAGCCCCAGCGCGGCGGCCATGTCGTCGAAGACACCCTCGACGGCCGCGTAGCGCTTGCCCGCCGCACCCGTCCTGATCGTGGCGACGGCGTCGTCGTACGGCTGCATGGAGCCGGCGAACTCGGCGCGCCGCTCGCTGAAGTAGCCTGCCGCGTCCCCGGAGAGCTCGGACAATTTCGCCGTGACCGCGTCGGCGACCGCGGTCACCACGTCCGGGCGGTACCAGACGTGGGGGTTGATCGAATGATCGCGTCCCTCGTGATCGCCCTCATGGCCCTCATGGCCCTCATGGCCGTGGTCGTCGGAGTGGGCGCCGGCCAGGTCGACGGCGTCGACGACCGCGGCGTCCGGCGCGGAGGTCTCGGCCAGCTTGGTCGCCCACTCGTCGTAGTGGCCACCGTTGACCACGACCAGCTGCGCGCCCTCGAAGGCGACCGCGTCCGACGGTGCGGGTTCGAAATCGTGTGGATCGACCGACGAACCGGCCAGCACGGTGGTGACCTCCGCGCACGCCCCGGCCAGCTGCGACACGATGTCCCCCCACTGGTCGACGCTGACCACGACGTCGAGCGGCGCGACGGGGCAGTCACCCTGCGCCGGCGTCAGACCATCGCCGCCGGAGTTCTCCGTACCCCCACAGGCCGCGGCCATTAGTGACAGCGACGCGGCGATTCCGGCGAACGTAAGGGACTTGCGGGACGATCTGATCACCGCGCAACGATAACCGTTTTCATTACCATGTGCACATCGAGAGTTCAGTGTCACTGGATTTATTGAAAACGACTGCCATCACAATCAGCGGTTTCGTGCCGCCCCAGGTCCAGTAGGGTTAAGTCCCGGGGGGAAGGGTCGCGTGACGAGTTCCAAGGCTTCGAGTGGGCGCGAGAAGCGCCAGGCGGTCCAGCGGTGGTGGAACCAGCCCGACCAGTTCGATTGGCTCAGCGGTTACCTGCACGCGCGTGGACTCGCCCCCGCCACCCGACGACTCGTCGCCGTCATCTCCGCAGCTCTGGTACTGATGGCATTCGGTGTGCTGGGTTCCCGTGAGCTCCACACCGTCCTGACCTATGTCATAAGCGCCGCCGCGCTGGTCGTCGGCATCGGCTACGCCACGCTGTGGCTGCGCCGCTGGCCCACCCGGCGGCAATCATTGCTGATGGGCATCCTCGGGGCGACGTTGATCGCGATCGGATCGGCGATGCAAACCGAACCGGTGATCGCGTTGATGGGCTGCACCGGCCTGGCCGTGACCGGCGGCTACCTCGCGTTCTTCCACAACACCCGCGCGGTGCTGTTCAACCTCGCCGTCGCCGCAGTCGTAGGCGCCTACTGCACGCTGCGGCTCTTCGAGATGCACCAGGACGAGGTCAGCGCGATCGCCGGCTTCTGGCTGGTCATCGAGTTGAACTTCGCGGTCCCGCTCGCGATCCAGACGGTGGTGCGCACGATGGGTGCCGACGTCGTGCGCTCCGATCACGACGCGCTGACCGGCCTGCTGAACCGGCGCGCGTTCTACGAGCGGGCGCGCTCGATTCTGAGGGAGCCCCGCACCGGCCGGGATCTGGTCGTCGTGATGGTCGACCTGGACCACTTCAAGCACCTCAACGACACCTACGGCCACCTCGCCGGTGACCAGGCGCTCACCGCCGTCGGGTGGGCGCTGCGCAAGGCGAGTCCGGGATCCGCGATCATCGGGCGCACGGGCGGTGAGGAGTTCCTCGTCATCGACGTCCTGCCCGCCGAAGAGGCCGTCGAGCTCCCCGCGGCGCTGTGCCGGGCGATCGACGCCCTGCCCCATCCGGTCACCGCCAGCGCGGGTGCGGCGATCGTCGAGTCGCACGCGATTCCCGACGCCGCGACGGCGATCGAGACCCTGATCGGAGCCGCGGACTCCGCGATGTATCAGGCCAAACGGGCAGGCGGCAACCGGGCGCTGGCCCAGCGCGCCGCCGCGTTGTTCCGCAGCTGACCCGTCATTCTCCGGTGGCGACCGGCCTCGCCGGATCCGCCGACCACTGTGACCACGATCCCGGGAACAACCGGGCCTCGACGTCGCACGCCCGCAGCGCGGCGACGGTCACCGCGGCCGTCACTCCCGAACCGCAATACACCGCGACATCGCCGGTCCCGATCCGGTCGAGCACGCCGGTCAGTTCGGAGCCGGGCAGGACCGTGCCGTCCGGGGCGAGCAGCGATGTGCTCGGTGCGTTGGCCGCGCCCGGGATGTGGCCGGCCACCGGATCGACCGGCTCGGTCTCCCCGCGGAACCGTTCCGGGGCGCGCGCGTCGAGCACCACCCCGGCGAACCCGGCGAGCTCATCGGCGGTCACAGTCGGCAGGGCGCCGTCGTACAGGTCCGGAAACCGCACCGTGGCGTCGCCGGGCGGCGGAGTCACCGGACCGGATTCCAGCGCGCCTCCGTCGGCGGTCCACGCGCCGAGTCCGCCGTCGAGAATCCGGACGTCCTCGATACCGGCCGCGGTCAGCACCCACCAGGCCCGGGCTGAGCCGGCACGGTTCCAGTCGTCGTACACGACGGTGGGCACGCCGTCACGCAGTCCCCACCGGCGGGCGGCCTCCTGCACCGCCGCGCCCGTCGGCAGCGGATGCCTGCCGCGACCTGGCACGCTGTGATCGGTCAGCTCGTCGTCCAGTGAGACGTACACCGCCCCGGGCACGTGGCCGCGCTCGTAGACCTCGCGGCCGTCGGGCGCGGTCAACTCCCAGCGCACGTCCAGGATCGCGACGGGCGCGCCGTCGGAGAGCATCCGGGCCAGCTCGGCGGCGGTGACGAACACATCGGAGCGCGACATCTGACCATGGTCGCACCGGTGGGCCTGCCGCCGCCGCTCACCGCATTAGGGTTGGGGCCATGACGTCCGTCGACCTCAACGCCGACCTCGGCGAGGGGTTCGGCGTGTGGACGCTCGGCGACGACGACGCAATGCTCGACATCGTCACCTCAGCCAACGTCGCGTGCGGATTCCACGCCGGCGACCCGGCGAACCTGGCGGCGGTGTGCCGTGCCGCCGCGCAGCGCGGCGTCCGCGTCGGCGCGCAGGTCAGCTACCGTGACCTGGCCGGCTTCGGCAGACGCTTCATCGACGTCAGCAGCGAGGATCTGACCGCCGACGTGATGTACCAGATCGGCGCGCTCCAGGCGCTGGCACGCGCGGCCGGGACCACCGTCTCTTACGTCAAACCCCATGGGGCGCTGTACAACTCGATCGTCACCAACCGTCACCAGGCGCACGCCGTGGCGGCAGCGGTACATGCCGTCGACCCGACGCTACCGGTTCTCGGCCTGGCCGGCTCGGTATTCTTCGGCGCCGCAGACGAACTCGGCCTACGCACGGTGCCGGAGGCGTTCGCCGACCGCGCCTACCGGCCCGACGGCCAGCTGGTGTCGCGGCGCGAACGCAATTCAGTGCTCCACGATGTCGACGAGATCGCCGACCGGGTGATCTCGATGGTCACCAAGGGCCGAGTGGACGCCGTCGACGGCTCCACGATCCCGATCACGGTCAGTTCCGTGTGCGTGCACGGGGATTCACCCGGCGCGGTGCAGATCGCGACCGCGGTGCGCGCAAGACTGGTCGACGCGGGTGTCACGCTGACCCCGTTCAGCTGACGCCGGCCTCCGCATTGGCGGTGCGCACCACGCTGTCGAGCAGGCCCGGCATCGCCGCGTCGACCTCGGCGCGGCGCAGCCGCTGATGGGTGAGCCCGTCGATGACCAACCGCTCGGTCAAGCCCGCCTCTCGCAGCGTCTTGAAGTGATGCGTGGCCGTCGATTTGTTGATGCCGTCGTAGAGCGCGCCGCACTGCACCGCCGCCCCGGCGTTGTAGAGCCGGCGCACGATCTCCAGACGGACCGGGTCGTGCAACGCGGCGAGCACCTGCTGCACCGGGGCGACACCCTGCTGCTCAAGCCCTGCCACCTGCACGTCGTCGGCCATGGGAATAACCCTCGTCCTATCCGGTTTGATCTACGTCGAACCCAGCGTACGGTCGATCGGGTTCGACGACTTCGAAACGACTGTCAAAAGCCCGACGGGAGGTGACACCGCATGGTCGCGCTCGAGCGCTCGATCGGAGAGACACAGCGGTGGGCCTACCCGCTGCTGCTGGTCCTCAGCGGTGTCGCCCTCGGGGTCTCCGGGCTGCCCGCCCCGCTGTACGGCATCTACGAGTCGAACTGGCACCTGTCGCCGCTGGCCACCACGATCGTGTTCGCGGTCTACGCGATCGCCGCCCTCGGCGCGGTGCTGGTGTCGGGGAAGATCTCCGACGTCGTCGGCCGTAAGCCGGTCCTGGTCGGGGCGCTGATCGCGCTGCTGGTCGGGCTCGGGGTGTTCCTGATCGCCGACAGCATGGCGCTGCTGCTGCTCGCACGCACCATCCACGGCGCCGCGGTCGGATCGATCGTCGTCGCCGGGGCGGCCGCCCTGCTGGACCTGCGACCCGACCACGGCGTGCGCGCCGGCCAACTCAGCGGCGTCGCGTTCAACATCGGGATGACCGTCGCCATCCTCGGCTCGGCGCTGCTGGCCCAGTACGCACCGCACCCGCTGCGCACGCCGTACGCGGTGGTCGCGGTCATCTGCCTGATCGTCGGCGTCGGCGTCCTCGCGCTGCGCGAACCGCACACCGAGCGCACCCGCGGCCCGATCAGGATCGCCCGGCCCGCCGTGCCCGCCGAGATCCGTGCCGACTTCTGGTTCTCAGCACTCGGGGCGATGGCGTCCTGGTCCGTGCTCGGCGTGCTGCTGTCGCTGTACCCGTCGCTGGCCGCCCGCCAGACCCACATCGACAACCTCGTCTTCGGCGGCGCGGTGGTCGGCACCACGGCCTTCGCCGCGGCGCTGGCCCAGCTGGCCGCCACCCGGGTGCCCGCGAGGTACGCGGCGATCATCGGTGACGCCGGCATGGCCGTCGCGTTGCTGGTGACCATCCCGGTGCTGCTGACCCATCAGTGGCAGCTGGTGTTCGTCGCCGCCGCGCTGCTCGGCGCGACGTTCGGGCTGGGTTTCGGCGGGTCGCTGCGGCACCTGTCCGATGTCGTGCCCGCGGGCAAGCGCGGCGAGACGATGTCGGCGTTCTACCTGCTGGCGTACTCGTCGATGGCGGTGCCGACACTGGTCGCCGGCTGGGCCGCGACGCGGTGGGACATCGCGTCGGTGTTCCCGTGGTTCGCGGGCACGGTGGCAGCGGCCTGCCTGGGCGCCGCGGTCGCCGGGCGGCGCAGCGTGCGGGCGGCGCGCACTGCTTAAGGTGGCGGGATGCGCCTCAAGCCCGGGCGGCCTGATCTCGGGGCCTACGCACGGTATTTCGATCTGCCTCCGGCGGGGCCGTCCGCGCCGCTGACCGTGTCATGGGCGGGGGTCACCACCCTGCTCGTCGACGACGGCGACTCGGCGGTGATGACCGACGGATTCTTCTCCCGGCCCGGCCTTCTCAGCGTCGCGGCACGACCACTCGCGTCGTCCCGGGCGCGCATCGACGCCGCTCTCGGGCGTCTGAACGTGCGGCGCCTGGACGCGGTGACCCCGGTGCACACCCACTACGACCACGCGCTGGACTCCGCCGAGGTGGCCCGGCGCACCGGGGCCCGGCTCATCGGCGGGCAGTCGACCGCGCACATCGGCCGCGGACACGGCCTGGACCTGGTCGAGGTCGTCACGCCCGGGCGGGCCGTGGCCGCGGGCAACTTCGACATCACCCTGGTCGAGGGCGCGCACTGCCCACCTGACCGTTTTCCCGGACCCGTCACCGCACCGGTGGTGCCGCCGGCACGCGCATCCGCGTACCGCTGCGGGGAGGCGTGGTCGACGTTGGTGCGCCACCGGCCCACCGGACGGACGCTTCTGGTCGTCGGCAGCGCCGGCTTCGTCCCCGGCGCGCTGGCGGACGCGCGGGCCGACGTCGTGTATCTCGGTGTGGCTCTGCTCGGTCTGCAGCCGGAGCGCTATCTCGTCGACTACTGGACCGAGACCGTGCGCACCGTCGGCGCCGCCCGGGTGGTGCTGATCCACTGGGACGACTTCTTCCGGCCGTTGCACAAGCCGCTGCGGGCATTGCCGTTCGCCGCCGACGACCTCGACGTGTCGATGCGGATCCTGGGCCGGCTCGCCGGCGAGGACGGTGTCGGCCTGCACCTGCCGACGCTGTGGCAACCGGCGGACCCGTGGAGCTGATCCTCTCGGTCGCCGCGCTGGCCGCGGTGCTCGGGTTCGCGCTGCTACGCCCGCACCGGTGGCCCGAAGCGGTGGTCGCGGTGCCCGCCGCGGGTCTGCTCATCGCGGCGGGTGCGATCTCCTGGGACGACGCCGTCGAGCAGGTCGCCGGCCTCGCGCCGGTGGTCGGATTCCTCGCCGCGGTGCTGGTGCTGGCACGGCTGTGCGACGACATCGGGCTGTTCCACGCGGCGGGTACCGTGATGGCGCGGATCAACTCGGGCGGCCAGAACCGGCTGCTCGCTTCGGTGTTCGCGATATCTGCGGCCGTGACCGCGATCCTGAGCCTGGACGCCACCGTCGTGCTGCTGACCCCGGTGGTGCTGGCGACCGCGCGCGTGTTGTCGGTTCCGGCCCGTCCGCACGCCTACGCGACGGCGCACATGGCCAACAGCGCGTCGCTGCTGCTGCCGGTGTCGAACCTGACCAACCTGCTGGCGTTCAGCGCGGCCGGACTGTCCTTCCTGCATTTCACCGCCGCGATGACGCTGCCGTGGATCGCCGCGATCGCCGTCGAGTTCCTGCTGTTGCGTTGGATTTTCGCCAAGGACCTGGCGGTGGACCCGCGGCCGCCGACCGCCCCGGAACCGGTGGAGATCCCGATGTTCGCTCTGGCGGTCGTCGGTCTCACCCTGGCCGGGTTCGCCGTGACATCGCTGCTGGGCCATTCGCCGGCCTGGGCGGCACTGGCGGGCGCGGTGGTCCTCGGGGTGCGGGCACTGGCAACCCGGCGCACCACCGTCCCGAAAATAGCTGCGGCGCTCGACGTCCCGTTCCTGGCGTTCGTCCTGTGCCTGGGCGTGGTGGTCGACGCGGTGATGCGCAACGGCCTGGAGCCGGCGATGCATCGGATCATCCCCGACGGGACCGGGCTGGCGGCACTGCTCGGCATCGCCGCGGTCGCCGCCGCGCTGTCCAACCTGGTGAACAACCTGCCCGCCGTGCTGGTGCTGTTGCCGCTGGTGACCACTGCGGGCCCGGCGGCAGTGCTGGCGGTGCTGATCGGGGTCAACATCGGACCCAATCTCACCTACGTGGGATCACTGGCGAACCTGTTGTGGCGCAGCGTGGTTCGGCGGGACCTGAAGGCGGGGTTCGCCGAGTTCAGCCGGGTGGGGCTGATCACCACCCCGGCGGCGCTGATCGCCGCTGTACTCGGCCTGTGGGCCTGGATCCAGTTGGTCGGGCTCTAGCCCGTCCTGCGCTGGCGCGCGATCTCGGCGAGCACCACACCCGCGGCGACGGAGGCGTTCAACGACTCCGTCGGGCCCGCCATCGGGATCGACACGATCTGGTCGCAGTTCTCCCGCACCAGCCGCGACAGTCCCTTGCCCTCGGATCCGACCACGACCACCATCGGTGCGGTGCCGTCGATCTCGTCGATCGTGGTGTCGCCGCCCGCGTCGAGGCCGACCACCAGCAGCCCGGCGTCGGCGTACTGCTTGAGCGTGCGGTTCAGGTTGGTGGCGCGCGCGACGGGAGTCCTGGCCGCCGCACCCGCACTGGTGCGCCACGCGACCGCGGTGACCGATGCCGACCTGCGTTGCGGCAGCACCACACCGTGGCCGCCGAACGCGGAGACCGACCGCACGATCGCGCCGAGATTGCGCGGGTCGGAGATGTTGTCGAGCGCTACCAGCAGTGCGGGAGCCGCGTCGGAGGTCGCATCCCGCAGCAGGTCCTCGGGATGGGCGTACACGTAGGGCGGGACCTGCAGCGCGATGCCCTGGTGCAGACCATTGGCCGCGATCCGGTCCAGGTCGTGCCGTGGCACCTCCAGGATGGAGATCCCGGTGTCCGCGGCGATCTGCACCGCCTCGGTCAGTCGCTCGTCGGACTCGGCGCCCAGCGCGACGTACAGCGCCGTCGCCGGCACACCCGCGCGCAGGCATTCGACCACCGGGTTACGGCCGAGCACGATCTCGGTGTCGTCGGTCTTCTTGTGCCGGCCCTGCGCCTGACGCGCCGCCTTGGCCGCCCGCTTGCCCGCGGGGTGGTGCGGACGTTCGTGGGCGGGCGGGGTCGCGCCGCGCCCCTCGAGGCCCCGGCGGCGGACGCCCCCGGATCCGACGGTGGGCCCCTTCTTGGTGCCTGCCTTGCGGACCGCTCCGCGCCGCTGCGAGTTTCCTGCCATTACTTGTCCGCTCCGTCCACCAGTGACCACTGCGGACCGTCGGCGGTGTCGGTCACTTCGATACCCGCCTCCTTGAGGCGGTCGCGGATGGCGTCGGCCTCCGCCCAGTCCCTGTTGGCCCGGGCTTGCTCCCGGCGCCGCACCTCGGCATGCACCAGCACATCCACCGCGGCCAGCGCCGCCGACGTCTCGTCGCGGTTCTCCCAGCGCTCGTCGAGCGGGTCCGCACCGAGAATGCCCATCATCGCGCGGATCGACATCGCATGGCTCAGCGCGCTCTCGTGGTCCCCGGAGTCGAGCGCCCGGTTCCCCTCGGCCCGCGCGGCGTGCACCTCGGCCAGCGCAGCCGGCACGGCGAGGTCGTCGTCGAGCGCCGCGCCGAACTTCGGCGTCCACTCCCCCGGGACCACCGCACCGACCCGCACCCGCACCCGGTGCAGGAAATCCTCGATACCGCTGTAGGCCTTCGCCGCGTCCTGCAGCGCGTTCTCGGAGAACTCCAGCATAGAACGGTAATGCGCGCTGCCCAGGTAGTAGCGCAGCTCGGCGGCCCGGACCCGTTGCAGCACAGCGGGAATCGCCAGCACATTGCCCAGCGACTTGCTCATCTTCTCACCACCCATGGTGACCCAGCCGTTGTGCAGCCAGAATCGGGCGAAGCCGTCACCGGCGGCTTCGGCCTGGGCGATCTCGTTCTCGTGGTGCGGGAACACCAGATCCATACCGCCGGCGTGGATGTCGAACTCCGACCCGAGATAGCACTCGCACATCGCGACGCATTCGGTGTGCCAGCCGGGACGGCCCCGGCCCCACGGGGTCGGCCAGGACGGCTCACCCGGTTTCGCGCCCTTCCACAGCGTGAAGTCGCGCTGGTCGCGCTTGCCGGTCGCGACGCCCTCACCCTGATGGACGTCGTCGATGCGGTGCCCCGAGAGCTTGCCGTAGTCGGGCAGGGTCGAGACGTCGAAGTAGACGTCACCGTTTCCGGTGTAGGCATGACCGCGTTCGATGAGCCGCTCGATCAGCTCGACCATCTGCGTGATGTGTCCGGTGGCGCGTGGCTCGGCTGACGGGGGCAGCACTCCCAGCGCGTCGTAGGCGGCCGTGAACGCCCGCTCGTAGGTCGCGGCCCACTCCCACCACGGCCGGCCGGCGTCGGCGGCCTTGTTGAGGATCTTGTCGTCGATATCGGTGACGTTGCGGATGAACGCCACGTCCAGGCCCTTGGCGGTCAGCCAGCGCCGCAGTACGTCGAACGCGACACCGCTGCGGACATGCCCGATGTGCGGCAGGCCCTGCACCGTGGCGCCACAGAGGTAGATGGAGACATGGCCGGGCCGCAGTGGCGCGAAATCGCGCACACCGCCAGACAAAGTGTCATAGAGCCGCATGACAGCTGCGGGGCGTTCGGTCACGACGGGCCAGCTTACCGGCCAGTTCGCGTTAAACCCTCATCGGTGCTTGTCGGCTCTTCGCGCAAGCGCTCATCGGTGCTCGTCGGCTCTTCGCGCAAGCGCTCATCGGTGCTTGTCGGCTCTTCGCGCAAGCGCTCATCGGTCATCTCGGGTGAGCACCAACGCCGTCGCGATCGCCGCCAGCCCCTCCCCGCGACCGGTCAGCCCGAGACCGTCGGTCGTGGTGGCCGACACCGAGACCGGCGCATCCAGCAACTCGGAGAGCACGCGCTGAGCCTCGGCACGGCGCGGACCGATCTTCGGGCGGTTGCCGATCACCTGTATCGCGGCATTGCCGACGCGCAGGCCCTGCGCGCTGAGCAGCGAGTGAACATGCCGCAGCATCTCGGCGCCGCTGACGCCGCGCCACTGCGGCTGGTCGGTGCCGAAGACCTCGCCGATATCGCCCATGCCCGCTGCGGACAGCAACGCATCGCAGAGGGCATGGGCGGCGACATCTCCGTCAGAATGTCCGGCGCAACCGTCTGCGTCGTCGAACGACAGACACAGCAGCCGGCACGGACGACCGACCTCGATGGGATGAACGTCGGTCCCGAGACCGACGCGGAACGTCATTACCGCCTTCAGGAAGCGGCGGCCAGAACCTCGTCCAGGATCGTGGAGGCCTTGGCGTCATCGGTGTTCTCGGCGAGTGCCAGCTCACCGACGAGGATCTGCCGGGCCTTGGCCAGCATCCGCTTCTCACCTGCGGACAGGCCACGCTCCTGGTCACGACGCCACAGGTCGCGGACGACCTCGGCGACCTTGTTCACATCACCGGAGGCGAGCTTCTCCAGATTTGCCTTGTACCGGCGCGACCAGTTGGTCGGCTCCTCGGTATGCGGGGCGCGCAGCACCTGGAACACCTTGTCCAGGCCTTCCTGTCCGACGACATCGCGCACGCCGACATATTCGGCATTGTCCGCGGGTACTCGAACCGTGAGATCGCCCTGGGCGACCTTGAGGACGAGATACTCCTTCTGCTCGCCTTTGATGGTCCGGGTTTCGATCGCTTCGATCAACGCAGCACCGTGGTGTGGATAGACAACGGTGTCTCCGACCTTAAAAATCATCAGTTTCGAGCCCCTTTCACCCGTCAATGTTAACACGGGCGGCTTCCGGGCGCGGAACAACAATGCAGGTCAGGGGCACAGTCGGCGAACACTAGGGGTTGACAGGCCAAAGAATCCGTGCTTCGCGCGGGGGTCTTTCGGCGTCATCCCGACCTCGGCTACCGCGCCTTTTCGCGACCTACTACTCTGCATAGTCGAACCGCCGGGACACGTGTGCCCGGCACGCCACGTCGTTTCGTCGGCCGAGCAGGAGGCCCCAGTGAACCCCTTCAAACGGCGCTCAACTGTCGTCGCCGCCGCGGCCACCTGCGGGCTGGCCGCGGCCCTCGTGCTGAGCGGATGCAGCGCGGGTCAGGTCTCCCAGACCGCGACGCAGGAACCGGCGATCAACGGCACGTCGGCCCATGCGGGCCCGATCGTGCTGCGCAACATCCACATCAGCGCGACACAGACCACCGCCTACATCGAGCCCGGCAACGAGGCCCAGCTGGTCTTCGTGGCCGCGAACACCTCGCCCGACGTCGCCGACAAGCTGGTGTCGGTCACCTCCGACATCGGCAACGTGACGCTGACCGGCGGACGCGAGCTCCCGGTCAACGGCCTGCTGGTGGTCGGTTCGCCCGACGGGCAGACCGCGCTGTCGGCAATCGAGCCCGCCGACGCCGCCGAGGCCACCATCGAGCTGAGCAAGGCGATCACCAACGGCCTGACCTACGAATTCACCTTCGAGTTCGAGAAGGCCGGCAAGACCTCGGTCAACGTGCCGATCTCGGCTGGCGAGGCACCGCGTCGCGAAGCCGTGCAGACCGGCAACGGCGGCGGCCATTCCGGCGGAGGCCACTAGCGCCACCGAGCGCTCGGCGACACGGCCCCGTGAGCGCCGGGGTTGTCCAGATTTGTCGGAGGGTGCGGCTACGGTCAGCCCGTGGCCCGGACAAATTCGAAAGTACGTTCGCAATATCGCTGTTCTGAGTGCCACCACGTCACCCCGAAATGGGTGGGTCGCTGCTCCGAATGCGGCACCTGGGGCACCGTCGACGAAGTCGCGCTGGCCGCCGTCGGCGGGACGGCCATACGGCGCGCCATCGCCCCGACCTCTCCGGCGGTGCCGATCAGTTCGATCGATCCCGGCACCACCCGGCATTACGCCACCGGCGTAACCGAACTGGACCGTGTCCTCGGAGGCGGTCTGGTCCCGGGTTCGGTGACGTTGCTGGCCGGCGATCCCGGCGTCGGAAAATCCACGCTGCTCCTTGAGGTCGCACACCGCTGGGCCTCGACGGGCCGCCGTGCGCTGTACCTGTCCGGGGAGGAGTCGGCAGGCCAGATCCGGTTACGCGCCGAACGCACCGGCTGCAGCCACGACGAGGTCTTCCTCGCCGCCGAATCCGATCTGCAGACCGCGCTCGGCCACATCGACGCGGTGAAGCCCAGCCTCGTGGTCGTCGACTCGGTGCAGACCATGTCGACCACCGAGGCCGACGGCGTCACCGGCGGCGTCACCCAGGTGCGTGCGGTCACCACCGCGCTGACGATGACGGCGAAGACGACCGGGGTGGCGATGCTGCTGGTCGGCCATGTGACCAAGGACGGCGCGATCGCGGGTCCACGCTCACTCGAGCACCTCGTCGACGTGGTGCTGCACTTCGAGGGGGACCGCGCGTCGGCGCTACGGATGGTCCGCGGCATCAAGAACCGCTTCGGCGCCGCCGATGAGGTGGGCTGTTTCCTGTTGCACGACAACGGGATCGAGTGCGTGTCGGACCCATCCGGACTGTTTCTCGACCAGCGGCCGAAGCCGGTGTCGGGAACCGCGGTGACCGTCACCCTCGACGGCAAGCGCCCGATGATCGGCGAAGTCCAGGCGCTGATCGGGGCGCCGGCCAGCGGCAGCCCGCGCCGCGCGGTCAGCGGCATCGACTCGTCGCGCGCGGCGATGATCACCGCGGTGCTGGAGAAGCGCGCCCGGCTGCCGGTCGGCATGAACGACATCTACCTGTCCACCGTCGGCGGCATGCGCTTGACCGATTCGTCGTCCGACCTCGCCGTCGCACTCGCGATCGCATCCGCGTTCACCGACCTCGCGCTGCCGACGACCGCGATCGCGATCGGCGAGGTGGGCCTGGCCGGCGACCTGCGTCGTGTCACCGGGATGGACAAACGGCTCACCGAAGCCGCCCGGCTGGGGTTCACCGTCGCGGTGGTGCCGTCGGGAGTCAGCGCCGCACCGCCCGGACTCCAGGTGTGCCAGGCCGACAACATCGGCTCGGCATTGCAGGTGCTGCGCCGTATCAGCCAGAATGGCGCCAACCAGGACAGAGCCGGCACCTGACCGGCGCGGTGAGCGTGGGGAGCGTGGGGTTCAGATGGCCGTGAAGTCGTCGGCAGCGCGGTCCGCACGCACCGTCGTGCCGATGAACCGTCCCACGCTGCGCGAGACCATCGCCCGGCTCGCACCGGGCACCCCGCTACGCGACGGTCTGGAGCGGATTCTGCGCGGGCGCACCGGCGCGCTGATCGTCATCGGCTACGACGACAGCGTCGAGGCCATCTGCGACGGCGGGTTCTCGCTGGACGTCCGCTATGCGCCGACCCGGCTGCGGGAGTTGTCGAAGATGGACGGCGCGGTGGTGCTCTCCAGCGACGGCAGCCGCATCCTGCGCGCCAACGTCCAGTTGGTGCCCGACCCGTCGATCCCGACCGAGGAGTCCGGCACCCGGCACCGCTCGGCGGAGCGCACCGCGATCCAGACCGGCTATCCGGTGATCTCGGTCAGCCATTCGATGAGCATCGTGACGGTGTACGTCGCCGGCGAGCGGCACGTGGTCCCCGAATCGGCGACCATCCTCTCGCGCGCCAACCAGACCATCGACACCCTCGAGCGCTACAAGACGCGCCTCGACGAGGTCAGCAGGCAGCTGTCGGCGGCCGAGATCGAGGACTTCGTGACGCTGCGCGACGTGATGACGGTGGTGCAGCGCCTGGAGATGGTGCGGCGGATCAGCCTGGAGATCGACTCCGACGTCGTCGAGCTCGGCACCGACGGCAGGCAGCTCAAGCTGCAGCTCGACGAGCTCGTCGGCGACAACGAGACCGAGCGTGAGCTGATCGTGCGCGACTACCACGCCAACCCCGACCCGCCCACGCCGGCGCAGGTGCAGGCCACCCTCGAGGAACTGGACAGCCTCTCGGACAACGAACTACTCGACTTCACCACGCTGGCAAGGGTTTTCGGTTACCCGTCGACAGCAGAGGCGCAGGACTCCGCGATGAGCTCACGCGGCTACCGCGCGATGTCGGGGATCCCGCGGCTGCAGTTCGCCCACGTCGACCTGCTGGTCCGCAACTTCGGCTCGTTGCAGGGTCTGCTCGCGGCCAGTGCCAGCGATCTGCAATCGGTCGACGGGATCGGCTCGATGTGGGCCCGCCACATCAGGGAGGGCCTGTCCCAGCTCGCCGAGTCGACAATCGCCGACCGGCTCGCCTAGCCCTAGCCGACCGGCGCCGGGGCCGGTCCCGGCGGCGGAGGCCCGGCACCGTCGACCGGCGGCGGTGCATGGACCGCCTCGGCGAGGATGAACGGCACCGGCGCCGATCTCAGGTTGCCCAGCTGGACGACCAGGTTGTAGGTGCCGGGCCCGATCGGCTGCCGCGGCAGCGGACAGTTCGGGGCCGAACCCATCCCGGTCCAGGTCACCTCGGTGGTGACCTGCTCACCGGGCTGGAACGTCTTGATCAGCGTCTCGTTCGACGGTGCGCAGTCGAGATTGGACCACAGCCGCTGGTTGTCGAGGGAGTACACGTAGGCGGCCAGCACCGCCGCGCCGACATCGCGCTGGCATGCGACCAGCCCGATGTTGGTGACCACCATGGTGAACTTCGGCTGGTCACCGACGATGAACTGCGGCTGGTTGGTGATGCCCTTGACCGCCAGCGTCGAGTCGGGGCAGTCGTCGCCCTCCTTGAGGATCGGCGGCGGCACCACCGCGGCCGTCGGTGTCGCGGTGGGCGGCGGCGCGTTCTGCGCCGGGGGCTGGATCGGGGACTTGACGTCCGGGTTCTCACCGGGCAGCGGCGGAGGAGGGGCGGCCTCCGCCGACTCCGACTGGGACTCCGCGGCGGTGGGCTGCTCGGTGCTCCTGGTGTTGACCACCACGACGGTGATCACAGCAGCAACGATGCCGATGACCAGCGCGGCGATTCCGAGCGCGAGCGCGCGGCGTCGCCAATAGATTTGCCTGGGCAGCGGCCCATGCGGTTCCAGATCCAGCACGTCCTCACGGTAAGGGCAGGTCACGCCGCCCTGTTCGAGGTTGCCCGGCGTGTCGTCTAGCTTTCGCCGATGTCACCGATATGGTCGCGCAGGTCGATCTTTCCGTCCCGCAGGTGGTAGGTCACGCCGACGATCGCGAGCGTGCCGTCGGTCACCGCCTCGGCGATCGCGGTGGACCGGCTCAGCAGCTGCTTTCCGGTCTCGATGACGTGGCGGGCCTCGAACTCGTCGACCCGGGACATGCCTTCACGGCGGCCGACCAGGATCGACGGCATCACGCGCTCGACGACGTCGCGGACGTATCCGCCCGGCACCTCACCATCGTCGAGGGCCGACAGCGCCGCCTTGACCGCGCCGCAGCTGTCGTGCCCGAGCACCACGACCAGCGGCACCTTGAGCACGGATACGGCGTATTCGATCGAACCGAGCACCGCGGAGTCGATCACGTGACCGGCGGTGCGGACCACGAACATGTCACCGAGGCCCTGGTCGAACAGCAACTCGGCGGCCACGCGGCTGTCGCCGCAGCCGAACACCACGGCCGTCGGCTTCTGTGCGGCCGCCAGGCTGGCCCGATACTCGGCGTTCTGGCTCGGGTGCAGGGGTTTGCCGGCAACGAAGCGCTCGTTACCCTCTCTGAGTGCTTTCCAGGCGGACAACGGGTTCGTATTCGGCATGGCCGCCATTGTGCCTGAGCGCGCGGCGATGATTGAGCCGAACGAGTTGATCGGCTGGTACGGCCGTGCACAACGAGACCTACCGTGGCGCCGCCCCGGGGTGTCGGCGTGGCAGATCCTCGTCAGCGAATTCATGTTGCAGCAGACACCCGTCGCCCGCGTCGAGCCGATCTGGCTGGACTGGGTCGCCCGCTGGCCCACCCCGTCGGCGACCGCGGCCGCCGGCGCCGCGGACGTGCTGCGGGCGTGGGGCAAGCTCGGTTATCCGCGACGGGCCAAGCGTCTGCACGAATGCGCGACCGTGATCGCCACCGAGCACGACGACGTCGTCCCCGCCGACGTCGAGACATTGCTGACACTGCCGGGAGTGGGCACGTACACCGCGCGTGCGGTCGCGTGTTTCGCCTACCGCCAACGCGTTCCGGTGGTCGACACCAACGTGCGCCGGGTGGTCGCCCGCGTCGTGCACGGCCTGCCCGACGCCGGATCGCCGTCGGCCCGCGATCTGGCCGACGTCGAGGCACTACTGCCCGACGACGACACCGCACCGCAGTTCTCGGTCGCGGTGATGGAGTTCGGCGCGACGGTGTGCACCGCCCGCGCGCCGCGTTGCGGGCTGTGCCCGCTGCAGCACTGCGCCTGGCGGGCGAAGGGCTTCCCGGCGGGTACCGGCCCGGCCAAACGCGTGCAGCGCTACGCCGGAACAGACCGTCAGGTCCGCGGCAGACTACTGGACGTGTTGCGCGGCAACGCTTCTCCGGTCACCCGCGCGGAGCTGGACGTAGCGTGGACCACCGACACCGCCCAGCGGGACCGGGCGTTGCACTCACTGTTGGTGGACGGGCTGGTGGAGCAGACCGCCGACGGTCGCTTCGCGCTGGCCGGCGAGGGCGATGAGGCGCGAGGGTGATCAGGCGATCTCGGCGACCCGCGGAGCGCTCGTGTTGAAGCGCTTCCGGTAGTCCGACGGCGTGACGCCGATGATGCGGCGGAAGTGGTGGCGCAGCAGGGTCGCGGTCCCGAATCCGGACCGCTCGGCGATGGCGTCGACGTCGAGGGTCGTCTCCTCGAGCATGCGCCGCGCGTAGAGCACCCGCTGGTCGGTGACCCACTGCATCGGGGTGCGGCCGGTCTCCTCGACGAAGCGGCGGGCGAACGTCCGTCCCGACATGTGCGCGCGACGCGCCAGCGTGGTGACGGTGTGCGGCTTGTCGAGGTTGGCCAGAATCCAGTCGAGGTGCGGCGCGAAGCGCTCCGAACACTTCACCGGTATCGGCTGGTCGATGTACTGACGCTGGCCGCCGTCGCGCTGTGGCGGCACGACCATGCGGCGGGCGATCTTGTTGGTCACCTCGCTGCCGAGTTCCCGGCGCACCAGATGAAGGCACGCGTCGATGCCCGCAGCGGTGCCCGCACTGGTGATCAGATTGCCGTCGTCGACGTAGAGCACGTTGCGGTCGACCTTCGCGGTCGGATACATCTCGGCCAGCGCGTCGGCGTGCATCCAGTGCGTGGTGCACGGACGACCGTCGAGCAGGCCGGCGGCCCCCGCGACGAACGCACCCGAGCACACCGTCAGGATGATCGACCCCGTCTCGGCGGCCCTGCGGACCGCGTCCAGCGCCTCAGGCAGGTAACTGCCGTTCTGGCTGGCGATCGCCGGGATCGCGACCAGATCCACGCCGACGAGGTCGTCGAGGCCGTGCTCGGGGGTCAAGGTGGCCCCGACCGAGGTGCGCAGCGGCTTCCCGGGTTCCGGGCCGCACACCTTGAAGTCGAAGTTCGGTACGCCGTCGCTGGACCGGTCGATGCCGAACACCTCGCATACGACACCGAACTCGAACACCGCAAGACCGTCGAGCGCGAGCACCGAGACCGTCTTCAACGTCATGGCAGCATCTTATCGAGAGTTGTCGCTGCTGCCACTGTTGGCGGGATGTTGCCCGAGCGCAGCATTACTGCCATGAGCACGCTATTGGCCTTTCTGATCCTGCTGGCGCCGTTCGCCGTCGCGGCGTTGCTGACCTGGGCCGCACACACCGACGGCACACTGCGCATCCACCTCGACCAGTTCCGCTGGGCGGCACCGATGGGCGGCCGGTTGTTCGAGGACCGCGATACCGACCGGGTGCGACACGACGTGGACGCCATCCGCACCCGCTTCGAGGAACACCCCAACTGGCCGGTGTCAGGTATCTCGAGTGAACGTCGTTAGAAACGCCTCGACGGCCTCCCGGTATTTCCCCGGGGCGTCGTCGTGGACGAGATGACCCGCGCCGGGCACGTGCAGATACGTGGCCCGGCGCGCGCGTTCGGCCATCGTGCGCATCTGGCCGGGCGGGGTCACCGAGTCGCCTGCCTCGATGAGCAGGGTCGGCACCGCCACCGCATCCCACTGCGCCCAGTAGTCCCGCATCCCCCACTCGGCGGCGATCTCGATCCACTTCTGCGGGTGGCCATGCAGCCGCCACCCGGTCGGGGTCTGGTCGAACGCCTCCAGGAAGTACTGGCCCGCCACCGGACCGAACTCGGCGTACACCTGTTCGGCGGTACCGAACTCCACCGGTAGCGCGTGCACCCACGGCTCCCACGGGCCGGTGGTTCGGCCCCGGAAGTCCGGGGCCATGTCCTCGACGACGACGGCGTCCACCAATTCCGGCCGGGCCGCGGCGAGGCACCACGAGTGCAGCGCACCCATCGAATGGCCGACCATGATCGCCGGCTCCCCCAGCGCCTCGACGGCGTCACCGAGGTCGTCGACGAAACGCTCGGTGCCGATCGGATGCGGGTCGGTGACCTCGCGCCCGCGGTGCCACGGCGCGTCGTAGGTGTACACCCGCCCGTGCCGGCTCAGCCACGGCAACTGACGCGACCAGGTGGTCCCCCGGCCCATCAGCCCGTGCACCAGAACCAGCGGGCGGCCCCCACCGCCGCGTGGGGTCAGCAGGTCGGTGGGCATGAATCGGCACGGTAACCTAACGGCATGTCAGTGGTGAAGATCAACGCCATCGAGGTTCCGCCCGACGCAGGTCCGGAGCTGGAGAAGCGGTTCGCGCACCGCGCCCACGCGGTCGACAACCAGCCCGGTTTCCTCGGCTTCCAGCTGCTCCGCCCGGTCAAGGGCGAGACCCGCTACTACGTCGTCACCCAGTGGGAGTCCGAGGAGGCCTTCCAGGCCTGGGCCAACGGCCCGGCCCACGAGGCGCACGCCGGAGAGCGCCGTAATCCCGTCGCCACCGGTGCGTCGCTGCTGGAGTTCGAGGTCGTACTCGACGTTGCGGGGACTGACAGCAACGGGTGAGGCGGTCCGGGCCCGGCGCCGGGTGACCACACTGGTCGCACTGGTCTCTGCCGTGGCCCTGGCCTGCGGGTGTACTGCCACACGTCCAGCACCTGCTGACGCCGCTTACGGCGTGCCGATCCAGATCAACACACCGCAGGGTCTGCGGGCGAAGCAGACCATGGACATGCTCAACAGCGACTGGCCGATCGGCGAGGTCGGTATTCGCACGATGGCCGTCCCCGAACTCGTCGAGCACGTCGGCGTCACGATGGACCGGATCTGGTGGGACCGGCCGTTCACTGTCACCAACGTCGACGTCGGGGCCGGCTGGGCCACCCTCGACGTGCGGACGTCCTACGGCGTCGCACAGACCATCAAGCTGCGCACCGACGAGGCCGGCATGGTCGACCGGTTCACCGTCGACCTGGTACCCCCGCAGATCGACACCTGGTCCGACATCGACGAAGAGCTGACCAGCACCGGCGCGCGGTACTCCTACCAGGTGGCCAAGGTCGTCGACGGCCGGTGCGAGAAGGTCGCCGGCTCGAACACCGACCTGTCGCTGCCGCTGGCGTCGATCTTCAAGCTCTACGTGCTGCTCGCCGTCGCCGACGCCGTCAAGGCGGGCACGGTCACATGGACCGACCCGCTCACGATCACCGAGGAGGCCAAGGCCGTCGGCTCGTCCGGATTCGACGAGCTGCCGCCGGGCTCGACGGTGACGGTGCGCGACGCAGCCCAGCAGATGATCTCGGCCAGCGACAACATGGCCACCGATCTGCTGATCGAGCGGCTCGGCCCGGGCGCCATCGAACGCGCGCTGGTCGAGGCCGGCCATCACGATCCGGCGAGCATGACCCCGTTCCCGACCATGCACCAGTTGTTCTCGGTCGGCTGGGGCACGCCGGACCTGCGCGAGCAGTGGAAGCAGGCCACCCCCGAAGGCCGGGTCCAGCTGCTGCAGCAGACGAATTCGCGCCCCTACGAACCCGATCCGAAGCGCACGCACGAGCCCGCGTCCGGCATCGGCGCCGAGTGGTACGGCAGCGCCGCCGACATCTGCAGGCTGCACGCCGCACTGCAGAAAGGCGCCGTCGGCGAGGCCGCACCGGTCAAGGACATCCTGTCGTTCCTACCCGGCATCGACCTGGACCGCACCGAATGGCCCTACATCGGCGCCAAGGCCGGCAACCTGCCCGGCGACCTGACCTTCAGCTGGTACGCCGTCGACAAGTCGGGCCAACCGTGGGTGGTCAGCCTGCAGTCGAACTGGCCGGAGTACCGCAGCCAAACCGCCGCGGCGTGGCTGATGTCGATCGCGCGGCAGACGTTCGACCTGATCCCGAATTAGTTCGAGCGCAGGTTCCAGGCCTGCCCGCGGCAGTGCAGCACCGTACGGCTGACCGGGGCGACGTCGATGCGCCAGAACGACTTCGGCGGCGCGTCCAGCGCGACGACGACAGCCGCCCGCACCACCGCGGGATGGGTCACCGCGATGACGCGCATCCGGTGCGCCGACAGCGAATCCATCCAGCGCCCGACGCGACCGACCAGGTTCACGACGGACTCGCCGCCGTGCGGCGCGCCGGCCGGATCCGTCAGCCAGATCGTCATCTCCTCCGGGGCCACCGCGCCCAGTAGGCTGCCGCGCCACCGGCCGCAGTCCAGATCGGCGATCGCCGGCTCGATCTCGGGCTGCAGGCCCAGCATCGCGGCCGTCTGCTGCGCCCGTGACTCGGGCCCGCACACCGCGCGCTCGACAGACTCCAGCTCGACACCGTCGAGCTGGCGCCTGCCGAGCGCGTTGACCGGTTCGTCGGTGGGGAATCGTCCGGCCGCCATCGCATCGGTCATGGCGTGTGACACGAGGGTCAGCCGGACGACCTCACTCACGCGGGGATGGAATGCTTCCGCTCACCGAGCAGCCGCGAGATCAGCGCACCGAAGACCAGGCCGATCGTCGCGTAGATGACCACCTGGGTGCCGAGCGCGTAGAGCCGGAACTCGTAGAGCAGATCGGCCGGGAAGCCCTCGTAGATGATCACGCCGTTGTCGTCGACCAGCGGGGCCGGGGTCTCGCTGATCGTCGGCAGGATCAGCATCACGACCGCGATCGCGACGACGTAAGCGCCCGCCGCGGCCAGGGTCGCGTTCCAGTTGCCGATCTTGGCGGCCCACTGCCTGCCCAGATACACCGCGGCGATCAGCAGAGCCGCGGAGAGCACCACGACCGCCAGATAGAGCAGTGTGCGCTGGCGGATCGTCTCGTCCAGGCTCAGCGCCGGCGGGCTGGCCGGGTACTTCAGCGACGGGACGATGTAGAGGCTCAGCAGCATGCCGCCCGCGATGTACAGCGACAGCAGCCGGGCCGAGATGTCGCCGACCCGGCCGTAGGCGACCGCGAACACGACCGCGAACAGCGCGCTGATCGCGAGGCTGAACAGCAGCACCCCCAGGCCCATGCCGATGTTCATCTGCACGGCGCGGGTGAACCCACCGCCGTCGCCGTGGCTGTGCCCGGCGACCCCGGCGGCTTCCTCCATCGCCTCATGCGCGGCTGCGATGCCGTCCTCGTAGCCGATCGCGAGTTCGATCTGGGGCTCGACGAAGATGCGGGCGAACACGAACGCCAGCACGCCTGCGGCGGCGCCGGCCAGAAGGCCGCGCCCGATGATGTGTTTCTCCATGTTCATTTATCCCTTGTGCCGCTTT